>CAIKVZ010000084.1 GCA_903830985.1 uncultured beta proteobacterium
CTGGATGTCGTTGGCAGTCAACAGGGCGTATTCATCGCGGCTGTAACCGAGCATATGGCAGGCCGCGTCGTTGAACTCCACCATGCGCAGGCTTGTGGCATCCAACAGAACGATGGCGTCGCGGGCCTGGGTCACGATGCTGCGAAAAATTTCCTCGCGCTCGGTCAGGCTGATTTCCGCCTGCTTGCGTGCCGTTGTGTCGGAGCGGATGGCGATGTACTGCTGCGGCTGGCCGTTTTCTGTCATGAACGGGACGATGGTGGTATCGAGCCAGTGCAAGCGGCCGTCCTTGGCGCGGTTGCAGATTTCGCCGTGCCATACGGCGCCGCCCGCGATGCAGTCGTGCATGGCCTTGAAATACCCCTTGGGATGCACGCCCGAATTCAGCAGTGCATGGTCCTGACCCAGCAACTCCAGGCGCGAATAGCCGCTGACTTCGCAAAACCGGTCGTTCGCGTAGCGGATTTTTCCCTGTGCGTCGGTGGTGGCGACGATGGCGTGCTGGTCCAGCGCATATTTTTGCAGGTTCAGTTCACGCAGTGCGGCATCGGCTTTTTCCAGGGCGAATCGGGCCTCGGACTCGCTGTCGCGCAAGGCCGACTCGGCATGCAGACGCAAGGCCTCGCTGGCAAATTTGTCCAAAGCAAAGCTCACCTCGGACGCCATCTCGTCGAGCAGCTGTTGTGCATCATCGTCAAAAAAATGAGGCGTTGTCGCGTACAAACACAGCACGGCCACCGGTTCGCCGTGGCAAAACAGGGGCAGGGCGGCACTGGACGCCAGCCCGCTGCGCGCCATGCGCGTACGCCACGGTTTGGTGACCTCGTCGCCGTCGTTGGACTGGCACCAGTAAGGGCGACGTTGGCGCAAGGCGATGGCGGTGGGACCTTGGCCCGGCGGCGAATCCGGGTCGGTGGAAATTTCCAATCCGTCCAGGTAGCCGCCGGTATCGCCAAAGCTGGCGGCCATGCGAACGCTGCGGCTGGGTTCATCAATTTTCCCGACCCACGCCATGGCAAGGCCGCCGGACTCGACGGCAATGCGGCAGACCTGGGCAAAGAGTTCGTCTTCGCTGCTGCTGTGGATGATGGCCTGGCCGCATCGGCTCAGGCTGGCGTGCAGTTGCGCCATGCGCCGGGCCTGCTGCTGGGCCAGCATGCGTGCCGTGGCATCAGCACAGATGGCCACGTACTTGCTGGCCTGGCCATCCTCGCCGAGAAAGGGCGCAACCGTCATGCGCAACCAGTGGACATGTCCGTCCTTGGCGCGGTTGCAGATTTCGCCACTCCATGCCTTGCCCTGCGCCAGCGTACGCTCCATGTCGGCGAAAAGTCCTGGCGAATTCAGACCGTTGGCCAGTTCGCGCAGGTCCAGTCCTAACAACTCTTCACGCGCATAGCCACTGACCTCGCAGAACTGGTCGTTCACGGAAATGATGCGTTGCTGCAGGTTGATGCTGAGCACCATGGCATGTTGATCCAGCGCCAGCACATGGTCTCTGAGTTCCAGCGCGCTACGCACGCCGCTGCGTTGCAGCGACTGCGTGAACCGCCTGCCGGAATCAATGTAGGAGGCCAGCGCCATGCCGACCAGCGACAGGATGACGGTGTAAAACCAGTAATTGGTCAGGCGGATGAGCACCGCGTCGCTGGCAAGGATGCCTGTGCCCAGATAGGCACCCGCGACCCCCACGGTCGCCACCAGCAGCAACGCGGCCGTGGTGCCGCGCATTCCCAGTCGCAGGGCGGCCCAGGCGACGAACAGGAACATCCAGTAGCCTTGGACGACAACGTCGACCACGCGGTGCACGCCCGACGGCACCCGGCCGTGGCCCCATTCCAGGAAGACCATGCCGGCAGCCAGCGTGGTGAGGCCCAAAATCAGCGCCGCCTCGCCCACGGTGCGCAGCGAGGGCAAGAAGACGCCCGCACGCCGTGCCGGCCACCAGGCCAGGAGCAGTGGCGTTATCAGGATCACCCCCAGGGTGTCGCCCATCCACCAGTTGGCGATGCTTACAAGGTAGGTGCCCTGATCCAGGGCGCCAGCCAGCAGAAGCGCGGTGGACCCGCTGACGGCGCTCACGCAGGACCCGGCAAAACCACCCAGGCCGATCACGCGCATCAGGCTGCGCAAATCCAACAGCCCCAGGTCAAATTGCTTGTCACGGCGAATCAACCATGCACCGGTGACTGCGGCCAGCGTGGAACCGAATGCCAGTGCCGCGCTCACCGGCAGGGCCGTGCCGACCATGGCATTGGCGAACACCGCGCCGGCCAACACCGCCCAGACGTAGCGCTTGCCGCCGATCAACAAGGCAGCCAGGGCAACGCCACTGGCCAGAAAAAAGATGCTGGCCTGTCCGTCGCGGGCGAAGAGCCACAGCACGGCCCAATAGCTCAGGCTGTACAGTGCGGCCACGCCCAGCAACTTGAGCAGGTCGAGCCGACTCAGCTGTGGCTTTGAGTTCAACATCGAAGGCACGAAATCATGTTCGCGGTCGGGACCATCGCAGCCTCTGGACAAGTTCAGTTACGGATACGCCACCCGGCGGCGTTTACTGCCTGATGGGTCTTGAAAAACGGCTTCGGCCGGTGCGGTGACCGCATCTTCGCCTTCATTCTACCCGTGCAATAGTCATAAAAAAAACCTGGAATTTGCCCTTTAAGGATATTGTTTTAGTTGTTTTCCTGTCGGATGATGGGGTGTGAATTTTCCCCATCCCCATTCCCTGCCAGTACTGTCCCTTGACCGGATCCATGCCGCGCCGCGCGTGAGCGCCGCCGCGCTCAGGGTCCTGTTGGTTGACGACGACACATTCCAACTGGACTATGTCAGTGAAGTCCTGTTCAACCTGGGCCTGCGTGATATCACGGCTGTGGGCAGCGGTGAGCGGGCTCTGCAGTTGTTGGCAGATCAGCAGTTGCCGATGGACTTGTTGCTGCTGGATCTGGCCATGCCCGGGGCCGATGGCTTTCCTTTTTTTGAAGCTGTGGCGCAAACGGGATTTACGGGGGCCATGATCCTCATGTCGGGGCAAAGCGAGGAGGTGCTGCGCTCGGCCACTCTGTTGGCGCAGTTGCGCCGTTTCACGCTGCTCGGTTCGGTGACCAAACCCTTGTGCCGCGTGGCTTTTTCGGTGTTGCTCGATCGCATGGAATGAGGGTCCAGGCTCAAGGCGCCAGAAAGCGTTCCAGCAGTGCGGCCAGAACCTGGGGCTGGTCATGCTGCAACATGTGCCCGGAGTCTTCGATCACGGACACATCATATTGCGGCACGACCTTGAGCCGCTCGTGGTACTGGGCCAAGGTGTAGCGCTCCTGATACCACTGCTTGATGCTTTGCTCGGCACTGTCGGCTTGCACGGCCAGCAGGGGCGCGCTGATGCACTGCCAGGCGGCCTGCACCTCTTCCACCCGGTACAGCTGGGCATTGACGATCTTGTGCGCGGCGTCGCCCAGGATCTGCCACCGCGTCGATCCGTCGGCTTGCGTCACCGCGGCGGCCCAGTGCTGTGCCAGCCATGCGGCCTTGTCCGGACTCAAACGCGGATTCGTCTTCATCAGGCGACGCGCCACGCCTTCGGGTGAGTCGTAACTCTTGAGGGCAAGTTCGCCGCGGTGCAGCGCCTTGAGTTCGTCCATCCATTTGGCGTAGCGCTTGGGTGATTGCCGGGATTCGGTGGGCGGCATGCCGAAGCCTTCCAGGTTGACCAGCCGGCGGATGCGCTGCGGGCGCACGCCGGCGTAGAGCATGGCGATATTGCCCCCCATGCTGTGGCCCAGCAGATCGACCGCCTGTTCGCCCGCGAAGTGATCCAGCAGGAAGTCCAGATCCGCCAGATAGTCGGGAAACCCGTAATGGTCGGCACCCGCCGAGCCGGTACGGCCAAAGCCGCGCCAGTCAGGCGCGATGACGGTGCGGCCCTGGAGAAAGGCCGGCGTGAAGGCATCGACCATGAACTGGTAGGACGCGGCCACATCCATCCAGCCATGCAACAGCACCAGTGGCGGCGTTGCTGCCTGAGGGCGGGCCGTTTCGTCCCAGACCAGGACGTGGTAACGCAAATTACGTATCGAAACCAACTCGCTGCGCGAGGCTCTGATGCAGGTGTACATGAGAGGCATCATACGGTTTGCGCGCCGCCGAAGCGTGCGCCTGGCCCCATGAATCCGGGCTTTTTCCGCCTTCGGGTCGCTTGATGCACGCAGGCCTTTTGGGCACAATGAAGCTGTCTGTTACCGCCCTTTCCGGAAAGTGAGCGCCCAATGTTCAAACTGATTCCATTATTTCTGGCACTGGGGTGCATGGCGGCTTCTGCGCAGTCGACGGACAGCGTCGCCGCCCTGAATCTGCGGCTTGATTCCCTGCCCGGCAACGCGCGACTGGCCACCGGTCTGACGCCGAGTCCGGCCCAGGCCAAACTGGGCCTGCACCTTGATTCGGGGCGCTGGCAATTCGATCTGGTGCTGCCCGACACACCCGGTCTTTCCGTGCTGGGCTTGGGGCGCAATTTCCGCATGGCGCCAGATGTCAGTGTGGGCATCGGCCGCAGTTTCGGCACGGCCGCGCGCACGGGCTCCTTTTGGGATACGGGAAGTTTCAGCGTGGCCGCCAATGCGGGCTATTCTTCAGCGGGACACGCGGCAGAAGACTACCCGCGTGCGCTGTGGTCCGGTGGGCTGGGTGCAGCCTGGAAGTTTTCCACCGCCAGCAGTCTGGGCTTGAACTACCGCATAGAAGCCAGCGCCCTGCCCGAAGCCGCGGCATTGCGTAGCCTGGGCTTGTCCTACGGCTACCAGTTCACCCCGGGCTTGCGCCTGGACACCAGCCTGGGGCGCGGCCTGTCGGACGGTGCGCCGCGCTGGGGTGGCGGCCTGTCGATTTCCTTCAGCCATTGAGCGCCCCGTTTTGAGCATGACGCAAAGCCCGAATCAGGTCGGGCACGATGGCTATGCCCGCTTGCACGCCGAGTTTCAATGGGCTGTGCCGAAGCACTTCAATATCGCCCGGGTCTGCAGCGCCCGCTGGGCCGAGCAGCCTGGCGCGGCCAGCCGTGTTGCCATCATCGGGCACCAGGACGCGGGCCCCGCCTTGAGCTACAGCTACGGCCAGTTGCAGCAGCAGGCCAACCGGTTGAGCAACGCGCTGGCCGATTTGGGTGTGCAGCGCGGTGATCGCGTCGCCGTTGTGCTGCCGCAGTGCTTTGCCACCGCCGTGGCCTACATGGCGCTGCTGCAGATGGGCGCCGTGCTGATGCCTTTGTCCACGCTGTTCGGTCCGGAGGCGCTGGAGTTCCGACTGCGCGACAGCGGCGCCGTGCTGGCGCTGTGCGACACTTCGGGCGCACTGCGACTGCGTGACGTGCGCGCCACCTGCCCGAAGTTGCGCCAACTGATCGCCATCGACGATGCAGGCTGCGCGCCATGGCTGGCGCACCATGCCCCGGACTTTGCGCTCGTGGACACGCTGGCAGATGAGGCTGCCGTGCTGATCTACACCAGTGGTACGACCGGGGACCCCAAGGGTGCGCTGATTCCGCATCGGGCGCTGATCGGCAACCTGAGCGGCTTTGTCTGCAGCCAGAACTGGTTCGGCTTTGCTCCTTACCCGCCGCCTTCAGCCAGCGAGGCCGTGTTCTGGTCGCCTGCGGACTGGACCTGGACCGGTGGTCTGATGGACGCCTTGCTGCCCAGCCTGTACTTCGGTCGACCCATCGTGGCCTATGCCGGGCGCTTCAGCCCGCAGTTGGCTTTCGAACTGCTGCAAACGCATGGCGTGACGCACACCTTCTTGTTTCCCACCGCGCTCAAGGCGATGTTGAAGGCCTGTCCACAGCCCGGGCGCCAGTTCAAGCTTCACCTGCAGGCCATCATGAGCGCCGGCGAAGCCGTGGGTGACGCCGTGTTCTCCTACTGCCAGGAGCAGCTTGGCGTCACGGTGAACGAGATGTTCGGCCAGACCGAGGTCAACTACATCGTAGGCAATTGCTCGAGACTGTGGCCCGCCCGAGCTGGCAGCATGGGCCGGCCCTATCCGGGACATCGCGTGGCGGTGATCGACGAGGAGGGCCATGAATGCCCTGTGGGCGTGGTCGGCGATGTGGCCTTGAACCGCTTCGACCGGCACGGCCACCCGGATCCGATCTTCTTTCTGGGTTACTGGAACAACCCCGCCGCGACGCAGGATAAGTTCACCGGCGACTGGTGCCGCACCGGCGACATGGCCTTGCGCGACGCCGACGGCTACCTCTGGTACCAGGGGCGGGCCGACGACATGTTCAAGGTCGCGGGCTACCGCATCGGTCCGGGCGAGATCGAAAACTGCCTGGTCAAGCACAAGGCCGTGGCCAACGCCGTGGTGGTACCCAAGCCGGACCGCGAGCGCGGCGCACTGGTCAAGGCCTATGTCGTGCTGGCGCCGGACTACGCCGCTGAGCGTCTGGCCAGCGGCGGCGCAAGGCAGGAGTTTGACTTCCGACTCGTGGCCGAACTCCAGGCCCATGTGAAGGGCCGTCTGGCGCCCTACGAGTACCCCAAGGAGATCGAGTTCATCGACGCCTTGCCCATGACCACCACCGGCAAGGTGCAGCGCCGCGTGCTGCGACTGCAGGAACAAGACCGTGCGGCAGCGCAGGACGCGGTCCACACTTAAACTCGGCGCCTTTCACTTGCTGCACCGGACTTCATGAAAACTGTTCAATTGGGCCAGAGCGATCTGCACGTCACCTCACTGTGCCTTGGCACCATGACCTTTGGCGAGCAGGTAGACGAGGCCACGGCTCACACCATTCTGGACCGCGCGCTGGAGCGCGGCGTGAACTTCATCGACACGGCCGAGATGTACGCCGTGCCAACCCGTGCCGAAACCTTTGGCGCCACCGAAGCCATCCTCGGAAACTGGTTTGCCAGCAGGCCTGGCGCGCGGCAGAAAATGGTGCTCGCCACCAAGGTGGCGGGACCGGCGCGCGGCCTGAACTGGATCCGCAACGGCAGCCTTGATTTGACGGCATCGGACATCGTCGCGGCCTGCGAAGCCTCCCTGCGTCGCCTGCAAACCGAGGTCATCGACCTGTACCAGATTCACTGGCCAGTGCGCAGCGTACCGGCCTTTGGCAATATGTATTTCGACCCCACCAAGGACCAGCTGGGTACCTCGTCGCTGCACACGCAACTCGAGGCGCTCACCGGTCTGGTGCAGGCCGGCAAGGTGCGCGCCATCGGCCTGTCCAACGAGACGCCGTACGGCGTGCACGAGTTCGTGAATCTGGCGCAACAGCATGGGCTGACGCGCATCGCGACCGTGCAGAACGCCTATTCGCTGAGCAACCGCTCGCTGGAAAATGGGCTGGACGAAACCCTGTATCGCCTGGGCGTGTCGCTGCTGGCGTATTCGCCCCTGGCCTTTGGCCTGCTCAGCGGCAAGTACGACGCCACGGGCTTTGACGCCCCGGCGGCACCTCCCGGTCGCATGAGCAAGTTCGAGTCCATGAAGAAGCAGCGTTTTGGCCGACCCGCGGCGCTGGCCGCAGCGCGCCGCTACAGCGCGCTGGCGCGCGACCATGGTCTCACGCCAACACAACTGGCTCTGGCCTTTTGCCAGAGCAAATGGCAGGTGGCCAGCACCATCCTGGGCGTGACCACGCTGGCGCAACTCGACGAAGACCTGGATTGCGCTGGCATGACGCTGTCGGCGGAGTTGCTGGCGGCGGTCGATGCCATTCGCTGGGAGATCCGCGACCCGGCGGTCTGAGTTCTGCCTCGGTCCGGTCGCCCGGGTCTTGACACCATGAGCAAGAAAAACCATGTTTCCGAAACCCCGGCTGTCGCCTTTTTGCGCGCCAACGGAATCGCCTTTACGGAACATCCCTACGAGTATCTGGAGCACGGCGGTGCTACGCACAGCGCCGAGGTGTTGGGCTGGGACCCTTTCGCCGTGGTGAAGACGCTCATCATGCAGGACCAGGACGACAAGCCCTTGGTGGTGTTGATGCATGGCAACCACAAGGTGTCGACGAAGAACCTGGCGCGGCAGATCGGCGCCAAGTCGGTCCAGCCATGCCAGCCGGAGGTGGCGAATCGGCACAGCGGCTACCTCGTGGGTGGCACATCGCCCTTTGCCACGCGCCGGCAGATGGCTGTGTACGTGGAGCTAAGCATTCTGACGCTGCCGACCATTCTGATCAACGGTGGTCGGCGCGGCTACCTGCTGGAACTGGAGCCGGCGGCGCTGACGCGCCTGCTCGAAGCCCGACCCGTGCACTGCGCCTTGCCCTTGTGACACGCTGGCAAAATGCACTCCTTATGTGGAGATGCTCTTGGATTCAAACCCCCTTCTTTTGACCGGCCTGGTGACGCTCGCGGCCTACCTTATCGGCTCGCTGTCCTTCGCCGTGATCGTGAGCCGCGCCATGGGCCTGAGCGACCCGCGCTCCTACGGCAGTCAGAACCCCGGCGCCACCAACGTGCTGCGCTCGGGCTCCAAACTGGCGGCCGTGCTCACTTTGCTGCTCGACGCGTTCAAGGGCTGGCTGCCAGTGGCGTTGGTGGTTTCCTATGGCCGCCCCTTCGGACTGGCCGGGGACGCCGTGGCGCTGGTTGGAATGGCGGCCTTCCTGGGCCATTTGTACCCGGTGTTCTTCAGGTTCAAGGGCGGCAAGGGCGTGGCTACGGCAGCGGGCGTGCTGTTTGGCATCAGCGGCTGGCTGGGTTTGGGCGTGTTGTTGACCTGGTTGACTTTTGCCGTGGTGTTTCGCTACTCGTCGCTGTCCGCACTGATGGCGGCCCTGGCGGCACCGCTGTTTTACCTGTTTGGCGAGCGCTGGTTGCCCGGGCGGGACCACTCCATCTTCATGACAGTGACGCTGATGAGTCTGCTGCTGATCTGGCGCCACCGGGAAAACATCACCCGACTGGTGAAGGGGCAGGAGTCCAAACTGGGTTCGAAGAAGAAAGCCTGAGCCGACGGCGCGAAGAATTCAACGCCGTTCCAGCGTCATCTGATCATTGTGGCGTTGCATCTGGAATTGGCTGAGGAAACTGTTGCCCAGCAGCACATAGGGTGTTCCCATGGGGGACACCACGCCGTCCACCTGGTGCAGTTCCACATCGCCAACGCGCACTGAGGCCAGTTTCATGCGCCAACCCTGGCTCACGCCATTGGCCGTGCTGAGCATGACCGGTTGTCCGCTGCGGTAATTCAGCCCCGCACGCTCTGCATCGGCCAGACTCAAGCCCACCAAGGTGGCGCCTGTGTCCACGACAAACTGAACCGATGCGCCATTGACCGTTCCCTGGCTCATGAAAAGCCCGTTGGCATCGGCCGTCAAGGCAATCCGTCCCCGACCGCGTCCGGAAATGGCGCCCTCCACGCTGGCCGGTGACTCACCCATGCGCAGCGTGCGGCGTTGGCCTGCGACCTCCACCACCGCCTGGTCTCCCTCGGCGGAAACCAGCAGCACGCCGTCACGGGATTCACGCACTGCAAGGCTTCTGGGAGCGCCGCCATCGATGATGAACAATGGCTTGGCGCCCATCATGCCCACCAGCAGCACCGACTGCGCTGACGCCGACGCTGCCGCCAGCAAGCAGCCGAGAACGAGGGCCCAGCCGGTCTGAACCACCCGGCCTAGCCACGAGGTGTTCCATGGGAACTTGGCCAAAGCCGTGGAGTGCTGCTGGTTCATGGTGGGCCAATAAAGTAATCAAATTGACCACACCATAGGGCGTGTACCTCAGCGCAGGATTGACATATCTCAAGCTCTGCGGTCTTTCGTTGGGAAACCCATTGGCAACGGTAGATGCTGCCAGCGCTCGCTCAGATACGTTGCTGCGTCAGAGAATGAAGTGCTTGCGCACCATGGTTTCCATCAGCGCGCGGGTCTCACCCTCGCTGGCGTTGAAGGTCGCTGCATAGACGCTTTCAGCCATTCCCGTGAAGGCCTGAATCAGCCGTGGGTCGAAGTGCATGCCGGCTTCGCAATGCAGAATTTCCATGGTGTTTTCCAAAGGAAAGGGCGCCTTGTACGGGCGCCGGGAGCACAGCGCGTCAAACACATCGGCAATGGCAAAGATGCGCGCCACCAGGGGAATGGCTTCGCCCTTGAGTTGTCGCGGATAGCCCGATCCGTTCCACTTTTCATGGTGACTCGCCACCACTTCCTTGCCGCCCTCGAGCCAGCCCGCGCCGGTGACGATCTCCTCGCCCATGGCCACGTGGGTCCGCATGATCTCCATTTCATCGGCCGTCAATTTCCCCGGCTTGAGCAGGATGGCGTCGGGAATGCCGATCTTGCCTGCGTCGTGCAGGAAACTGCCGGCGATCAGTGCCTGCATTTCGTTGCCTGCCAGCCCGACGGCCTCGCCCAGCTTGGCGGAGATCCAGGCGACACGGTAGTTGTGCGCGCCCGTATCGGAATCGCGCTTGGCGATGGCCCGGCCCAGGGCCTCCATCATGGCGATGTGCGACTCCAGCACTTCGTGCGTCTTGTGTTCGTTCTCGGCGCCAAGCCGAATAACGATGGGGTAGAGCACTCCGCCGCATGCCAACGATGCCAGCACCACCATCAGGGCCATGCTCATTGCGCTGGAGAGTATCTGTCGACGTTGCCAGTCGGGAATGAGGCGCACACCCTCGAAATAGCCGGTCAAGCTGGCCCCTTCGCGCAGCGGTACAAAGACGCGCAGCACCCAGCGGTCACGTGCCAGATGCTGGCTTTCGTAAAAGGGTTTCTGGTAGCCGGGTTTGCCGTGGTGGGGAATGTCTTTTTCGATCTGCTTGCCCTCAACCGTCAGGCTCTCGGCCAGGCGTATCCCGTCCGCCTGGTAGATCTCGGCGATTTCGAACAGGCCGCCCGCAAGTGTGGCAGCCGCCTGCTGGGCGTGCATGGGGGCGTCGGGTCCGTCCAGATGAAAGGCGCTTTGTTGTTGCAGCAGCCGGTGCGACTCCTCCATGGCGAAGGACACGATGCTCTCTTCGGCCTGCTCGCGCGCCACCATCCAGGCCAGTGGGCCGGCGACGGTCGCGAGCAGCAGAGACACCGTGGCGATGCGCAGGGCTACCTTGCGGTTGAATGAATTCATGGGGTTGGCGCCCAAGGCGCAATACTCCGTTCAGTCCCGGAAATTGTCGAAGCTCAGGGGCACGTCGGTGATTTCCTTGCGGATCAAGGCCATCGCGGCTTGCAGGTCGTCGCGCTTTGCACCATTCACGCGCACGGCGTCGCCCTGGATCGAGGCCTGAACCTTGAGCTTGCTGTCCTTGATGAGGCGCTGGATCTTCTTGGACAACTCGGTTTCGATGCCGTTGCGCACCTTGATCACCACCTTGACCTTGTCGCCACCCATCTTCTGCACGTCGCCGATGTCCAGAAAGCGCACGTCCACGCTGCGCTTGGTGAGCTTGTTGCGCAGCACGTCCTCGATTTGTGTGAGCTGGAATTCGGCGTCGCCGATCAGCGTGATTTCCTTGTCCTTGATTTCGATGGCCGCCGCCGTTCCCTTGAAATCAAAGCGGGTGGCGATTTCCTTGACGGTGTTTTCCACCGCATTTTTCACTTCCACCATGTTCGCTTCGCAAACCGTATCAAATGTAGGCATCGAGGCCCTCCGAAAATATCACCCGCCTCGAGCCTGTTCAGGGGCGGTTTACTGGTTCACTGGGCTAGGGACAGGCTCAGCCCGCATCCTGTGGATGACACCGGATGCGACAATCCTCCCATGTTAGTCGAGAAAAATGTCCCCCTTCAGCCCTTCAACACATTTGGTATCGCTGCCAAGGCTCACGCTCTGGTGCGCGTGTCCAGCCTGGAGGAACTGCACAGCCTGATCGCGCAGCCCGGATGGGCCGGGCAGCCCCGGTTCGTACTGGGGGGCGGCAGCAATGTGGTGCTCACGGGTGACGTGAAGCCACTGGTGCTCAAGGTCGAAATCATGGGGCGGCGCCTGCTGCAGGAGACGCCCAAGGCCTGGATCGTCGAGGCTGGCGCCGGCGAGAACTGGCACGACTTCGTCACCTGGACCCTGGATCAGGGCTATCCCGGACTGGAGAACATGGCGCTGATTCCCGGCACCATGGGTGCGTCGCCGGTGCAGAACATCGGCGCCTACGGCGTGGAGTTGCAGGACCGCTTTGACTCGCTGGACGCTGTGGACCTGGAGACGGGACGCGAATTCACGCTCAATGCCGCGCAGTGCGCCTTCGGCTACCGCGATTCGGTGTTCAAGCACGCGGCGTCTGATGCGGCGGGTCACACCGGCTTCGGATTGGCCGGACGTGCCTTGATCGTGCGGGTTCGACTGGCGCTGCCCAAGCCCTGGAAGCCGGTGCTTGGCTATGCAGATCTGGAAAAAAAGCGCGCCGAGGCAGGGGGTGCCGACCCAACAGCGCGGCAGATCTACGACTGGGTGGTGGCGGTGCGCCGCGCCAAGCTGCCTGACCCAAAGTTTGTGGGCAATGTCGGCAGTTTTTTCAAGAACCCTACGGTGTCGCGCGAACAGTGCGACGACATCATCCAGCGCGACCCGAAGATCGTGCACTACCTGATGGACGACGGCTCGGTCAAACTGGCAGCAGGCTGGCTGATCGACGCCTGCGGCTGGAAGGGCAAAAGCATCGGCAACGCTGGCGTCTACGAGCGCCAGGCGCTGGTGTTGGTGAACCGCGGTACTGGCAGCACCAACCCGGCCGATTGCGCCACCGGCGGCGAGGTCATGACCTTGGCCAAATCCATTCAGACCAGCGTCTATGAGCGCTTCGGCATCCGGCTCGAGCCCGAACCGGTGGTGGTTTGACCCTTCAGGTTGGCCGCTTGCGCGAACCGGATAGATTCGAAGCATGAAGAAAATATTTGTTCTCGGTGGCACCGGCTTCGTCGGTCGCCAGGTATGCCAGCATTTGTTGGCTGCGGGCTGGCAGGTGACGGTGCCCACGCGCAGCGCGCCGCCAACCGGATCTGGCCAGACCGCGCAACTGCTGCAACTCGACGTGCACGACGAAGCTGCGTTGACGCGTGCCTTGGCGGGCCAGGATGCGGTGGTGAATCTGGTGGCGATCCTGCACGGCGACGCTGCGGCGTTTCAACGCGTGCATGTGGATCTGCCGCAGAAGCTGGCGCGCGCCTGCATCGCTGCGGGGGTGAAGCAGCTGGTGCATGTCAGCGCACTGGGCGCCAACGCACAAAACCCCGAGGCCCCGCCTTCCCTGTACCTGCGCAGCAAGAGCCGGGGCGAGGCCGCGCTGATCGCCGCTGCGGCGAACGGCGCAGCCTTTGCATTGACCATCCTTCGTCCGAGCGTGATCTTTGGCGCCGACGACAAGTTTCTCAATGTGTTTGCCAAGCTGCAAAAAGTGCTGCCCTTTATGCCGCTGGCCGGCGCGCAGGCCAGGTTCCAGCCGGTCTGGGTGATGGATGTCGCCAGCGCCGTGCTGCGCAGCCTGGAACTCGCTGCGACTGAAGGCGGAGCGCCCCGGGTGTTGGAACTGGTGGGTCCGGACGTGTTCACGCTCAAGCAACTGGTGCAACTGGCGGCACGCTTGAGCGGCGTCTGCGGCGGTAAAGGTCGCCCGGTGCTGGGATTGCCGCGCTGGGCCGGGCTGATACAGGCCAGTCTCATGGAACTGGCGCCGGGCGAGCCGGTCATGAGCCGCGACAACCTGGACTCCATGCTGTGCGACAACGTGGCCAGCGGCAAGTTGGCCGGGTTGCAGTCACTGGGCATCACCGCCGCGCGCCTGGAGCCGGTGGCGCGTGACTATCTGAAGTCGAGCCGGGGCTGATCCCCGCTGCCGGTCATGCCAACCCTGACCCGCAGCCTGCTGCGCCACGAATTCAAGCTGACCCTCGCGCTGCTTGTGACGGCGTTGCTGGCCTTGGGCCTGGGCTTGATGGGCAGCGTTCGGCCCGGTCTGCAAGCTGTGTGGCCGGCTGCGGCCGCCGGGGTTGCGCTGCTGTTGCTCAAGACCTGGTGCCGCTGGCAGCGCGAGCGCCAGTTGCGCGAACTGCCAGTGCCGCAATTCCTGAAACGCAAGCTGCGCGAAACCTACCCGCATCTGAGCGGCAAGGACTGTGATCTGGTGGAGCGCGGCCTGCGCCAGTTCTTCATCGCCTGCCTGCGCAGCCGCAAGCAATTCGTTGCCATGCCCTCGCGCGTGGTCGACTTGATGTGGCACGAATTCATCCTGCACACCCAGGCCTACCAGCAATGGTGCGAGCTCACGCTGGGCTGGTTCCTGCACCACACGCCGGCCGAGGCGCTGGGGGCCAGGGCGAAGAACAACGACGGATTGCGCCGCGCCTGGTACTGGGCCTGCCGCGACGAGGCGATCCAACCCAAGGCACCGTCGCGCCTGCCGCTGCTGTTTGCCCTGGACGCCAAGCTGCAGATCGAAAACGGCTACCACTACCAGGCCGATTGCCATGACATTCAGCGCAAGAGCGAGGCCGGCGGCGATGCTGCAGGCGTCTATTGCGGCAGCAGTTTTTCCGACGGCAGCTTCAGCGGCGACGCGGACGGTTTTGGCGGCGCGGATTCATCTGACGCCAGCGACGGCGGCAGCAGTGACAGTGGCGGTGGCGACGGCTGTGGCGGCGGGGGCGACTGAGCGGCGGACCATCCCCAGGTCTTGACGGAACGAGGCTGCGTCCATGCGCTGGCCTGCGCAGGGTCTCCTCAGGGCTTGCGGCGCAAGAGCTTGAACAGCGAGGCGTCGTCTTCTTGCGCCAGCCCCGCTGCATGGGCTTGCGCGAACACGGCGCTGGCGCGCGCCCCCAGGGGTCCCTCAAAGCCGGCCGCCTGCGCCGCCTGCACGCCCAGACGCGTGTCCTTTTCCAGCAGCGTGACATGGGCGCGCGGCGCATAGTCGCCCACCAGCGCGCGCTGCATGCGGTCCGAGCCGATCCAGCTCTGGCCGCTGGACTGCTCGATCACATTCAGCGTGGTCGCCAGGTCCAGACCCATGGCCTGCGCCATGGCGAGTGCTTCGGCTGCGCCCACCAGGTTGATGCCGGCGAGCAGGTTGTTCACGAGCTTGGTGCGCGCGCCGTCACCCACGCGCTCGCTGATGCGAAACACCTTGTTCGACAGGTCGGCAATGAGCTTGCCGTGCGCCGCCAGCACCGCGCCAGGCCCGGCCAGCATCAGGCTCATGCTGCCCTCGCGGGCGCGCACCGGTCCGCCCGACATGGGTGCGTCCAGTGTGTGGATGCCAAGCGCTGTCAGCCGCGCAGCGAAACGCTGCACATCGTCCGGGGCGATGGTCGGGCACAGCAGCACGGTCTTGCCGGCGGCCAGTGTCGATGCCACACCGTTGGCGCCAAACAGCACGTCCGCGGTCTGCGCGGCGTCCACCACGCAGACGATGACGGCGTCCGACCGCAAGCCCATGGCCGCGCCATTGGCAAACGCCTTTGCGCCCAGGGCCAGCAGTGCGTTCACTTTGTCCGCTTCCAGATCGCACACCGCCACGGGCCAGCCGCGCTCCAGCAGGTTGGCCGCCATCGCGCCGCCCATGTTGCCCACGCCGATGATGCCCACCGAATAATGGGGGTCAGATTCCAATTGTTTGGCCCGCATGGCGCTGATCTGCCGTCATTCGCCCTGATCGTTCGCCAGCGTGAGCAGATCGCCGCCACCCAGCGACAGCAGCCCCGCCTTGGCGTAAATGGCCAGCTTCTCACGCGTGTCGACGATGTCCAGGTTGCGCATGGTCAGCTGGCCGATGCGGTCGGCCGGTGAGAACGGCGCGTCCTCGACCTTTTCCATGCTCAGGCGTTCGGGCTTGTAGGTGAGATTCGCCGACTCGGTGTTCAGGATCGAATAATCGTTTCCGCGGCGCAGTTCCAGCGTGACCTCGCCGGTGATGGCGCGCGCCACCCAGCGCTGGGCCGTCTCGCGCAGCATGATGGCCTGCGAGTCGAACCAGCGGCCCTGGTACAGCAGGCGGCCCAGACGGCGTCCGTTGTCGCGGTACTGCTCGATCGTGTCTTCGTTGTGGATGCCGGTGATGAGGCGCTCATAGGCGATGAACAGCAGCGCCAGGCCCGGGGCCTCGTAGATGCCGCGGCTCTTGGCCTCGATGATGCGGTTCTCGATCTGGTCGCTCATGCCCAAGCCGTGGCGTCCGCCGATGCGGTTCGCTTCCAGGATCAGCTCCACCAGGTCCTTGTATTCCACACCGTTGAGCGCCACCGGGCGGCCCTCTTCAAAGCGCACGCTGACCTGCTCGCGGGGGACGGAGACTTCGTCTTTCCAGAAGGCCACGCCCATGATGGGGTTGACGATCTTCATGCCGCTGTTCAGGAACTCCAGGTCTTTGGCTTCGTGCGTCGCGCCCAGCATGTTGGAGTCGGTGGAGTAGGCTTTTTCCGCCGACATCTTGTAGCCGAAGCCGTGCTGCGTCATGAAGGCCGACATTTCGGAGCGTCCGCCCAGTTCGTCGATGAAGAGCTGGTCCAGCCAGGGCTTGTAGATTTTCAGTGACGGGTTGGTGAGCAGGCCGTAGCGGTAAAAGCGCTCGATGTCGTTGCCCTTGAAGGTGCTGCCGTCGCCCCAGATGTTGACATCGTCTTCCTTCATTGCGGCCACCAGCATGGTGCCTGTGACGGCGCGCCCCAGCGGCGTGGTGTTGAAGTAGGTGACTCCTGCCGTCGAAATGTGGAAGGCGCCGCACTGCATGGCGGCGAGGCCTTCGGCGGCGAGCTGCTTGCGGCAGTCGATGAGACGGGCTTTCTCGGCGCCGTATTCCATCGCCTTGCGCGGGATCTCATCGTAATCGGCTTCGTCAGGCTGGCCCAGGTTCGCCGTGTAAGCGTAGGGGATGGCGCCTTTCTGGCGCATCCACAGCAGGGCAGCGCTGGTGTCCAGGCCGCCGGAAAAGGCGATGCCCACTTTTTGTTGGACGGGGAGGTTTTGAAGAATGGTGGCCATGGGTGTTTGTCCGGTGATGTTGAGGTGAGCGTAGCGAGAAGCCGTCAGGCAGGGATCACGACTTCGCAGTAGCTCCCGTTAGCCGAAATGGCAGATGTAGTGGTAGGCATCCTTGACCCGGATCTGGAAGCTGGAGTTGCCCGGGACGCTGAATTTTTCACCCGGACCCGATGCGAGCCAGGCGTCGGCGCCGGCCAGCAGGTATTCGCAGCCGCCACCCACGCATTCCATGATCTCCGGCGCGCCGGTGTTGAAGGTGAGCGTTGCGGGCAGCACCACGCCGACGGATTTTTTCGTGCCGTCGGGGTAGGTGAGGTTGTGGCTGACGCATTTGCCGTCGAAATACACGTTGGCCTGGGTCGTGACGGAGATGCCGTCGATTTTTTCGGTGATCATGGTGGGGCTTTTCGGGTGGCCCGCAGGGGCGGGCAGGGGGCAGAGGGAAGCGCCAATTTTAGTTGCGGCATCAATGGGCACAAATTGGTCTCCACTGAAACTGCGTTTCAGGGCAGGTCACCGCCGGGTTCATCCAGCAGCGACTGCCAGCGCGCCGTGTCGAAACCCACGGTCACGGTGCCGTTTGCTGGTTCGCCCCACTGCACCACGGGGCGTTTGATGACGCTGGCCTGGTCCAGCATCAGGGCGCGGGCTGTGGTGGCATCCTGCACCCCGGCCTGGGTGTCGGCATCGAGCCGACGCCAACTCGTTCCCTTGCGATTCAGCAGCTTTTCCCAACCCACGGCGGCGAGCCAGTGGTCGAGTTGCGCTTCGGGGACGCCTTGTTTCTTGAAGTCGTGGAAGACGTGGCTCTTGCCCTGGGCCGTGAGCCAGGTGCGGGCCTTTTTCACGGTGTCGCAGTTGGCGATGCCGTACAGGGTGATGGGGGTGGTGTAAGGCTGTTGCATGGTGGCGATTCTCCTTCAGGCGGCTTGCGCGACAATCTCCAGCGCATGAACACCGAACCCCAAACCCTCAACGACTGGCTGGCACACTGCGAGCGCCTGCACCCGAAAAGCATAGACATGGGGCTGGAGCGTGTGCGCGTTGTGGCACAACGCCTGGGCTTGCGCTTTGATTGCCCTGTGATCACAGTGGCTGGCACCAACGGCAAGGGCTCGACCTGCGCCATGCTGGAAGCCATATTGCTGCAGGCGGGCTACCGCACCGGGGTCTATACCTCGCCCCACCTGGTGCATTTTGAAGAACGCCTGCGGCTCTCGGGCGACATCGTCGACACGGCCGAACTGGTCGCGGCATTCGCCAGGGTCGAGGCGGCCAGAAGCCTGGAGGAAGAGGTCTCGCTCACCTACTTCGAGTTCAGCACCCTGGCGATGATGGACGTGATGCAGCGCGCGGCGCTGGACGTGGTGATCCTGGAGGTCGGCCTGGGCGGACGCCTGGACGCGGTGAACATCGTCGACGCAGACTGCGCCATCATCACCAGCATCGACCTGGACCACATGGAGTTTCTCGGCCCCGACCGGGAAAGCATTGGCCGCGAGAAGGCCGGCATCATGCGCACCGGGCGCCCCGTGGTGGTGAGCGACCCGCTGCCGCCGCAAAGCGTGCTGGACCATGCGTTGGAAGTCGGCGCCGAACTGTGGCGCTTTGGCACTGACTTCAATTTCTCCGGCGACAAGCAGCAATGGGGCTGGGCCGGACGTGGCCGGCGTTACGCCGGGCTGGCCTATCCGGCGCTGCGCGGTGCGAACCAGTTGCTCAACGCCTCGGGCGTGCTGGCGGCCCTGACGGCGCTGCGCGAAAGACTGCCGGTGACGGCGCAGGCCGTGCGCAATGGTCTGGCCATGGTGCAGTTGCCCGGGCGCTTTCAGGTCATCGCGGGCCAGCCCTCGCTGGTGCTGGACGTGGCGCACAACCCCCACGCCGTGGCGGCCTTGGCCGCGAACTTGGACGCCATGGGCTATTTCCCGACCACGCACGCGGTCTTTGGCGCCATGGCCGACAAGGACCTGGGCCCGATGCTGGCGCGCATGGGCCCGCTGGTGGACCGCTGGTATTTCACCGATTTGCCCACGGCGCGCGCGGCCAGCGGCCAGGAACTCCAGGCACGCTGGCAGGCCTTCAAGCCCCGCGCCGGCGTGCAGGTCAGCACCCATGGCGACCCGCAGCAGGCGCTGGACGCGGCCCTGTCCCAGGCAGACCCCACTGATAGAATCATCGTCTTCGGTTCCTTCTTCACCGTGGGCGGTGTTCTGACCCACGGTACTCCCCGTCTGCAAGCCAAGCATCTCAACCCCTGAAACCCTGAGACTCCCGCAAGACAATGGCACTTTTCAAGAAGCGAACTTCCGCCAAAACCGAGGCCGCTGCCACGCCACCTGCGCAAAGCATCGACCTGATGCGTCGGCGCGCCAGGCACAGGCTCATCGGTGCGGCGGTGCTGGTGCTGCTCGGCGTGGTGGGTTTTCCCATGCTGTTTGATTCCCAGCCTCGTCCGGTGGCGGTGGACATTGCGATCGAAATTCCCGACAAGGCCAAGGTCAAACCACTGGTGCTGGCCGCGCCCAATGCGCCGGCTGCAACGCCAACGACCGCAGAGCCCGAACCGGCTGCCAGCGTTGCGGCAGCGCCAGAAAAATCCGTCGCAAAACCGGTGGCCGCTGCTGCCGTTGTCGCCGTTGTGGCGGCCGCAGCGGTCACGGCACCGCTGCTTGCGGCCAAGCCAGCGGTGGTGCCGGCGCCGTCCAAACCTGCTGCCGTCGCCGACGATGGCGCCAAAGCCCGCGCCCTGCTCGATGCAACGCCGGCACCGGTCGCCAGCGCGCCATCGACCCGTTTTGTGGTGCAGGTGGGCGCCTTTTCGGACGCAGCCAAACTGCGCGAAGTGCGCCAGAAGCTGGAGAAGGCTGGCCTCAAGACCTACACCCAACTGGTGGACACCAAGGAAGGCAAGCGCACCCGCGTGCGCGTCGGCCCTTTCACCAGTCAGGCTGAAGCGGACAAGGCTGCGGTGCGCATCAAGGCGCTGAGCCTGGGCGCTTCCGTGCTGAAGATGTAGCCGTGCTGACGCTGGACTGGATATTGCTGGGACTGGTGCTGGCCTCAATGCTGCTGGGAGCCTGGCGCGGTCTGGTGTACGAGGTCTTGTCGCTGCTGAACTGGCTGGTGTCGTTTTTGCTGGCGCAGTGGTGGGCGCCTGAGCTGGCCGTGCGCTTGCCCATGGGCAATGCCTCCGACGCTGTGCGCTACGCGGCCGGGTTCGTGCTGATTTTTGTCGCATCGCTGTTTGCGCTGGGCATGGTGGCGGCGCTGGTGAAAAAGCTGATCACGGCCGTGGGCTTGCGCCCGGTGGACCGGATTCTGGGTGCGCTGTTTGGCGCGCTGCGCTCGGTGGTGCTGCTGATCGCCCTGGCCGTGGTGGTGGGCATGACCCCGATGAAGTCGGCGTCCTGGTGGGTGGATTCGGTCGGGGCCCAGGCCCTGATGGCCGGTCTCGGGACGCTCAAACCGGTATTGCCGGAAGAATTTGGGAAATACCTTTCCCTTGAGGACAATTGAATGTGTGGAATCGTCGGCGTTGTCAGCAACGCACCTGTGAACCAGTTGATCTATGACGCCTTGCTGCTGCTGCAGCACCGCGGCCAGGACGCAGCCGGCATCGTCACCCAGCAGCAGCGCAAGTTCTACATGCACAAGGCCAAGGGCATGGTGCGCGACGTGTTTCGCACGCGCAATATGCGCTCCCTGCCGGGCAATTGCGGCCTGGGCCAGGTGCGTTACCCGACGGCCGGCAATGCCTTCAGCGAAGAAGAGGCACAGCCTTTTTACGTGAACGCGCCCTTCGGCATCACGCTGGTGCACAACGGCAACCTGACGAACGCCAAGGCGCTCAAGGCCGAGCTCTTTTCCACGGACCACCGCCACATCAATACCGACAGCGATTCCGAAGTCCTGCTGAACGTGTTCGCGCACGAACTGGACAAGGCCACGCATGGTATGCCGCTGACGCCCGAGGTGGTGTTTACCGCCGTGCGCCAGGTGCACCGGCGCGTGCGCGGCTCCTACGCGGTGGTGGCGCTGATCGCCGGTCACGGCATGCTGGCGTTTCGCGACCCTTATGGCATTCGCCCGCTGTGCCTGGGCCATGGCCCCAACACCGTGGTGGTGGCCAGCGAATCGGTGGCACTGGAAGGCACGGGCTTCCAACTGGAGCGCAACATCGCACCGGGCGAAGCCATCTTTGTCGACCTGCAGGGCAAGTTGCACAGCGAACAGTGCGCCGACGCGCCCACGCTCAAGCCCTGCATCTTTGAATTTGTCTACCTGGCCAGGCCGGATTCTGCATTGGACGGCATATCCGTCTACCAGGCGCGGTTGAACCTGGGCGAGACGCTGGCGCAGCGTGTCATCTCGACGGTGCCGCCAAACGAGATCGATGTGGTGATTCCGATCCCGGAATCGAGTCGCCCCAGCGCCATGCAGTTGGCCCAATTGTTGGGCCTGCCGTACCGCGAAGGCTTTGTGAAGAATCGCTATGTGGGTCGCACCTTCATCATGCCGGGACAGGCCGTGCGTGAGAAATCCGTGCGGCAAAAGCTCAACGTCATCGTCAGCGAGTTCAAGGGCCGCAACGTGCTGCTGGTGGACGATTCGATCGTGCGTGGCACCACCAGTCGCGAAATCGTGCAGATGGCGCGCGACGCCGGCGCACGCAAGGTCTACCTGGCCAGCGCTGCGCCGCCGGTGCGCTATCCCAATGTCTACGGCATCGACATGCCGACCAGCAAGGAGTTGGTGGCGCACGATCGCAGCGTGGAAGAAATCCGCGCCATCATCGGCTGCGACGCGCTGATCTACCAGGACGTCGACGGCATGAAAAAAGCCGTGCTCAAGGCTGCCAGCGCGGGCCCCGACGGTCAGACCATCCAATTGGCCGGCTTTGACGCCTCGTGTTTTGACGGCGTTTACGTCACCGGCGACATCACGGCCGCCGACATCGCGCGCATGGCCGACGGTCGCAGCGACGGCGTCGAAGGCGAGGAAGACAGCTCGCGCCTGGCGCTGCCGAATCCGAGTTGAGGCATCACGGTCATTGCTGCGTCGCTGGTGTTACCATGGTGGTACCTGCGGGAGATTTTTTATGTCATCCACCACTTCATTGAAACTGTCTGAATCACTGAAAGCCACCATTGCCGAGGTGGCGGCTCAGGCCGGAAAGTCAGCGCACGCACTGATGGTCGATACCTTGCAAGAGGCCATGGACAATGCCGTGTTGCGCCAGCAGTTCTACACCCAGGCTGAGGCGGCTTACCAGGACACATTGCAGACCAACCTTTGCTACGACATGGCCGATGTGCACGCCTACATTCGGGAGCGTGCCAAGGGCGCCAATCCAACGATGCCGCGACCCCAGGCGTTCGATCCTGCCAAGCCTTTGGCGCGACCGTGAGTTACGTCAGGTATTCGGCGCAAGCACTGCAAGATTTGCAGCGTCTGACCGATTTCCTTGATGACAATGACCCTGACGCGGCCTCTGGGACCGTGGACATCATCATTGAAGCGATTGAAATCCTGGTTCGTCATCCGGAAATCGGCCGCAAGGCAGGTTCGACCCACCGGGAACTTGTCATTTCGCGCGGTCGCTCTGGCTACATTGCACTTTATCGATTTAATCCGATGCTGGATGTGGTGCTGATCTCTGCTATCCGTCACCAGCGTGAGTCCGGTTATCAAAGTACTTAATTTTTATGACTTCCAAGCAACTTCCCCCCAATCTGCATCCCGACACCCTGGCCGTGCGCACGGCTGTAGAGCGCAGCCAATACGGCGAACACGGCGAGGCCCTGTACCTCACCAGCAGCTTTGTGCAGCCCGACGCCGAGACGGCGGCCCGGCGTTTTGCCGGCGAGGAAGACGGTTACACCTACACGCGAGTCGGCAACCCCACGGTGAGCAGCATGGAGTTGCGACTGGCGGCGCTTGAAGGCACCGAGGCTGCGATCGCCACCTCCAGCGGGATGGCGGCGATCCTGCTGCTGGGCATGGGGTTGCTGCGCACGGGCGACCACATCATCTGTTCGCACTCGGTGTTCGGCTCCACCATCCGGCTGTTCTCCGGCGAGTTTGCCAAGTTCGGGATTGAGACGAGTTATGTCTCGCAGACCGACGTCGCAGCCTGGAAGGCGGCACTGCGTCCCAACACCAAGCTGCTGTTTGCCGAGACGCCGACCAATCCCCTGACCGACGTGTGCGACATCCAGGCACTGGCCGACGTGGCGCATGCTGCCGGCGCCTTGCTCGCCGTGGACAACTGCTTTTGCAGCCCGGCATTGCAGCAGCCCAAGCGCTTCGGCGCCGACTTCATCATCCACTCCGGCACCAAATACCTGGACGGCCAGGGTCGCGTCATGGCCGGCGCCATCTGCTGCGACCAGCGCTGGGTGGACGAGGTGTTCCTGCCGATCACGCGCACCGCCGGCATGGTGCTGGCCCCATTCAACGCCTGGGTTGTGCTCAAGGGCATGGAGACGCTGGGAATCCGCATGCAGGCCCAGTCCGAGCGCGCGCTGGCCGTGGCGCTGTGGCTGGAAGCCCACCCCAAGGTGGCGCGCGTCTATTACCCCGGTCTGGCCTCGCACCCGCAGCACGAACTGGCGATGCGCCAGCAATCGGCCAGCGGCCGTGGCTTGGGCGGCGCTGTGCTGTCGTTTGACGTGGTGGGTGCGGATGCGGCCGCGCAGCGCGCCAATGCCTTTGCCGTGATTGACGCTGCGCAGGTGAGTTCCATCACCACCAACCTGGGCGACACCAAGACCACCATCAGCCATCCGGCGAGCACCTCGCACGGGCGCCTGAGTGAAGCTCAGCGCCAGGCCGCCGGCATCGGCCAGGGCCTGATCCGACTGGCCGTGGGCTTGGAGCATGTAGACGACTTAACTACCGACCTGGCCCGTGGCCTGGACCTGCTGAATTAGTCCGCTGTTTTTCCCGAAGGCACGATGACCGGAGGCAACAAGCCCAGTCGCTTGGCGCGGCGAGCGAACTTGCGGTCATCGAAAGTCACCAGCGACTCGCAGTGACGGCTGGCACGCAGGTGCAAGGCATCGGCAAAGTCCACGCCATTTTCATGATCTTCAAGGGCAGTCAGAACCGTGGGGTGCGATTCCAGGCTTACATGGGGCAGGCCGCACAGATGGCGCACGACCTTGGCGAACTCGGCGCCAGAAAAGCCATAGAAGGCGCGCAGCACCCACTCCAGTTCGAGCACCACCGTCAGCGGCACAAACAGCGCGCCCGACGATTCGAAAACTTTTTTTGCCAGCGGGCGCTGGTGCGCGGCCTCGGCGTCGTCAGGATCGTCCACATAGAAGCGGGCGATGACGTTGGTGTCCAGGGAGATCATTCCTTGCCTTGACGCATCGCCTGAGCCACATCGAAATCCAGCAGGGAGCGGGACCTGGCGGCTCTCCTTGCCTTGAGCAAACCGTAGCCGCTGGCGATGTGGGAAGTCGGCACTGGCTGGAGCAGGCTGACCCTGATGGACGAATCCTCCAGCTCAAACCCCAATTCCATTCCCGGCTTGATCCCTAGGCTGCGCCGCATGGACGCAGGGATCACGACCTGGCCTTTTTCCGAGACTGTGACGGTTTGCATGGTGATTTACTACCTGGTAAGTCAAAACCCAGTGTAGCAGTAAAATATCGGCCATGAAAACCCGCACCCGCTTTGCCCCATCGCCCACCGGCTTCATCCACCTGGGCAATATACGCTCGGCGCTGTATCCCTGGGCCTTCGCCCGCTCCACCGGCGGCGACTTCATCCTGCGCATCGAGGACACCGACCTGGAGCGTTCCACCCAGGCCGCGGTCGACGTGATCATCGAGAGCATGCGCTGGCTCGGGCTGGACTACGACGAGGGCCCGTTCTACCAGATGCAGCGCATGGACCGCTACCGCGCCGTGCTGGCCGAACTGGGCGCCGCCGGCCATGTCTATCCCTGCTACATGAGCATGACCGAGCTTGACGCGCTGCGCGAGCGCCAAATGGCGGCCAAGGAAA
>CAIKVZ010000085.1 GCA_903830985.1 uncultured beta proteobacterium
ATCGAAGTCTCTGGTAGCAAGCGTGAAGCGCGTTCTCAGCGCTTCAGGGCAGTTATGCATGAAGGTCGGCACCTGCTCACTGCGGATGCTCAACTTGACGAATGTGTTGCCAGTCTGTTGGCTGTCCAAGTCTTAGCCTAACGGCTGGTTTGGAGCGAGCAGTCCCGAAGGTTGACCGACTCCAATCAGCCCCAAAGAGTCGGTGGCCCGGAAAATCGGTGTTTTCTCAATCGGTGCAAGCAAGGGGAACGTTGGAGGTTGTGGCGACAGGCCGGTCCATCGCCATCCATGCTTGCGGCCAAAACCACAACACCGCTCATTCCCTGATGTTCGCCGCCTTCACTACGGACACATAACGCGCCTGCTCCTTTTGCACAAAGCGGGCAAAGTCGGCCGCGCTGCCGCTGCCGCCCGTGGCACCGCCTTCGGCCAGTTTGGCGCGGACGTCATCGGCGCGCAGCACCTCCATCAGTTCGCGGTTTAGACGCTCCATGATGGCCGGTGGCGTTCGGACCGGGGCAAAGAGGCCGGTCCACGAAACCATGTCAAAACCCTTGAAGCCGGGCGTTTCCGCCACGGTGGCTACACCGGGCAGGCTGGGTATACGCTTGCCATCTGTGACCGCAATGCCCTTGACGCGTTTGTCCAGAATGTGCGGTGTGCCGGTCACGCTGATGACCACGGCCAGGTCGATCTGTTTGCCGATCACGTCGGTCACGATCTGCGCGCCGCCACGGTAGGGCACATGCACCATGAAGGTTTTGCTCTCGGTCTTGATGGTTTCCATGGCCAGTTGCAGGATGGAGCCCACGCCGGAAGTACCATAGCTCAGCTGGCCGGGTTTTTCCCTGGCGAGCTTGATCACTTCAGCCAGGGTGTTGGCCGGAAGATCGGGCCGGGCAATGATGACCATGGGCGCGGTGGTGACCAAGCCAACAGGGGCCAGGTCCTTGAGTCCGTCGTAACGCACCGCAGCGGGGTTGATCAGCTTGGCAATGGCCACCGGGCTGTCGGCGCCCAGCAGAAAGGTATAACCATCCGGGGTCGCGCGCACGGCCTTCTCTGTGCCAATGGCGCCGCCGGCCCCCACGACGTTTTCAATCACCACGGTTTGTTTGAGGCGCTCGCCCAGCTTCTGGCCGATCAGGCGGGCAGTCACGTCCACATTTCCGCCAGCGCCAAAGGGCACGATCAGGGTGATGGGTTTGGCGCTGGGCCAGGCCGGTTGCGCGAGTGTGGGCAGGGCTGCGCAGCAGGCGAAGACAGCTGCCGCGAGGCGGCTTGATGGTTTGAACAGGGTCAGACTCCTTGAAGTGTGGGGGGCCACAGGCTGCGCAGCGCGTCGAAGCGGACCAGCGCGTCCGTGCGCCAGTTGCGGCGTGTGCTGTCGTCGATCCACGCGGCGTCCAAGCCGTTCAGCATGAAGCTGCGCAGGTCGTCCAGGCCAAAGCCAAAACTCTGCACCATGGTGGCCCATACCTGGGTGGGGTTGATGAAGTGCAGGGTCGGATCGTCGGAATTCGGGTGCACACGCAGGCCGGCGGCGGCCATGTGGCGTATGGGGTGGTCCAGCGCCCAGCGCTGCGGCGCCAGGGTACGTCGATAGTATGAGTTGCTGGGTACCACGGTGAAAACGATGCCGCGCTCCACACAGCGGCGCGTGAGTTCCGGCTTGTCGAGTACGGTGTAGCCGTGGTCCACACGGTCTACCTGCAGCAGGTCGATGGCGGCCTGCACGTTGCTCCACGGACAGCCAAATTCGCCGGCGTGTGCGGTGGTCTTGAGCCCGGCCTTGCGCGCGGTGGCGTAGGGCTGCACAAAGAGTTCCGGTGGGCGCTGTTCTTCGCGGTAGTCCATGCCAATGCCGACCACCTCGTCGCAGCGATGGGCTATCACCCATTCGACCATCTCCTGCGCGGCGGACACCTCGGCCTCGCGGTCGATGGCCGCGACCAACCGGCCCGTGATGGCGTGGTCGTGCTGTGCGTCGGCAATGGCGCGGCGAATGGCAGCCAGCGCCTGCGGGTAGGGAATGCCGGACAGGCGGGCCGTGCCGGTCGGGTTCCAGAAGAATTCCGCGTAGTGCACGTTGTGCGCAGCAGCGTCTGCCAGGTACTCGTAGACCAGCCGGTACAGGTCGTCCGGCTGCTTGATCAGCACCGCGTCCAGCGCGCGCAGCACGCGGATGGCGCCTGCGGGTTTTTCGCTGCGGGTGTAGTAGCTGGCAATCTCTTGCGCACTGACAGGCCAGCCCTGGCGCTGCGAGAGCGCTGCAAAGGTCGCGCGTCGCACGGTGCCCAGCAGATGGCAATGCAACTCGACCTTGGGCAGGGCGTGGGTGAAAATGTGCAGCGGGTCCAGGGTCATGGGGCGGGGCTGTTTTGAATGGGTAATTGGTTTGACTGCCCAACCGGCAAGGCCACCAGAAAACGCCACACCAACGGCTATTGGATAAGCATTTCAATCAACTCGAGGCCAGTATCGCACTTTGATCGGCCACCCATCTGCGCAAAAAATCGCGCGATGACTGCCGCCTTGACGAGGCCACACCAAAATGTGCCTGCCGGCAGGGTCAATCAGGGTGAGCCGCGCAGTCGGGCACCGCGCATCAATATCGCCGCTTTGCAATTGACACGCTGATCGACCTCATAGTCCGATGCCGCTTGCGACGCCAGATTCCAGTCCGGCTCGATTTGCGCCCCGCCATCCGTCTGTGCATCACCACAGCCATTTCGCAGCGGCGTCTGGCGTGTTTCGATGGTGGACTTGAATGCCAATGTCGGCAATCTGGCGGGCAGAACAGTAAATCGAATTTCGGCTAACAACCCCAAAGAGTCAGCCGATGCCACGGTCCACCGAGGGTCATGGCGAAAGTCAGCTTCGGAGAAATTTGTGGACCCGCATCGCAGCGAAAGCGGGTCTACAGAAGTTCAAATTGCCAGTCCGACACCAGACATTGCCGCCGGTGGGCCGACTGTCAGTTGTATGGCCACGATTTCAACCAAAGGGTACCGGGCACTTGCCGAAGTGGCCCCCTCAAACCGCGAGTCTGACGGCCTCTGGAGATCGCGCGGCAATGCGAAGTAACGTTTTGGCCGCGCCTGAAGGGACACGTCTGCCTTGTTCCCAATCTTGCAAGGTCCGCACTGACACCCCTAGCAGGGTTGCAAATTCCATTTGCGATACGCCTACTTTCGACCTGGCTTCGGCGGCCGACGTCAATGTAACAACCGTGGTTCGCGCCGCTTTGCCCGCCTTCATTTGCCGAACCGATGTCAGAAGGTCTTCCTGAAATTGCGCCATTTCCTTGTCAATTGACTTAACCATTTTCCACCTCGCGTTTAAGTTGGGCCAAAAATTCAGCCGGAAGGTTGTCAAACTTAGCCTTGGCATACAAAATGAGCAACCAGATTCGTCCTTCAGCCTCATTGAAATAAATCACTCTTACACCACCACGCTTTCCCATGCCTTGGCGTGCCCAGCGTACCTTGCGGCAACCACTGGAGCCAGGTACGACATCACCCGCATGAGGGTTGGCTGCTATCCAGTTGATGAATTCGGTACGCTCAGATTCGGACCATACTTCAACAGCATATTTTTGAAAAATTGGAGTTTCAGAAACGGTATGCATTGAAAGAATTATACGGCATTGCCGTATTTACTTAGAGCAACATAGATCTGCTGGATATTCTCCAGTTGCGATCTTCAGCTTCCTGCTCTGTTCCGCTTGAATGAATTCTTGGCTCAACTGCGGCTGAACGGTGGGGCACAAAGCGGTTCGCCACGTACGCTCGCTCACCGGAGGCGAATTGAACAACCCGTAACCTGACTGTCGCGTACGACTCCTGACAGCCAAACCCTGAAGTTCCTGTTCGTTGCCCATTTACCACCACCAGTCTGCGGTTCCATCACGCCCGCCGACGACCCCTTACTACCGCCTCGGCGGCCAAGCACCCGCCGCCTCAGCTTCCCGGATCAGAATAAGGAACCGCTTTGACAACTGCCGAAGCTCGAGGCCCAGGCCGCCCGTGAAAGCATTGCGGCTCACCTGCGTCTGTGCGATCTTCGGTCCCACGACTTCTCCCAGGGTTTCCAGCCATGCATCAGTGCGCTCTGCCGAAGTGCCGGCTCTTTCGTGAATGTTGTGGCCGCGCACAGCGTTGGGACGTCGGTGCTCAATGACGATCTCGACCGCCTGCGCCGCGGCGCCCAAGCCAGCGGCACAGGGATCGGGAAATCGATTCCTTCATGATCTCCTTGCTGCTGCTCTGGAGTTGCAGGCAGCGGTCGATGATGCAGCACATCAAGTTTCCGGCCGACATGGTTTTACTGCTGACTTTCATGTCTGTCTGGAATATGCTTGGCGCGGTACTCACGATTCCGGCCTTGTCGGCCTAGCTGCGCGTCACGGGCAAGGCACGTCGCAGCTTCTTTTTGAACCCGAAACCAACCATCACCATGCCGACAGCCGCCAAGCCGGGCCACAGTTCCCTCTCCGAAACTCAGGCGTTGTGCGCGCGCCAGGGACCGATCGCCCCGGCTTTGGGTCACGTCTTCTTCACCGGCCGAGTACCGGCTCCCATGCACCGCGTCGTGCAGTCTGGCTCCCAATGGAACTGAGCGCGCACGGCATGTGGCTGCTGGCACTGGCCGGCGTGCTGCTGCTGGTCAGCGCACTGAACCGGTTCGCACCGCTGAGCGCGGCGGCCTGGCTGGAGTTCATGGGGCTGAAGCTGATCGGCCTGGCGAAGCGCCAGGTGGTCGTCCATGGCCAGCGCCTTCCCTACCTGCATGGCGGCCGGGGCCCTGCGCTGGTACTGGTGCACGGATTTACCGCCTCCAAGGAGCTGTTCCTCCCGCTGGCACGGCATTTGACGGCGCACGTCACCGTCTACGCCGTGGATTTGCCAGGCTTTGGCGCAGCCAGCCGGGAAGCCGATGCCGATTACTCTGTGGCCGAGCAGGAAAGGGTGCTGCATGCCTTTGTCTGCGCCCTGGGCTTGCGGGAATTCCATCTCGGGGGTCACTCCATGGGGGGCGGCATCGCGGCGCGCTACGCGGCCTTGCATCCGCAGCGCGTGCTCAGCCTGTGGCTGCTGGCGCCGGGCGCCACCCAGGAGGTTTTGGACACGCCCATGATCAGGCGCTACCGCGAGAGCGGCGAGTTTGCGCTGTTGATCCGCACCCCCGAAGAAAGTCGCGCCAAGATCGCCGCCGTGGCGGCTCGTCCCCTGTGGCTGCCGTATTGCGTGGTCCATGCACAGGGCGTGGCCGCCGCAGCCGACTACCACCTGCACCGCAAAATTCTCGACGGCCTGGTTCAGGAAGCGCCGCTGGAGCAACTGTTCCGGGATCTGCCAACACCCACGCTGCTGGTCTTCGGCGCGCTGGACCCCATCGTTCCGCCGCAGTGTGCGCCCACCCTGGCCAGGATCTTCCCGCGCAACGAAACCAGGATCATGGCCGGCGTGGGCCACCTCCCTCTGCTGGAGGCCCCGGGTTTGACCGCTGCCGACTACCTGAATTTTGTGCGGCGCTTGGGATCCTCTGCATAACTCCGAACGGAGTTGCGCGCCCCAGGTTGGGATGCGATGCTAGGCGCGATTTGCAGCCAATGGCAGCTATTGGCAAAAATTGCAACGCCGCAGCGCGCCCAATCCTGGGGATGTGCGGACCGTGATGGGTTGTGCAGAGGATCCCTTGAACTGAGCGTGTCTTGCGACGCGCGCCAAGGAACTGCCTGCCGCAGCCAGTTTTTGCAAGACGCGCCCGCGTGGTCTGCCTAGCATAGGGGCTGCGGCATGACGCGGGCTTGCCCAAAGGCAGCAAGCCCCTTGGAGTTCCAGGGTTGCAAATCAAAGTCTGGACAAATATTGCCTAGGCACGTATATTCAGCAGCTCACAGCCACATCCCAAGCCATGACGAAACCCCCGCAGCCAGCCAAGTTCTATCAGCCGGCCAACTATTGCGCCGAAGAAAGCGTCGGCTACCTGATGAAGCGCGTGATGCTGTCCATCGTGCTGCAAGCCGACAGGCGGCTCGACGCGCTCGGCCTGACCAGCGCGCAATGGGCGCCGCTGCTCAAGCTGCAAGCCAGCGGCAGTTGCACCGTGGCCGAACTGGCGCGTTGGTCACATGTCGACGCGGGCGCCATGACGCGGCTGCTCGACCGTCTGGAGAAGAAGAATCTGTGCAAACGGGTGCGCTCCACCGATGACCGGCGCGTGGTGCAGGTCGAGCTCACGCCCGAGGGTGAGGCGGCCATCAAGCCGGTCCCCGCTGTCCTCTCGGAGGTCATGAACGCCCACCTGGCGGGCTTCTCGAGCACCGAGTGGCAAAACCTGAAGACCTACCTGAACCGCATGGTCGAAACCGGCGAATTACTGCGCGACGCCCAGTGAAAGACCTTGCTGGCCGCACGCCTGAACCTTGCAGCGGCACAGCCTAACGAAACAAAAGAATGAAGCCAATCAACTCCTCGACGCCGGCCCATGCCGCCCTGGCCATCGCCGCCACCATGTTGTTCGCCCTGGGCGGTTGCGCCAACCCTGGCGGCATAGCGCCTGCAGCGCAACTCCTCCAACCGGCCAGCGTTGGCCTGGACGCCGGCGCAGCACCCGATGGCGCTGCGGCGCTGTCCCGTGACTGGTGGCAGGGCTTCGGCGACGCCACGCTGAACGAACTGATAGCGCGCGCCCTGGGCGCCAACCCCAGCCTGATGGTGGCGCAGGCGCGGCTCGAACGCGCACAGGCCGCCATGGCGGGCGCCCAGTCTGCCGATGGCCCGCAACTCAACGGCTCGGTGGACGTGACGCGCCAGCACTTCAGCGCCACCAGCATCTACCCGCCGCCACTGGGCGGCGAAAGCTGGACCCTGGCCAGCGCCAAGCTCGGCGGCTCCTGGGAACTTGACTTTTTTGGCCGCAACCGCGCCGCCATCGAAGCCACCCTGGGGGCGCGCAATGCCGCGCTGGCCGACATACAGGCCGCGCGGCTGCTGCTGGCCAGCCAGGTGGCGCGCAGCTACGTGCAGTTGGGCCGTCTGCTGGAACTGCGTCTGCTCGCCACGCGCACGCTGCAGCAGCGCGACGACATGCTGGCGCTGATCAAGCAGCGCGTTAGCAGCGGTCTGGACACCACCCTCGAGCAACGCCAGGGCGAAGGCGCATTGCCCGAAGCGCGCCAGCAAATCGAACAGTTGGATGAGCAGATCAGCCTGGTGCGCCACGCGCTGGCCGCCCTCACGGCGCAGGCGCCGGCAGCACTCGACGCCCTGGCGCCGCAACTGATCAAACTGCAGGCAACGGCCCTGCCTGCGACGCTGCCGGCGGATCTGCTGGGCCGGCGCGCCGACATCGCTGCCGCACGCTGGCGCGTGCAGGCCGCGGGCAGCGATGTGGACAGCGCCCGTGCGCAGTTCTATCCCAACGTCAATCTCAGCGCCTTTGTCGGCCTGTCCAGCATCGGCCTGGACCGTCTGCTCAAAACCAGCAGCGAGGAATACGGCGGAGGCCCGGCGCTGCACCTGCCGATTTTCGATTCCGGCCGCCTGCGCGCCAACCTGCGCGGCAAGACCGCGGACCTCGACGCGGCCGTCGCCAGTTACAACGGCGCGGTCATCGACGCCGTGCGCGACGCGGCCGACCAGATCGGCTCCTTGCGCTCGATCGCACGTCAGCAGGCGCTACAGGCCCAGGCCTTGGCCGCCGCCGAGTCGGCCTATGCGATATCCACCCAGCGCTACCAGGCCGGCCTGGGCGGCTATTTGGTGGTGCTGAACGCCGAAACCAGCGTGCTCAACCAGCGCCGCCAGGCGGCCGACCTGCTGGCGCGCGCGCTCGACACCCAGATCGCCCTGACGCGCGCCTTGGGCGGCGGCTACAAGGCCGACGCCACCGCACCGGCCGGCTCCTGAACGCCCCTGCCCGCAGCCCAGCACCCCTATTGAATCGAAACCGGAACAGCCCATGAACGCCAACGCAACCCCCGTCATCCAAAGCAACAGCGCGCTGCGCAAAAAAGCACTGACCGCCGTCACCTCGGTCGTCATCGTCGGCGCTATCGCCTATGGTGCCTACTGGGCGCTGGTGCTGAACCATTTCGAGACCACCGACAACGCCTACGTGCAAGGCAATGTGGTGCAGCTCACACCCCAGGTCGGCGGCACCGTCGTGGCCATCAACGCCGACGACACCGACAACGTGAAGGCCGGCCAGCTGTTGGTCAAGCTGGATCCGGCCGATGCCCAGGTGGCACTGGATCAGGCCCAGGCCCAGCTCGCGCAAACGGTGCGCGAAGTGCGCACCCTGTACGCCAACAACAGCACGCTGACGGCGCAGATCACGCTGCGCGACGCCGATCTGGCGCGCGCGCAGAGCGATCTGACCCGGGCCCAGGACGACGTGGCGCGCCGCGCACCGCTGGTGGCCAGCGGCGCGGTCGGCAAGGAAGAGTTCAACCACGTCACGGCGCAGCTCGCGGCGTCGAAAAGCGGCGTCGCTGCGGCGCAGTCGGCGCTGCTGGCCGCGCGTGAACAGCTGAGCTCGAACCAGTCGCTCACCTCCGGCGTGGCACTGGCGCAGCACCCCAATGTGCAGCGCGCTGCGGCGCGTCTGCGCGAAACCTATCTGGCGCTCAAACGCGCCGACCTGCTGGCGCCCGTGGACGGCTTCATCGCCAAGCGCAGCGTGCAACTCGGACAACGCGTGCAAGCCGGCACGCCGCTGATGTCGGTGATCGCGCTCAGCCAGGTCTGGGTGGAGGCCAACTTCAAGGAAAGCCAGCTGCAAAGCCTGCGCCTGGGCCAGCCGGTGGAGCTGTTCGCCGACGTCTACGGCAAGAAGGTGACCTACCAGGGCACGATCGCCGGCCTGGGCGCCGGCACCGGTTCCGCCTTCTCGCTGCTGCCGGCGCAAAACGCCACCGGCAACTGGATCAAGGTGGTGCAGCGCGTGCCGGTGCGCATCACGCTGGACGCCAAGCAGCTTGTGGAACACCCGCTGCGCGTGGGCCTGTCCATGGACGCCCGGGTCGACATCGGCAAGACCGACGGCGCCATGCTGGCCGACACTTCGCGCGCCACGGTGCCGGCGCTGACCAAGGTCTTCGAGCAGAACAACAGCGCGGCCGAAGCCGAGGTGCGCCGGATCATCGCGGCCAACAGCGGCCCGGTCGGCAAGTGACCCCTGCCTGCCATGTCTTCTGTTGAACCGAGCAGCGCTGACGCGCCGGCCGCGCCGCCGAAACCGCCCGCGGCACCTGTCGCCTTTGCCCCGCTGCAGGGTGCCGAGCTGGTGCTGGGCACGATCGCCCTGTCGCTGGCCACCTTCATGAACGTGCTCGACACGTCGATCGCCAACGTGTCCATCCCGGCCATCTCGGGCGACATGGGCGTGAGCCCGGCGCAAGGGACCTGGGTCATCACCTCCTTTGCCGTGGCGAACGCGATTTCCGTGCCGCTCACCGGCTGGCTCACGCAGCGCTTCGGCCAGGTGCGGCTGTTCACGGTCAGCGTGCTGCTGTTCGTGCTGGCGTCCTGGCTCTGCGGTCTGGCGCCGAACATCGGCGTGCTGATCGCGTTTCGCGTGCTGCAAGGCCTGGTGGCCGGCCCCATGATTCCGCTGTCGCAAACCCTGCTGCTGGCGAGCTACCCGCGCGCCAAGGCGGGAACGGCCATGGCGATGTGGGCCATCACGGTGCTGGTGGCGCCGGTGGCCGGCCCCCTGCTGGGCGGCTGGATCACGGACAACATTTCCTGGCCGTGGATCTTCTACATCAACATCCCCGTTGGCCTGTTCGCCGCGGGACTGACCTGGACGATCTACCACAAGCGCGATCCGGGACCGCGGCGCGTGCCGCTGGACCGCGTGGGCCTGGTGCTGCTGGTGCTGTTCGTCGGCGCCATGCAGATCATGATCGACAAGGGCAAGGAGCTGGACTGGTTTGCTTCGGCCGAAATCATCACGCTGGCCATCGTGTCGGTCGTGAGCTTCATGTTCTTCCTGGCCTGGGAGCTGACCGACGAGCACCCCATCGTTGACCTGCGCCTGTTCAAGCGGCGCAACTTCCTGATGGGAACGACGTCGCTGTCCATCGCCTACGGCCTGTTCTTCGGCAACGTGGTGCTGCTGCCGCTGTGGCTGCAACAGTACATGGGCTATACCGCCACCTGGGCAGGGCTGGCAACCGCCCCGGTGGGGCTGCTGGCGATCATCCTGTCGCCCTGGGTCGGCAAGAACGTGAACCGCATCGACCCGCGCAAGCTGGCCACGGTGGCTTTCACCGGCTTCGGCCTGGTGCTGTGGATGCGCTCGTATTTCAATGCCCAGGCCGATTTCGAAACCATCCTGATCCCGACCGTGTTGCAGGGTGCGGCCATGGCTTTTTTCTTCATCCCGCTGCAGGCCATCCTGTTCTCCGGGCTGCCGCCCGAGCGCATGCCCTCGGCCGCGGGTCTGTCGAACTTTGTGCGCATCACCGCCGGTGCGGTCGGCACCTCGCTCTTCACCACGCTGTGGGAGAGCCGTGCCACGCTGCACCACGTTCAGTTGAGCGAATCGGTGAACCGCGGCAACAGCGCGGCCATGCAGACCCTGGAACAACTGATGGGCAGCGGCATGAGCAACGAACAGGCCTTGGCCACCATCAACCGCACGCTCGATCAGCAGGCCTACACCATGGCCGTGACCGACCTGTTCTACCTCTCCGCCCTGATGTTCTTTGTGCTGATCGGCGTCATCTGGCTGACCAAACCGAAACTGGGCGCGGCGGCGGGCGACGGCGGGGCCCACTGACAAATGACAAGCCCGAAACGGGCGGCTATCGCGCTCTGACCGATCGGCTTTTCACTGGCTTGGCCTTGGCCGCAGCAGGCTTGGCTTTTGCAGTCGCTGGCGCTTGCCTGTCGACCTGATCCAGGCACAGCAGGGTATCGACATAGGACATGAAACGATTCAGGTAATCGGGCGAGATGTCGCGCATCAGCGCCAGGGAGTGCAGCACGACCCGGTGCGAGTTGATGGGACCGGCGTTCTTGGGCGCCTGGTCAAAGGCCTGGGTCACGCGCTTGCCCACGCTGAGTCTGGACCAGGTATCCCGGAAATATTGCACCGACTCCCGTTCGGGGCGCATTGCGGTGGACGGCGCCACTCGCCAGCCCCGTGACCCCGGGCTGGCCTGCGCGGCGTGGCCTGCCAGGTCCGCCAAAGACTCGCGCGGCTCGCCAACTTCCAGCTTCGCAATGAGGCGCCGCACGCCCTTGAAATCCCCGCTTTGGAAAAGCCCCTCCAGATCAACGCCGGCCTGGGGATGGCGTTGTTCCGCCGCATTGATGGCACTCCTGGCCTCGGCCTGAGCCGCGGCAAAGCGCGCGGCGAAAACCACCAGGGCCTGTGCCAGCCTGGCATCCAGAAGGCGTTGCACACCGGGCGGCTGCGCGCTCACGCGCCCAGCCAGCGTCTGCAGAAAATGGCATTGCACGGGATCAAAGCGCTCCGCTCCGGCCTGGCGCAGGGACGCGATCGTCCCGGCGAAATCCTCAGCTTCGCGGACCGCCGCTTCACTCATGGAGACGCAGTTTTTGAAGTGCCCGCCCTGGGCACGGGCGCCATCTCGACGCGCCGGTTTTGCGCGCGCGCCGGCTCGTCCACATTGGGGGTGATCGGCTGCTCCGAACCAAAGGCCGCGGCGAACACCATGGCCGACGGCATGCCTTCGGCGATCAGGCTGCGCGTCACGGTCAAGGCCCGCTGGGCCGACAGCTCCAGGTTGTCGGCGAACTGACCGTTGCCGGCGCGTATCGACTTGTCGTCGGTAAAACCGCTCACCATCAGCAGCTCATTGCGCGCCGTCAGATAGGACTGCAAGGGTGCGACCAGGCTGCTCAACAGCACGCGACCTTCGGGCTGCAACTGATCCGAGTTCAAGGAAAACAGCACCCGGCCGCTGATGCCGATGCGTCCGTTGGTCAAGGTGATGCGCCCCGTGGCCAGCGGAATCGCCAAGGCCTTCTCCAGGCTGATGCGGCGCTGCTCCTCCACCTGGCGCTTCTTCACTTCGTCCTGCAGTTGCGTCGCCAGTTCCATCTGGACCACCAGCACGCCCACCAGCAGCAGCACGAAGGCCCCCAGCAAGCCCGACATCAGGTCGCCAAAGACGGCCCAGACCGGAGCGGTTTGCTCCATCCCTGATTCGCTGTCTTCCATCAGACCGCCTCTTGTGCAGTCAGCTGCTGCCTGCCGGGCAGCTGGCGCAGTTCTTCAAAGATTTCCTTTTGCGACATGACGCTCAGGTCAATGACTTCGCGGGCCTGGGTCACGTAGTAGGCCAGTTGCTCGTCGCTTCGGGTCATGGATTTATCCATGGCGCCCTCGATGCGCTGCAAACTCGAAATCAGCTTGTCGTTGGCGTCGCCGAAAGAGCGCACGGCAAAATTCAACGTCTCGCTCAGGGACGACACTTCCACCGCGCTGCTGGTGACGTTGGCGGCGATGTCCGAGAGCTTGCCGGCTTCGATGCCGACGTTTTCCGCGAACTGCTGGCTGGCGTCATGCAGCGCAAGGGCTGAAGACGCCACCAGTGAATCGATCACCGCGCGCTGTTCCACCGACGCGTGCCGGATCGAGTCGAGCAGGGAATTCAGCGTCGCCATGATGCGGCTGCGCTCCTCCAGCAGCTCGTTGTCCCGCGCCACGCTGCTGGACATCTCCTGGCGCAATTTGGCGATGACTTCCGCGGCAGCACGCGGCGCCTCGGATGCCGTGTGGATGAGTCGCGTGATCGGGTCTTCCAGCGCCGTGCCCAGGCTGGTCAGGTGCCCGGCCAGCGCCGTCTGCAATTCGCCCAGCCGGTCCACCGCCGCATGGCCGCGCTTGGCTTCTTCATCGCGCAAGGCACCGAGTTCGCTGCGCAACAGGCTGGCGAGCTGGTCCATGCGTTCGCCGTGCTGCAGCGTCCACTGCGCATCGGACACCATGCGCGAGCGCATCAATTCCTCCGAGCCATCCATCAGGCGCGTGATCTCGCCCAGCGTCTGACCGGCACTGCTGCGCGTGTGCTCGCTCACCTCCCGGGCGGTTGCGCTCAGGGTGGCGCAAATCTGCTGCTGCTGCGCCAGGGTTTGCGCGCCCGTGCTCTGCCACGCCTGCCGCAGCTCCGTGGCCATGCTTTCGAGTGAACCCATCCAGGCCTGTGTGCGCTGGCTGTCCTGGGCGGCCTGCTCGGACTGCTGCCTGGCCTGCGCGGCCTGCGCGGCGACCAGCTGCTGCTGAGCGCCTTGCTCGAAGCTGGCGTTGAAGGCTTGCAGCGAACGCCCCAGTCCGGCGACCAGGGTGGCACTGCTGCGCTCCTGTTGGCCCAGTGCCGTGGTCCAGCCATCGGCCACCGTGGCGGCGGTGGCGCCGAAGCGCTCGGACAGCCCGTCGAGTTGCACTTGGGTCGCCTCCACCATGCGTTCGTGCATCAACCGGGATTCCTGTGCCATGCCCGTCATGGCCGCCTCGACCACGGGTTTGATGCTCTGCCCGGCAGCCTGCGCGCTTTGCGTCAGACTGTCGCGCAGGGACTGATCGACGGAGCGCGCCAGCTCGGTGTAGACGCCTTTGACATCGGTGTGGAAGTTCTCCTGATTGCTCAGCAGCCGTTCGTTCAACTGCAGGCTCATGCCCTCCATCTGCGCCATCATGGCCTGCAGCTTGTCGACCACCAGGGGCAGGGCCAGTGACTGCAACTGCAGCGCCTTGAAGGTTTCCTGGCGCTGGTGCGTGAGCGAAAAGCCGCGCAGCACGGTGGCAATCCGGGTATCGAGCAGCTGGCCGGCGAGCATTCTCTCGCGTCGGACCAGGGACGACATCAGACCCAGCATGGCCGAGGAGGCCACACCAGCCACCGAGGTGCCGAAGGCCAGTCCCAGGCCCTTGATGGGTGCGGCAAAGGCGCTGCGAATGGCCTGCAGGTCGCTGGTTCCTTCCAGGGCAAAGACCGCGCCATTGAGGGTGACGACCATGCCCAGGAAGGTGCCCAACATACCGAGCATCACCAGCAGCCCGACCAGGTACGGGGTCAGCGCCGGACCGGGCAAGCCGATGCGCTCGCCCTCGATACGCAAGCGCACCTGAGTTTGCAGGGATGCCGGCACGCCGGCGAGCCAGTCGCCCAGATCGGTGAGCTGCTCGGGAATCTCCGTCAGGGCTCCGGTCAAGGCCGCAGTGGCCTGACGGAATTTGTGCAGCTCGAATGCGCCGCACCCATAGACCGTGGCAATGATCGCCGTCACCGTCAAGGCCAGCGCGTTCGCGCCGATGAAGCTCGCGCCCACCCAGGCAATCGCGAGGGCACCGAGCACCAAGGCGCCGTTGAATAAATGTCGATTCATGTCAGTTTCGTTCTCTCGTTGTTCCAGGCTTCAATGAGCCCCAGCGCCGGCTGCAGACGCAGTTCCAGTTCCGCCAACAGCACCATTTCAAGCTCCTGGCAAAAACCCAGCAGCCACCCGCCCGGCTTCATCCACAGCGCTGGCGAGTCCTCCAGCCCGGCGGCAGCAGCCGCCTGATGCGCGGACCTGAGCAACTGGCCAAAGCGCTTTTCCAGCAGGGACGTCACCGTGGCGAGCAATTTGGCCTCGCGCTCGCCCAGAATCGCTTCCATGGCTTCGTCCAGATCGACCAGCTGGCCGAGCCCCGGAGCGTCCACGGCAATCTTTTCCCGAAACCTGGCGCGCAAGGCACGCACAGTCAACTCCATGTCGCGCTGCTGCGCGGCATGAAAGCGCCGATACGGTCCGTAGGCGCTGGCCTCTTTCACGGAGGCGCCAGCCATCGGCATCGGCAGCTCCAGCCGTGCCTTGCCGGCGCCGGGCCGGCAACTCATGCGGATCGAATTTTCCAGGGCCAGTCGCGCCCGGGCGAATTCTTCATCGATGCCGTCCCGGGCCGGGGACGACTTTCCGACTCGCGCAGGAGGCGCGGCCGCCGGGCTTTCGCTGTGCACGGCACACAGGCCAATGGCGTCGGCAAAGCCGACCCACTGGCTCAAGCGGTCGGCAAAACCCGCGCCCGGCTCGTCAGCTTCCAGCACCGTCAGGTCGGTGAGCGTACGGACGAGTCTTGAGCAGGGAAAGTGGCTACGCGTCAGAGCTCGCGTCATCGTGTCATCCAAATCGAAACAGTGGGCTGGCGGGACGGCAAATTCCGGATGAAAGCCAACCGGAAAAGCACAGTCAGAGCGGGGCGAGGGCGCTCAGGTCTGGCGTCCTGCAAAAACCGCGTGGGGAAAGCGATGGACCCTGTGCTGAAATTCAAAGCCCGGGCCACATCAGCGAACCGTGCTGGTGTGGCTGGATTTTAACTTCAGAAGCGCGCTGGCCCATTCCAGCGCCAGCGCCAGATGCGCCAGTGCTGGCTGGCTGGGTGCTTCACCCAGGGTGAAGCGTTCCCCGCGGATCGCCAGCAGCGTGCACTGCGGCGGCGCGGCAAGCTGCAGATCTGCATACACCTGCAACAACGCCTGCGGCGACATGGCGTGCGTGCTGACGCTGCCGTCCTTGGCGGCGCTCACGGTACTCACTTCAAACGGCGCGGCGCCATGGCGGCTGGCGTCGACAAACAGCACGTGCTCGCGACCTACCAGATCGAGCGCATGTTCGATCTGCAACTGGTAGTCCTCCAGAAATTCGATGTTGTGGTCGCCCGTCAACTTGTCGCGCAAAGCTTGCACGAACAAGGGTCCCAAGGCATCGTCACCGCGGCTGGCGTTGCCCCAGCCGAAAACCAGCCAGGGCGCAACAGGCATGGGCGCTCGCGTCACGCGGCGGGTCCCGGACGCAGCAATTCGCCCTGTCCTGACCTGACGACCAGGTCGACCAGTTCGCCATCAGGTCCGAGCAGGGACACCTCCAGCGGCATCTGACCCAGCGCATGCGTGGCGCAGGACAGGCAGGGGTCATAGGCACGGATCGCCACCTCGATGTGGTTCAGCAGTCCTTCGGTCAGCTCCCGGCCGTCCAGGTAATCACGCGCCACGGAGCGCACCGCCTCGTTCATGGCCTGGTTGTTGTGCGTGGTCGAGACAATGAGGTTGGCCATCGTCACCAGGTCGTCGTCACCGACCTGGTAGTGGTGGATGAGGGTGCCGCGCGGCGCCTCGATCACGCCCACACCGCTGCGTCGGCGCGCCCCGCTGGTCGTCAGCTCGCCGCTCAGGATGTCGGGGTCGTCCAACAGTTGCGCGATCACCTCGACGCAATGCAGCAGTTCGACCATGCGCGCCCAGTGGTAGGCCAGTGTGGCGTGCACCGGTTCGCCGCGCCCCCCGGCGACGAACTCGCGCCGTTCGATTTCGGCCAGCGGGCTGGGGATGAAGTCGCAGTTCTGCAGCCGCGCCAATGGGCCCACGCGGTACCAACCCAGCTCCGGACCCAGGCTGCGCAGGAAGGGGAACTTCATGTAGGTCCAGGGTTTGACCTGTTCCTCGATCAGCTCCAGGTAGCCCTGGTCGCTGGCGCCGTCGAACAGAACCCGGCCTTGCGCGTCGCGGGCACGCAGCACGCCGTCGTACAGGTCGAGTGCGCCGTCGGCGCGCACGAGAGACAGCAGATTCGATCGGATGCTGCCAAAGCTGTCGTACAGCGCCGGGTTTTGCGCGTGCAGCTGTTTGGCGATGGCCACCGCATCCTGCGCCCAGGCCAGCATCTGGGCCACGTCGCGGCGCAACAGCGCGCGGTCTTGCTGACTCACGGTCTTGTTCACGCCGCCCGGCACCGAACCGGTTCCGTGCACCCGCTTGCCCGAGGTGACGCGGATCACTTCCTGGCCGAACTTGCGCAGCAGCACACCTTTTCGGGCAATGTCGGGATGCGCCTGCGCCACGCCGACGATGTTGCGCCGGTTCAGTTCCGAGTCAAAGCCGAACAATAAGTCGGGCGCAGCCAGGTAGAAGAAATGCAGGGCATGGGACTGCATCACCTGGCCGTAGTGCATGAGGCGGCGGATCTTTTCGGCCGTCGGGCTGATGCTGGCGCCGATCACCCGGTCAAAGGCCTTGCTGGCGGCCAGATGGTGCGATACCGGGCAGATGCCGCACAGGCGCTGCACCATCACCGGCACCTCCCAGTAGGGCCGCCCTTCAATGAATTTTTCGAAACCGCGGAACTCGACGATGTGCAGCCGCACCTGCTGCACCCGGTTCTGCGCGTCCAGCAGTATCGTCACCTTGCCGTGCCCTTCGACGCGCGACACCGGGTCGATGGCGACGCGGCGCAGGCCCTCCGGGTGGGCGGCAGTCTCCAGGGAGCGCGTGCTGTCAGTCATAGCGCAGCAGGCCGTGACCCAGGTGCGGCGTGCGCCCGGCCATCAGGTCGCTCAGGAAGGACCAGAAGGCGTCGGCCGAGGGCGGGCAGCCCGGCAGGAAGTAGTCCACGTGCACCACCTCGTGGATCGGGTGCACCTTGTTCAGCGGCAAGGGCAGTTCGGGGTCATTGGGGATGGCGCTGCCCGAAGTCATGCCGGGGCGACTGCGGTACACGTCCGTCAGCATGGCCCCCAGGTCAAGGTGGTTGCGTTGCGCCGGCAGGCCGCCCGTGATGGCGCAGGCGCCCACCGCCACCAGCGTCTTGCAATGCTTGCGGAATTCGCGCAGCACCGAGACGTTTTCGGCATTGCACAGGCCGCCTTCGATCAGGCCAATGTCGCAGTGTCCGAGCAGCTTGATGTCGGTCAGCGGCGAGCGGTCGAACTCGACCAACTCCAGCAGATCGAACAGGCGCTCGTCGATGTCAAGCAAGGACATGTGGCAACCAAAACAGCCGGCCAGCGACACCGTGGCGACTTTCAGTTTGCGCGGCGCAGGCGCCTGATTGGGCGAGGTCATTTCGGCCCATCCTCCACCTGCTCGGCCACCGACTGACCATCGAATCGGCGCTGGCCGATGGGGATCACGAAGCCGCGCCGCTTGGGCAGGATCACCCCCACCGGGCAGATGTCGGCGGCGCGGTCGCCCAGCGCCATGGCGGTGTCAACCAGCTTCCCGCTGGCACTGTTCAGCACCAGGTGCGTGTCCAGGCCACGACCGCCCATGGCAAAGACGTCTTTGCCATCGACCTTGTGGCTGGCCTTGACGCACAGCTCGCACAGGATGCAGCGGTTGAAGTCGAGCAGCAGGTCCATGTGGCTGGCGTCGACCGGTCGATCCGGGTAGAACTCTTCGAAGTGGGGGCCTTCCATGCCGAGCTGGTAAGCCGTGGCCTGCAACAGGCAGTTGCCGCTCTTCTCGCAGCTCGGGCAAAAATGGTTGCCCTCGACAAAGAGCATCTGCAACAAGGTCTTTCGCTGCTTGTCGAGCTCTGCCGTGTGGCTTTGCACTTCCAGCCCGGCGGCGGCTGGCGTGGTACAGGCGGCGCCAACGCGGCCATTGACCTTGACCGTGCAGATCCGGCAGGAACCGTGCGCCCCGAACTCCGGGTGCCAGCACAGGTGCGGGATGTAGCGCTTGGCGCGGGTGGCGGCCTGCAGGATGCTGTCGCCGGGCTGAAACGGCAGATCCTCACCGTCGAGCGAGAAACACCCGGCAGCCGCCAGGTCAGGCGTCATGCGAGCTTCTCCAGATGCGCCAGCGGGTCGTCGCGCCCGGTCATGCGCCGCCCAATGGACAACTCCGCGTCGAGATCGAAACCGGGCTCGAAATACAGCGACTTCAGACGCTGCTCGTAGGCCGGGCGAAACCTCAGGATGGTGTCGCGCAAGGGGTTGCAGGCCGAGGCGCCGAGGCCGCAATGCGTGGTGCCGTGCATCAGCCGGTCCAGTTCGAACAGCACGTCGATGTCATAGCGAGAACCCTGGCCTGCGGCGAGCTTGTCCATGCGCTTGACCACCAACGCCGTGCCGACCCGACAGGGTGTGCAAAAACCGCAGCTCTCGTGCGCGAAAAAGTGGGCAAAGGCACGTGCCACCTCGAACATGTCGCGGCTGCGGTTGAACACCATGAAGGCGCCGGCCGTAGGCACATCCTCGAACGCGATGCGACGGCCAAACTCGAAGGCCGACAGACACAGGCCGGAGGGCCCTCCGACCTGCACCGCCTGGGTGTCGCGCGCGCCGCAGTCTTCCAGAATGGTGCCGATGCGCGTGCCGAATGGGTATTCGTAAAGACCCGGGCGTTCACAGTCGCCCGACACCGAGTGGATCTTGGTGCCGGTGGAACCGGGCGTGCCGATGCCGGCCCACCAGGCGCCGCCTTGCAGCGCAATCTGGCACACGGCGCAAAAGGTCTCCACATTGTTCACCACGGTCGGCTGTCCCAGGTAACCCTGCTGGGCGGGGTAAGGCGGGCGGATGCGCGGCGTGCCGCGCCGTCCTTCGAGCGACTCGATCAGCGCCGACTCCTCGCCGCACACATAGGCACCGGCACCGACGTGGATGGCGATGTCAAAGTCAAAACCGGCCGTTCCGAGAATGGACTGGCCCAGCAGATGGGCCTCGCGCCGGCGCTGCAGCACCGCCTCCAGCGACTCCAGCAGGTGGCGGTACTCGCCGCGCAGGTAAAGAAAGCCGCGCCGCGCGCCGATGGCGTGCGCCGCAATCGCCATGCCCTCGAACACCGTGTCGGCCTGGCGGGTCAGCAGCACGCGATCCTTGAAGGTACCGGGTTCGCCTTCGTCGGCATTGCACACCACCACATGCTCGGCGCCCGGCGCCTGCCGGCACAGGGACCATTTGCTGTCCGTGGCAAAGCCGGCACCACCGCGGCCGCGCAGCCTGGAAAGTCTGAGCTCGGCCAGCAGGCCCTCGGGTCCGTGGGCCTGCGCTGCCGCCAGCGCCGCACCCGGTGCGGCAGCAGCGCCGAGCAGCACGTCGGCCCGACGGATGTTGTCCTGCACCGCAAACCAGGCCGACGGCCACCGCGTCACCGGGACGCGGTCGCGCATCAGCTGCGCCATCTGTGCCACCCGCGCGGCGTCGAGGCGGGTGACGACCTGGTGGTGATTGATCAGCAAGGCCGGCCCCTGGTCGCACAGCCCGGTGCAGGAAGTCCGATCCACGCTCACCAGGGCGTCGGCGCCCAGCCGCCCCGGCACCACGCCCAGCCTGCGACACAGGTCGGCCATCAAGGCTTCGCTGCCCAGCATGCGGTCGGTGACGTTGTCACTGAACAGCACGCGGTAGTCTCCTGCCGGACGGGTGTGAAAGAAGCGGTAGAAATCGGCCACGCCCTGTACTTGGGCCAGACTCAGGTCCAGCCCCGCGGCGAGCTGCTGCAGGCTGGTGCGCGGCAGCCAGCCCGCGGCGGCTTGCAGTTCGCGCAGCATCTGCACCAAGGCGTGGGGGTCCGAGGCGTGGCGCGCCAGCAAGGCGGGAACGTCAGGCGTCGTTGCAGGAAGCGAGGTACTGGGGGACGGCATGGATGCGGGTAGTCCGATCTGAGTGCTCACCCAGTGTAGCGAGCGCAGCCCGGCACAACCATGATCTGGCGCACATGAATTAGCGCACTGTCCAGAGCAGATCGGCCGCCTTTTGCCTGAGCGTGGCGTTCGCTGCATCGGCATGCTCCTGCAGGTCCTGCAGCATGGCCCAGCAGGTCTGGAAGCCAAGTTCGCGGTAGGACTCGAACTGCTTTTCGTCGAAGTACTGGTCACCGGTCGACTGATCCGGAAAGTCGCCGTGTGCCCTGCGGTAGCCATGCAGGTCGGCATTCAATTGCTTGAAAAAAGTCGCTTTCAGGTAGATCAGGATTCCGCGGTCGGCTTCGCAGCCATAGGACCGGTCTTCCCGTCGCGCATAGGTGATGGGGGCAATGAGGTAGCCGCGTTGCGCCACCGTCATGGCGGTGTCGGTGCTGCTGCGCTGGCGCGGCACCAGGGCCCCCAGATCGTCGGAGCTGAGGTGGACGATGGCGCCAAAATCGGCGCGCACTTTCTCGATCGCGTTGGCCAGGTCGACGAACTTGAAATCGGCATCGGCCGTGGCGTCGCACAACACGATCAGCTTGAGCCGGCGTCGCACCAGTTCGTACAGACCGAGGTTTTCGAAGTGCCCGCCGTCGGTCAACAGCACATAGGGCTCGTGCTCGTTCAGATTGGCCCGCCCCAACGACTCGAACAGTCCGGGCGAGAGCATGTTCGGCGTGGCGCGGCGCGCAAACAGCCTGAACAGCAAGGACGAGGTCTTGCAGTAGGGATTGGGGTTCGCGCACCAGTAGCCCAGGCGCAGATTCAGCAGGCCCATCAGCACCGAAAGCAGCGGTTGGCGCGTCACACCCACACCACCCGGACCCGCGTTGGGGTTGAGCGCGGCTCCCGAAACGGCCATGGCCGTGGCCAGGGTGAAACCGTTGTCGGCAGAGTGGTCGGTGTCGGTCCAGCCGGTGGCGCGGCTGCCGCAGAACAGCGGCGACAGGATGAAGTTGTCGCCGCCCCTGGCCCGGTAACGCGGATGTTTGGACGCCACCAGCACCACGTTGGCATTCAGGATGTGGTACGGACCCGGCAGCAAGGCATGCTGTTTTTGTGCCGCTTTGGCCGCCGAAGCGGTCCCCGCTTTGGCCTTTGGCTTTTCGCCCGCGCCGCAGAGTTCACCCAACATGGCCGCGTCGCCCGCCGTCGAGGCGCCTATGCCTTCGCTTTTCTCCATCGCCTGCAGGTCCGGAAGAAAGAGCTCCATCAGCCGGTCCCGATAGAAGCGATGCAGCGACACATAGTTGACGTCGGGCAGCCAGCCCAGGAAGAACATCGGCACCAGCGCAAAACCGACAATCAGCACGGTATTGCGCGGCTCGCCTTCGCCGGTCAAGCTGTTGAGTTGCAGGGTCAGCAAAAACACCAGCAGCAGCACGCCAAGGGCCAGTACGGCGCAGGCTACGGCCAGCACCAGATTGGTCGGGATGCGTGGCTTCTTGCTGCTGCGCGTCTGCAAAAAGGCCCAGATGTTGCCGAGCAGGCCGAACAAGGTGGCCAGAGCGCCAGCCAACACCGAACGGTTCTTCACCTTGTCGTGGTCGAAGAGGTCCAGCCAGCCCGGCAATGAATCCAGGTTCAGATCGCGAATCAGTCCGTGCACCCAGGGCAGCGCGCCGATGATCAATGCCGCGATGGCGAGCGTCAGAACGAAAGCCGTGAAGATGTCATGCCAGCGCCGCAGCCGATAAGGTCCATCGCTCCAGCGCTTCTCGATCGGATCAAAAAAACCGGTGAGCAAGACATACACGGCGGACGCCAGGCCGTATCCGGCAAAGGCCGCCAGCGCCACCATCAGCAAGGCGTTGGACGGCCGCTCCAGCGTCAGCAGCCCGACGCCGATCAGCAGTTGCAGCACCACGACCAGCACCGCCACATGGACCACCACGCTGGCCACGAGGTTGCGCACGAAGACGCCCGCCAGCGACAAGGTATTGATGCCATTGCCCGGCGCCAGGTATTTGGCGTTCTGCCGCAGGCGGCGCAACAAGCGCCCCTTCTCCTGGAACGACTCGTCCTCGCAGGGCAGCGGGGCACTGACCATGGGATAGGACAGATAGGGAAATTTTTCGCTCGACACGTCAAACTTGGAACTCACGTCGCCAGCGCGGCGCTGTGTTTCGTTCTGCGAAGCGTGCAGCAGGTAGGTCAGCGAGGCACCGATATAGCCCCCGCCGGATACCGTCGACAGGTAGTCGAAAGTGGGCAGGCAGCGGCCATGCGCCAAGGCCTGCAACACGCCCAAACAGTAGCTCGCCGCGCGGATGCCCCCGCCCGACAATGCCAAACCGACCCGCGGGCTGCGTCCCCGCCAGGTCTCGATGTGCTTGATTTCCGCTTCGACGATTCTGCGGGCCCCCCCGAAATGGGTGTCGTCGGGTTCGTACCCGTAATAGTTCAAGTCCGGCATGAATATCTCCAGGGAGTGTTCACCGCCGCGACCGGCCGCCAAGGGACGGGGCAAAAGGCGGGGCTTCGTTTACTTCCTGTTTCAGTCTTGCATGCAGCACAACGCGCCGATTTGACAATTCGCACGCGCAAGGCAAGGCTGCGGGACCCAGGCCGCGATCGGTCGTGCGTCCCGCTTCTACGTCGGCTGTTTCAGTGTGACGGCAGCGGCGTTTCGATTTCCGGCGGCACGGTCTCGTTTTGCGCCGCGAGAATCACCGGATCGAAAGTCCCCGCGTGATACAGCTTGAGAAACGCCGTGACAACGGTGGGATCGAACTGCGAGCCGGAACCCTTTTCCAGTTCCTGCGCGGCGCGCAGGGGCTCCCACGGCTCCTTGTAGGGCCGGCGGCTGACCAGGGCGTCGAACACATCGACCACGCTGACGATGCGCGTCACCAGATGGAACTCACGCGATGGACGTCCCTCGGGGTAACCGCTGCCGTCCCAGCGCTCGTGGTGATGCCGTGCCACGTCGCAGGCCACCGCCAGGAAACGGTCGTTCTCCAGAATCTGGCCGCCGATGTGGGTGTGCGTGCGCACGACCTCGAACTCGGCTGGCGTGAGCCGGCCGGGTTTGCACAGGATGGCGTCGGAAATGCCGACCTTGCCAACGTCGTGCAAGCGGCTGGCCTTGCCGAAATGAATCGCTTCTTCGACGCTGCTGCCCAATTCCAGCGCCAGCAAGCGCGTGTAGTGGTCGATGCGCTTGATGTGGCTGCCGGTGGTGTGGTCCTTGAACTCGGCAATCTTCGCCAACATGTCGACCATGTGGTCGTAAGACTGCGCCAGATCGA
>CAIKVZ010000086.1 GCA_903830985.1 uncultured beta proteobacterium
CAGCAGCGCAGCCAGGATGGTCAGTTTTTTTCGGCGCATCACGCCGGTGATGATCGGCCGATAGACCCAGATCAGGAAACGATTCACCGGGTTCCTGGCCTCCGGCATGATCTTGCCGCGGATGAACAGCAGCATCAGCACCGGCACCAGTGTCACCGAGAGCAGCGCCGCACCCGCCATGGAGAAAGTCTTGGTGTAGGCGAGCGGTGAAAACAATCGTCCCTCCTGGCCTTCCAGGCTGAACACCGGCAGGAAGGAGACGGTGATGATCAGCAGCGAGAAGAACAGCGCCGGTCCCACTTCTTTGCACGCCGCAATGATGGCTTCGGCACGCTGGGCGTCATAACCCATTCCCACCCCAACCCGCCCCTTGAAGGGGAGGGGGGCGGTGCCATGAACTCCTTCCCCTTCAAGGGGGAGGCCGGGAGAGGGATGGGGCGCATCCAGACGTTCCAGATGTTTATGCGCGTTCTCGATCATCACGATGGCGGCATCGAACATGGCGCCGATGGCGATGGCGATGCCGCCCAGGCTCATCAGGTTGGAGTTCATGCCGAGCAGGCGCATGGCGATGAAGGCCATCAGCACGCCGACCGGCAGCATCAGGATGGCGACCAGGGCGCTGCGCACATGCAGCAGAAAGACGATGCAGACCAGGGCGACGATGATCGATTCCTCGGCCAGGGTGCGCTTGAGGGTGTCGATGGCGCGGTGGATGAGTTCGGAGCGGTCATACACCGTCACGATGCTGACGCCCTCGGGCAGGCCGGCGGAAATCTCTGCAATTTTTTCCTTGAGGTTGCTGATCACTTCCAGGGCATTCTGGCCGTAGCGCGCCATGGCCACGCCGGAGACCACTTCGCCTTCGCCGTTGAGTTCGCTCAGACCCCGGCGCTCGTCGGGTCCGAGCTCGACACGGGCGATGTCGCGGATCAGCACCGGCGTGCCTTTTTCGCTCTTCACCACCAGGGTCTCGATGTCGGCCTTGCCGCGCAGATAGCCCTTGCCGCGCACCATGTATTCGGTCTCCGACAACTCGACGGCGCGTGCGCCCACGTCGCGGTTCGAGTCGCGTATCACCTGCGACACCTTCATCAGCGGTATTCCGAAGGCGCGCAGCTTCACGGGGTCGACCGTCACCTGGTAGGTCTGCACAAAGCCGCCGATGGACGCGACCTCGGCCACGCCCTGCGCCTTGCTCAGCTGGTAGCGGATGTACCAGTCCTGCAGCGTGCGCAACTCGGCCAGGGTCTTGTCCTTGGCCAGCACGGCGTACTGGTAGACCCAGCCTACGCCGGTGGCGTCGGGTCCGAGCGCCGGCGTCACGCCCTTGGGCAGGCGGCTGGCGGCGAAGTTCAGGTACTCCAGCACCCGCGTGCGCGCCCAGTAGATGTCGGTGCCGTCCTCGAAAATCACATAGACGAAGGAGGCGCCGAAGAAGGAAAAGCCGCGCACCACTTTCGACTTCGGCACCGACAGCATGGAGGTGGTCAGCGGGTAGGTGACCTGGTCTTCCACCACCTGCGGCGCCTGTCCCGGGAACTCGGTGTAGACGATGACCTGCACGTCCGACAGGTCGGGCAGGGCGTCGATCGGTGTCTTCACCACGGCGTAGAGGCCGCCCAGCACCAGGAACAGCGTGACGATCAGCACGAGGAAGGGATTGCGCCCGGAGGCGGCGATGATTTTTGCCAGCATGGTCGTGCCCGTCAGTGCGGCGTGACGCCCGTGATGACCCACTCGCCGGGTGCGCGTTCCACGAATTCGATCGCCACCGCCTTGCCGGGTTGCAGGTCCTTGAGCATGGCCTCATTGGCCAGCTTGAATTCCATCGTCATGGCCGGCCATTTGAGGCTGGCCACGGGTCCATGGCTCAAGGTCACGGTGCCGGCTTTCGCATCGACGCTGTCCACCTTGCCCTCGGCCTTGTGCCCGGCTGCTGTGGCCACCTTGGCCGGCGTTGCCGGCGCGGCTTCCAGTCCCAGCAACGCGGCCTTGAGGTTGCTTTCGGCGTCGATCAGGAAGTTGGCCGAGACCACCACCTGTTCGCCTTCGCTCACGCCCTGCAGCACCTCGACCAAACTGTCGCTGCGCCGCCCTGCCACGAGGGTGCGCGGCTCGAAGCGTCCGGGCTTGACCTGCACCAGCACGATGGAGCGCTTGCCGGTGTCGATCACCGCCGAGTCCGGCACGGTCAGCACCTTCTTCGCGCTGCCGCTGGTCAGCTCCATCTGGGCGAACATGCCGGGCTTGAGCAGGCCGCCGGGATTGGCCAGTTCAATGCGCACCGGCACGGTCCGGGTCTCGGCCTTCAGGCTGGGGTAGACATAGGCGATGCGGCCCTTGAATTCCTTGTCGGGGTAGGCATTGACGCGCACGCTGGCCATGGCGCCATTTTTTAGCTGCGCCAGGTCCTGCTCGAAGACGTCGGCAAGGATCCAGACCGATGACAGGTCGGCCACCTGATACAGCATCTCGCCAGGCATGAAGCGCATGCCCTGTTGCGCCTTCTTCTCTGTCACCACACCGGAGACGGGCGAACGGAACGTGACGCTGCGTTGCGTCTGTCCGCTGCTGCGCAGGCGCTGCAACTGGTCCTCGGACAGGTCCCAGTTTTTCAGCCGCGCCAGACTGGCGTCGGCGAGCTGCTGCATGCTGGCCTGGGCTGGCGCCGGGGCGTCTTTCAGGTTGATTGCACCCTGTGCCGCAATGGCGTATTCGCGCTGCGCCGCCACCAGTTCCGGGCTGTAGACCTCGAACAGCGGCTGGCCCTTGGCGACAGGCTGCCCCGTGGTGTTGACCAGCAGGCGCTCGATATAGCCCTCGTACTTGGCGGTGATGGTGAACAGGCGGCGCTCGTCGGCCTCGACGCGCCCGGCGGCGCGCACCGATTGGCCCAGCGCGCGCGTTTGCGCGGCTTCGGTACGCACGCCCAGCTTCTGGATTTTTTCCGTGCTGATGGCAATCTGCGGCGCACCACCGGCAGAGGTCGCGGCCTCGTCGTCCTCGCCTTCGTATACCGCGATGTAGTCCATGCCCATGGGGTCTTTTTTGGGCGTGGGCGAGGTATCGGGCAGCCCCATGGGGTTGCGGTAAAAACGCAGCTTGCGCGCCTTGGGCGCGCTCGCGGCTGCGGCCGGTGTGGCTGTGGCAGCCGCATCGGTGCTTGCGGCGTGGCCGCGCTGGCCGGCCCAGTAGCCGCCGGCGGCGGTGAGGACGGCGAGGGCGACAACGCCAAGGCTTGCAGCAGGTTTCACAGGTCTTCTCCCAGGATTTTTTCCAGTTCGGCCAGTTGCATGCGGGCCTCCACTTGGGCTTTGAGTTGGGCCAGGCGCATCTGGCGGATCTGTTTTTGCGCGTCCAGCAGCGTGGCAAAGTCCACCTTGCCGTTCTCGTACGCGGCCAGCGCCGACTGCAAGGTGAGTTCGGCCTGCGGCAACAGGCGCGTACCGGTCAGGGCCTCGGTGCGCCTGGCGGCTTCCAGCGCTGACAGCGCCTGCGTCAGATCGGCGAAGACCTGGTTGACTGCAGCCTGCTGGCGCTCCTGCGCTGCGCTCAGCATGGCCTGGGCTTCACGCTCCTGCGCGGCGCGCGTGCCCTGTTGCAGCGGGATGTTGAATTCGACCATCAGCTCCCATTCCTTGAGCGCCGTGCCGTATTGGATCGGCGAGACGCCGAAGGTGATGTCGGGATAGCGGTTCCTGCGCACCAGGTCGCGGTTCTTTTGCGCCGAGCGCAGCAGCGCGTCCTGCGTGAACAGCTGCGGGTTCTTCGCCTGCACGCGCTCGCGCAGCTGCGTCCAGTCGAGTTGCGCTGCGGTGGGCAGGGGACGCAGGGCCACAGGTGCCGTCAGAGGCGCGTCACCGGGGCGCGCCAGCAGCGCGTTCATGCGTGCGTGCAGGTGGTGGTGTTCCATGCCGAGCGAAATCTCTTCGGCGCTCATGGAACCTTGTTCGACCTGGGCCCGGATCACGTCCTGCTGGGCCGACAGCCCTCCCGCGTAGCGCGACAGCGCTACCTTTTCCAGTTGGACCATCAGGCTGAGGTTTTCCTGCAGCAGCTGCTCGCTGCGCTGCACCAGATAGAGCTGGGCATGGGTCGTTTTAATGCGGCTGGCCAATTCCGACCAGGTGGCTGCGGTACGCCCCTGCGCGCCCTGTGCGTCGTTCTCTGCGATGGCGCGTTTCAGGTCGCGTTTGCCAAACCAGGGCAGCTCCTGCATCCACAGGTAGGCGGTCTTGCCGGCGCGGCCGGGCAGCAGCGTCGGGTTTTGCTCGCCCATGCGCGTGATGTCCTGCAGCGTGGCGCGAAAGCGCGGGTCCGGCAGCGCGCCGGCCGGGTCGATGCGCTCCTGCGCGGCCTGGGCCTCATAGCGCATGGCGGCAAGTTCCGGGTTGTGTTCCTGCGCGTAGCTCAGCAGTGAATCGACGGTCGCGCCGGGAGGTGCTTCGGCTGCCGCCAGCTTGGAGAATGCCAGCATCAGCGCCAGCACAAGCGCCTGATGGGCCCGGCGAGGCGGCTTCACGGCGTGACCTTTTCGACGTAGGTCAGCAGCAGGCCGGCGCTGCCCTCTTCAGCGCGGAAGCGCACTTTGTCGCCCACCTTCAGCTTGGCCAGCATGGACGGGTCCTGGGCCAGAAAGACCATGGTCATGGGGGGCATTGCGAGGTTCTTGATCTCGCCGTGTTGAAGCGTGACTTTCTGCGTTTTGAGATCGATCTTTTTGACCTCGCCTGCGGTCAGGGCTGACTTGCTGGCAGTGACGCTGCCGCCATGCTGGTGGGCGGCGCTGGCGGGGGGCGTGGTTTGTGCCCAGGCAGGCAGGGCCATGGAGAGCAAGAGGGTGAGGGAGTACAGTGTTTTCATGAATTCGTCTCGACAAAAAGGATGGGGGCCACGGACCTGTCCGTGGACAGGGCGCACGCGATGGGATGCCGGTCGCAGCAAGGCTGGCATGGGCAACAGGGCTCAGCCAGGTCCAGTTTCTGGACGAGCTGGGGCCCTGAGAATCAGGCGATCGGTGGTTTGACGCTCAGCGCGCGCTCGGCGCTGGCAAAGTCGCAGGCGGGCTGCGGCGTGATCTGAAACGATACCGCTGTCAAGCTGACAGTCTGCACACCGGCTTCCACGGCGAGCGTGTGGCACACCTGGCAGGCCCTGCAGCCCGCGCCTTGGTCGCCGTCATCGTCCGGCGTTGCCGCGTCACTGGCCGCGTGCAGGGCGCAGTCAGCGTGCAGTGCCGTGGCACTGACGTGCCGGGTCACGGGCACCGTCTGGCTACGCAAGCTGGCCATGGCCAGATCCGCCGCCATGGCGTCTCCCACCCAGCCGCGCAAGGGCAGCAGGGCGATCATGAGGGCAATGACAAAGGCGCGCATGCATTGAATGATACGGCCAATCGCCCGAAGTTCCGCGACCTAGGGGGCTATGATCAACGCGCATGAGTTTGTTCACCTCCCTGCGCTATCTGGCCGCGCTGCACGAGCACCGGCATTTCGGACGTGCGGCACAGGCCTGCCACATCACCCAACCGGCCCTGTCCAACGCGATTCGCGCCCTGGAAGAAGAATTCGGCACGGCCATCGTCAAGCGTGGCCGTTCCTTTCAAAGTTTCACCCCCGAAGGCGAGCGCATCTACGAAACAGCGCAGCGCGTGCTGCATGAACAGGAACTGCTGCTGCAGGATCTGAAGAGCGCCGCCGACCGCCCTGTGGGGACTCTGACGCTGGGTGCCGTGCCTTCGGTGATGCCGATTGCGGCACGCTTTGCGGCCATGTTGCAGGCACGCCATCCTGGTCTGACCCTGGTGCTGCGCTCGCTGAGTTCACAGGACATCGAATCGGGTCTGGAGGATCTGTCGCTGGATCTGGCGCTGGGCTACACCGACCGGCTCAAGGCCCGGGTCGGCAAGATAGCCACCCTGGACCAGTACACCGAGCACTACTTTTTGCTGCGACGCGCCAGCAAACCAGGGCGGGGTGGTCTGCGCATGCTGACGCGTCCCCTGTCGTGGCAGGATGCATGCCTGTTGCCGCTGTGCCTGCTGACACCGGACATGCACAACCGCGCCATCGTCGACGCCGCCTTCAAGCAGGCCGGCGTTGCCGTGCAGCCGGTGATTCAGACCAACTCCATTCTGACGCTGGGCTTGAGCGTGCTGGTGGGCAACGTCAGCAGTGTGCTGCCCGGTGCATTGGTCGATGTGCTGCGCGGTTACCCGGAGCTCGAGGCCGTGCCGCTGCGCGAGCCTGAGGTTCTTACACCGATCGGTTTCATGCATGCGATCACGGACCGGCCTTCGCACACCCTGCGGGTCGCGCTGGACATGGCGCGCAGCGAGGCCTGGCTGCAGCATGCCAAGGCGCACACCGGTTGGCTGGACGAGCGCGTGTGAGGCTATTCATTCAATAACTGTATGGGTCGATTTGCAAAGGAAAATTGACGCTCCTGTTGCACTCCTCGACACTGCGCGCAGTTCACACAAAGTGGACGTCATAAAGAGGAGACAAAATGGAAGCAGTCATCGGTGGAACGCCCGCGTTCCCGAATGAAAAATTGGGTGTTCTTGCCAAAGAGCACATCGTCGCCGGCCCCGGCTTCAACCGTTGGCTTGTCCCACCCGCCGCACTGGCGATCCACCTGTGCATCGGCATGGCCTACGGCTTCTCGGTGTTCTGGCTGCCGCTGTCCAAGGCCCTGGGCATCAAGGACGCTATCAAGTGCGGCCCCGACGTGGGCTTCTTGCAGGAACTGTTCACCACCAGTTGTGACTGGAAAATCTCCACCCTGGGCTGGATGTACACGCTGTTCTTTGTGCTGCTGGGTTCGTCGGCCTCGATCTGGGGTGGCTGGCTGGAACGCGTCGGTCCGCGCAAGGTCGGCGTTGTCGCCGCAGTCTGCTGGGGCGGTGGCATGCTGGTCTCTGCGTTGGGCGTGCACCTGCATCAATTCTGGATGATGGTGCTGGGGTCGGGAATCATCGGCGGCGTTGGGCTCGGGCTGGGCTATATCTCGCCCGTGTCCACGCTCATGAAGTGGTTTCCCGACCACCGCGGCATGGCCGCCGGCATGGCCATCATGGGCTTTGGTGGCGGCGCCATGATCGGCTCGCCGCTGGCCGCCGACCTGATGAAATACTTTGCCACCCCCACCGATGTGGGCGTGACGCAGACGCTGCTGGTCATGGGCCTGGTCTACTTTGTCTTCATGATGGCCGGCGCCTTTGGCTACCGCATCCCCGAGACCGGCTGGAAGCCCAAAGGCTGGACGCCCAAGCCGGCGCAGGTGAACAACGCCATGATCACCCCGCACCATGTGCACGTGAGCCGGGTCTGGGGCATCCCCCAGTTCTGGCTGATCTGGCTGGTGTTGTTCCTCAACGTGAGCGCGGGCATCGGCGTGATCGGCATGGCCTCGCCCATGCTGCAGGAAGTGTTCGGCGGCTCGCTCATCGGCGTGTCGCAGAAGTTCGGCGAACTCGACAAGGCGCAACTGGCCTCCATTGCCGGCATCGCCGCGGGTTTCACGGCGCTCTTGAGCCTGTTCAACATTGGCGGTCGGTTTTTCTGGGCCACGATCTCGGACAAGCTGGGGCGCAAACTCACCTATGCGATCTTCTTCATCCTGGGCGGCGTGCTGTACTTCAGCGTTCCGGGCAGCGCTGCCGCGGGCTCCAAACTGCTGTTCGTGTCGGCTTTCTGCATCATCCTGAGCATGTACGGCGGCGGCTTTGCCACGGTGCCAGCCTACCTGGCCGACATCTTCGGCACGCAGATGGTGGGTGCGATCCACGGCCGTTTGCTCACGGCCTGGGCCACGGCCGGCATCGTGGGACCGGTGGTGGTGAACTACATGCGCGAATACCAACTGGGTCTGGGGTTGCCGCGTGAACAGGTCTACAACCAGACCATGTACATCCTGGCCTCGTTCCTGGTGGTGGGGCTGATCTGCAACCTGCTGGTGCGCCCGCTCAACCCCAAGTGGTTCATGACGGCGCAGGAACTGGAGCTGGAAAAGCGTCTGGCGCACGAGAAGGTCAAGGCCTCCGAGGTGCAGAGCGACGGCACCCATGCGCGCGACTTGCCCAGCAATCCGCTGTTCCTGGTGCTGGCCTGGGCGGCGGTTGGCATTCCGCTGGCCTGGGGCGTTTACCGCACCACCCTGACCGTTGCCAAGTTCTTCTGAAAATAGCCTGTGAACGCATCTGCCCCATCCCCCAGGAATCACGCTGTCACGCTGGCCACGCCGGACGAAATGCGCGAGCGCATACGGCGCAAGAGCAAGCTCAAGGGGAGGCAGGCGGATGATGTATCGCTGGCCGAAGTGCGCGCCCTGGTGGGTGCCGGGCCGCACCGGCGCGACCTGCTGATCGAGCACCTGCACCGGCTCAACGATGCCTGGCGCTGCCTGCACGACCGCCATCTGGTGGCGCTGGCCCGGGAAATGAACATTCCCATGGCCGAGGTGTACGAGGTGGCCACGTTCTATCACCACTTCGAGGTGGTGAAGGGCGATGCCGAGGTGGCCGGCCTCACGGTGCGCGTTTGCGATGGCCTGAGCTGCGAACTCGCTGGCGCCAAGGACCTGCTGGCGCGGCTTCCCGTGCTGCTGGGCCGCGCCGATGTGCGCGTGATTGCCGCGCCCTGCCTGGGGCGTTGCGAGCAGGCGCCGGTGGCCGTGGTGCACCAGTGCCCGGTGCCGCTGGCAACGCCCGAGGCGGTGGCGGCAGTGGTCAATGCCGGCCTGACGCAGCAGGCGCCGGCACGTTGTGACGCCAGTTTCTCGGCGTCGGCGCTGGCCGAAAAGAGTGTTGGCGTGCCGGCAGAATTGCGGCAGGTGTCGCCCGACTACGTGGGCTTGGACGCCTATCTGGCGCAGGGCGGTTACGCGCTGGCCGCCGCCTTGGCCAAGGGCGAAGCGAATGCCGAGCAGATCCTGACAAAGATGGAGAACTCCGGTCTGCGCGGACTCGGTGGCGCGGGCTTTCCGGCCGGGCGCAAGTGGCGCATCGTGCGCGAGCAAGCCGCACCGCGCCTCATGGCCGTGAACATCGACGAAGGCGAGCCCGGCACCTTCAAGGACCGGACCTATCTGGAGCGCGATCCGCACCGCTTTCTGGAAGGCCTGTTGATTGCCGCGCAGGTCGTGGGCATCGATGCCTGCTACATCTACCTGCGCGACGAATACCATGGCTGCCGCGCCCTGCTGGAGACCGAGTTGGCCAAGCTGCGCGCGAATCCGCCGTGCCAACTGCCCAGCATCGAACTGCGCCGCGGCGCCGGCGCCTACATCTGCGGCGAAGAGTCGGCAATGATCGAGAGCATCGAGGGCAAGCGCGGCGAGCCGCGCATGCGTCCTCCCTACATCGCGCAGGTCGGCCTGTTTGGCCGGCCCACGCTGGAACACAACTTCGAGACCTTGTACTGGGTGCGCGACATCGTGGAGAAGGGTGCTGACTGGTTCAGCGGCTTTGGCCGCAACGGCCGCCGGGGTCTGCGCAGCTTCAGCGTCAGCGGACGCGTGCAGCATCCCGGCGTCAAGCTGGCACCTGCGGGCATCAGCGTGCAGGAACTGATCGACGAGTACTGCGGCGGCATGCTGCCAGGCCACAGTCTTTACGCCTATCTGCCCGGTGGCGCGTCGGGCGGCATCCTGCCGGCGCGGCTGAACCAGATTCCCCTGGACTTTGACACGCTGCAGAGTTACGGCTGCTTCATCGGCTCGGCGGCGGTGATCATTCTGAGCCAGCAGGACAGTGCGCGCGACGCGGCGCTGAACATGATGAAATTCTTTGCCCACGAGAGCTGCGGCCAGTGCACGCCGTGCCGGGTCGGTACCGCCAAGGCGGTGCAGCTGATGCAGGCGCCGGTGTGGGACCAGCGCACGCTGGAAGACCTGAACGAGGTCATGACCGACGCCTCGATCTGCGGCCTGGGTCAGGCCGCGCCCAATCCGGTGCGCAGCGTGCAGAAGTACTTCCCCCAGGAGATCGTTTGATGAACGCGCGCAACCCCTTGGCCGAAGTCTCGCCGGCGACCGTTGAGTTCACGCTCGATCAGCAAACCATCCACGCCTACGAGGGCGAGACCCTCCTCAAGGCGGCGCAGCGCCACGGTGTGGACATTCCCCACCTGTGTTTCAAGGACGGCTTGCGCGCCGACGGCAATTGCCGCGCCTGCGTGGTCGAGATCACGGGCGAGCGCACGCTGGCGCCCAGCTGCTGTCGCGCGGCCACGGCCGGCATGGAGGTGCAGGCCAAGAGCGAACGCGCCGTGAAGAGCCAGAAGATGGTGCTGGAGATGCTGCTGTCGGACATGCCCGACGCCGGCTACAAGTGGATCGGCTCGGACGAAACGCGCCAGCACGGCGAGCTCAGCGACTGGGCGGCCCGCATGGACGTGAGCGTACGTCCCGAACTCAAGGCGATACGCCGGGCCCAGCCCCTGGCCGACGTCTCGCACCCGGCCATGGCGGTGAACCTGGACGCCTGCATACAGTGCAACCGCTGCGTGCGCGCCTGCCGCGAAGAGCAGGTGAACGACGTCATCGGCTATGCCTTGCGCGGCGCGCACAGCGAGATCGTGTTCGACCTGAACGACCCCATGGGCGACAGCACTTGCGTGGCCTGCGGCGAATGCGTGCAGGCCTGCCCCACCGGCGCGCTGATGCCGAAGACGCAGATCGGCTCGCAAGCGTTGGACAAGAAGGTCGACTCGGTCTGTCCGTTCTGCGGCGTCGGCTGCCTGCTGACCTACAACGTCCGGGACAACAGGATTGTCAGCGTGGACGGGCGCGACGGCCCGGCCAACCACGGCCGCCTGTGCGTGAAAGGCCGCTTCGGGTTCGACTACGCGCACAGCGCACAGCGTCTGACCGTGCCGCTGATCCGCAAGGCCGGCGTGCCCAAGGATCCCGCCGCGCTGGAGCAGCTCAACCGCGACAGCGCCGACTGGTCGGCGGTGTTTCGCGAAGCCAGCTGGGAAGAGGCGCTGAGCTTGAGCGCCGGTGCGCTCAAGGGACTGCGCGACCACCGCGGAAGCAAGTCTCTCGCCGGTTTTGGCTCGGCCAAGGGCAGCAACGAGGAAGCCTACCTGTTCCAGAAACTGGTGCGCACGGGGTTCGGCTCGAACAACGTCGACCATTGCACGCGCCTGTGCCATGCCTCCAGCGTGGCCGCGCTGCTCGAAGGCGTGGGCTCGGGTTCGGTGAGCAACCAGGTGAACGACGTGGCCAACGCGGAGCTGATTTTTGTCATCGGCTCCAACCCCACGGCCAACCATCCGGTGGCCGCCACCTGGATGAAGAATGCGCAAAAAAAAGGCGCCAAAATCGTGCTGGCGGATCCGCGCATCACCGACATCGGGCGCCACGCCTGGCGCACGCTGCAGTTCAAGCCCGACACCGATGTGGCCATGCTCAACGCGCTGATCCACACCGTGATCGACGAGGGGCTCGCGGATGAAGCGTTCATCCGCACGCGCGCCAGCAACTACGAGGCGCTGAAGGAAAACGTCAAGGGCTACAGCCCCGAGGCGATGGCGCCGATCTGCGGCATTCCGGCGCACACGCTGCGCGAGGTGGCGCGTGAGTTCGCCCGGGCCAAGGGCGCGATGATCCTCTGGGGCATGGGCGTGAGTCAGCACGTGCACGGCACGGACAACGCGCGCTGCCTGATCGCCCTGGTGACGGTGACGGGACAGATCGGCAAGCCCGGCAGCGGTCTGCATCCGCTGCGCGGCCAGAACAACGTGCAGGGCGCCAGCGACGCGGGTCTGATTCCGATGATGTTCCCGAACTACCAGCGCGTGACCAACCCCGAGGCACACGCCTGGTTCGAGAAGTTCTGGGATACCTCATTGGACGATCAGCCCGGCTACACCGTGGTGGAGATCATGCACAAGGCGCTGGCCCCGGACTCGGACCCGCACAAGGTGCGCGGCATGTACATCATGGGCGAGAACCCGGCCATGAGCGACCCGGACCTGAAGCACGCGCGCCACGCGCTGGCGAGTCTGGAGCACCTGGTGGTGCAGGACATCTTCATGACCGAGACCGCCTGGCTGGCCGACGTGGTGCTGCCCGCCACCGCCTGGCCCGAGAAGACCGGCACGGTCAGCAATACCGACCGCATGGTGCAGTTGGGCCAGCAGGCGATTGACCCACCGGGCCAGGCCCGGCCCGACCTGTGGATCATCCAGCAGATCGCCAACAGGATGGGTGTCAATTGGAGTTACGAAGGCCCGCACAGTGGCGTGGCAGCGGTCTACGAAGAGATGCGCCAGGCCATGCATGAGGCCATCGGCGGCATCACCTGGGAGCGGCTGGAGCGTGAATCCAGCGTCACCTATCCCTGCCTGAGCGCAGATGACCCCGGTGCGCCCACGATGTTCATGGAGCGGTTTCCAACGCCAGACGGTCGCGTCAAACTGGTGCCGGCCGACATCATCCCGGCCAACGAGCGGCCCGATGCCGACTACCCCTTTGTGCTCATCACGGGTCGCCAACTGGAGCACTGGCATACCGGCAGCATGACGCGCCGCGCCGTCGTGCTCGACGCCATCGAACCCATGGCCACGGCGTCGCTGTGCGGCGCGGACCTGGCGCAACTCGGTTTGCAGGCAGGCGACGTGATCACCCTGGCATCGCGCCGCGGTGCCGTCGCCATCCACGTGCGCCGAGATGACGGCACACCCCAGGGTGCGGTGTTCGTTCCCTTTGCGTACTACGAGGCCGCGGCCAATCTGCTGACGAATGCTGCGCTGGACCCGTACGGCAAGATTCCCGAGTTCAAGTACTGCGCTGTGGCAGTGCGCCGCGGTGGCGTAGCCGCCGCTGCGCCGGGCTACGGCGCGGTGGCTGTGCCCTGAGCTGAGGGGTTCACGCCCCGGGGCAGTGGCATGCCTTTGAGCGCCATGACCTCGCGCAGTCGGTCCGGGTAGTCGGTGATGATGCCGTCCACGCCCCAGGCAATGAGGCGCTCCATCTGAGGCTTGTCGTTCACGGTCCAGGGGATTACCTGCAGGCCCAGGGCTTGCCCTTCTTTCACCAGCGCAGCAGTCAGGTTGTCCTGGGTCGGTGCCCAGATGATGCCCGTGGCTTGGCCGGCCGAGGCGCGCACCATGCGCGGCACCGAGTTGCCGTGGTCCTTGAGCAGGTGCCCCGCGGTCCAGGCGCCGTCCTTCAAGGTGCTGTAGTCGGGGAAATCCATGGTGAGGTACATGGTGCGAATTTGGGGTTCGAGTTGGTGCAGCAATTCCAGCGTGCGCCAGTCAAAGCTCTGCACCATCACGCGCTTCGTCATCCCGGCCTCGCGAATCGCCTTGAGTAGGGTGTTCACAAAGGCCTCGGGCGCCAGCGTGCTTTCGGGGTGGTGCGGGTTGACCTTGGTTTCCATGTCGAAATGGACGTCGCTCGCGCCCAGATCGTTCACCAGTTTGAACACCGCCGCCAGCGTCGGAATGCGCTGGCCGTCGCGCGCCTGCTGATCCGGGAATTCACGCGCGTACTTGTGGTTCGGGTTCAGACGACCTACGTCGTAGCTTTGCACCTGGGCCAGCGTCAGCGTCTTGATCAGCGGCTCGTGTTTCGTCAGCCACGCACCCCGGGCGTCGCGCGTGATGGCCGGGTTCAGCGCCGGGTCGTGCGAGATCACGGGAACACCGTCCGAAGTGATGGCGATGTCCATCTCCAGCGTGGTGGTTCCCATACGGATGGCGTTCTCGAAAGAGGCCAGCGTGTTCTCGGGACGCAGTCCGCGCCCGCCGCGGTGTGACTGCAGGTCAAAGGCCAGTGCCGGCAAGGCCGCGCACAGCAGGAGTAGCGTGGCGGCGCGGGCAAACAGCCTCATGTTCAATGCCCCAGGATCTTGGACAGGAAGTCGCGGCTGCGCTCGTGTTGCGGATGGTTGAAGAAGTCGTGCGGGTTGTTCTGCTCCACGATCTGCCCCTGGTCCATGAAGATGACGCGGTCGGCAACGGCCTTGGCAAAACCCATTTCGTGCGTCACGCACAGCATGGTGATGCCCTGGCTCGCCATCTCCACCATCACGTCAAGCACTTCCTTGATCATCTCCGGGTCCAGCGCCGAGGTGGGCTCGTCAAACAGCATGATCTTGGGCTTGAGGCACAGGGCGCGGGCGATCGCCACGCGCTGCTGCTGGCCACCGGAGAGTTGCAGCGGGTACTTGTTGGCCTGCTCGGCGATGCGCACGCGCTGCAGCTGGACCATGGCCTTTTCTTCGGCTTCCTTTTTGGGCATCTTGCCGACCCACATGGGCGACAGCGTGAGGTTCTCCAGCACCGTGAGGTGCGGGAACAGGTTGAACTGCTGGAACACCATGCCGACCTTCTTGCGGATGTCGTCGATCGCCTTGACGTCGTCGGTCACCTCCACACCGTCCACCCAGAGGTGGCCCTCCTGGTGCTCTTCCAGACGGTTGATGCAGCGGATCAGCGTCGACTTGCCGGAGCCCGAAGGGCCGCAGATGACGATGCGCTCACCGGGTGTGACGTTCAGGTCGATGTCGCGCAGCACGTGAAAGTCATTGCCGTACCACTTGTTGAGCTTGTCGAATTGGATGATGTGTTCAGTCATGGTTTTCGATGAATATTTTTTGGTTTAAGGCGGGGCGAGCGGATCAGCGTTGCTTGCTGCGGCTCACCTGCGTTTCTACCCAGATGCTGTAGCGCGACATGGAGAAACAAAAGATGAAGTAGATCAGTGCGATGAACAGGTAGCCTTCGATTTTGAAAGGCCGCCAGTCGGAATCCGAGTTCAAGGCCATGGACAGTGCGCCGGTGAGTTCGTACAGGCTCACGATGGTCACCAGCGAAGTGTCTTTGAAGGTGGAAATGAAGTTGTTCATGATGCTGGGCACCACCATGGCCAGGGCCTGGGGCAGCACAATCTTGGCCTGCGTCTGCCAGTAGGACAGTCCCAGCGTGGCGGCGGCCTCGATCTGCCCCTTGGGAATGGCCTGCAGGCCGCCGCGAATCACTTCGGCCATGTAGGCCGCGGCGAACAGCGTGATGCCCACCAGCACCCGGATCAGCACGTCGATGTTGAAGCCCTGGGGCATGAACAGCGGGAACATGAAGGACGCCATGAAGAGCACGGAAATCAGCGGCACACCGCGGATCAACTCCACGTAGATGCCGCAAAAAGTCTTGATGGCAGGCAGCTTGGAGCGCCGGCCCAAGGCGACGGCCAGGGCGATCGGGAAGGCCATGACCAGCGACAGCGTGGCCAGCAAAATGGTCAGCGGCAGGCCACCCCAGCGGTCGGTCTCCACCTTGCTCAGGCCCAGCACACCGCCGAACATCAGGGTGAAGAACAGGCCCAGCACCACGACCCAGACCGCCAGCAGCCAGGAGCGCCAGAAGGCGCGCGTGCAGCTCACCACCAGCAGGCCCAGCATCAGCAGCGTTGCCACCAGCGGGCGCCATTGCTCATCGAAGGGATAGCGGCCGAACAGGATGAAGCGGTATTTCGCCGCCACCACGCCCCAGCAGGCGCCCACACCTTCGACCCGGCAGGCCTCGAAATTGGGCGCCCAGGAAGCGCGAATCAGCGCCCAACTGAGGAACTGTGGGACGACGTAAAGGAGGATGGCGCCTATGACCAGGGTCATCACGGCGGTGCTCAGGTCGCCAAAAAGGTTGCTGCGAATCCAGGCGATGGGGCCCGCGGAGCGCACCGGCGCGGGTCGCGCCTCGATCGGTTTATAGGTTTGTGCGGTCATGTGCTTGCCTTCCTTAGCGTTCTTTGATGGCCGCGCGACTGTTGTACCAGTTCATCAGCAGCGACGTGGACAGCGAGGTGCTCAGGTAGACCAGCATGACGATGGCGATGCACTCCACGGCGCGCCCGGTCTGGTTGAGCGCGGTGTTGGCAATCGACACCACGTCGGGGTAGCCGATGGCCACGGCCAGCGACGAATTCTTCGTCAGGTTCAGGAACTGGTTGGTCATGGGCGGGATGATGACGCGCAGCGCCTGGGGCAGTTGCACCAGACGCATCGACTGGCCCGGATCCAGGCCCAGCGCGGCGGCGGCTTCGCCCTGACCGCGCGCCACCGACTGAATGCCGCTGCGCACCACCTCAGCCACGAACGCTGCGGTGTAGACCGTCAGGCCCAGCAGCACGGAGAGAAATTCGGGTGTGAGCGAACCTCCAAGTTCGATGGCAAATTCGCCTTTCTTGGGGTACTCAAAGGCCGTGGGCGCACCACCTGCCACCCAGCCTATCAGGCTGGCGGCAAGACAAATGGCCACCGGAACCCAGAACATGCTGCGCAACCGGCCTGTGGCTTCGAATTGCCGGAAAGCCCACTTGCGGTACAGCACGCCGAGCACGATGCCGAGCAGCAGTCCGACCGCGGCCCAGAACTGGCCCGCGGCCCAGACCGGAATCGGGAAGGCAAAGCCGCCCTTGCTCAGGAAGAAGGGACCTACCACCCAGGCCTCGGAGGCTGCGGGCAGGGCTTCGGTGAAGAACAAATACCACATCAGCAACTGCAGCAGCACCGGCACATTGCGGAAGAACTCCACATAGGCATAGCACACGCCGCGCACCAGGGCGTTGCGTGAAAACCGACCCACGCCCAGCAGCGTTCCCAGGATCGTGGTCAGGACGATGCCGGCGATGGCGACACGCAAGGTGTTGCTCAGTCCCACCAAAAAGGCCTGCCAGTAGGGCTGGGCCGAGTCAAACGGGAACAGGCTCTCGCCGATGTCAAAGCCGGCCGGGCCGGTCAGGAAATCGAATCCGCTTTGAATGCCGCGGATGCGCATATTGGTCAGCGTGTTGTGCGCCAGAAACCAGACCAGCGCGGCGATCACGGCGATGGCGACGCACTGGTAAATCAGTCCTCGGAACGCCTGACTGCGCCAGGACCAATTACTTTTTTTCGGGGGGGGCTTGGGATTCATGGGCTGTGGCGCTCTCAATCGGTGGCGTGGTGCAACATGCATGCCAAAAAAAATGCTGCCAGTACAAGCGGCTTGTACCGGCAGCAGTTCGTCTATCGGCTAAGGACTCAGCGATCTATCAGCGGATCGGGTAGGCGTACATCAGGCCGCCCTTGTTCCACAGATTGTTCATGCCGCGGGGCAGACCCAGGGGCGACTTGGGGCCGACATTGCGCTCGAAACTTTCGCCGTAGTTGCCGGTGGCCTTGATGGCGCGTGCCAGCCATTCCTTGTCCAGGCCCAGCAGCTTGCCGGTGTCTTCGTTGCCGCCGCCGAGCAGGCGCTGTACCACGGGGTCGGTGCTGGCCTTCATCTTGTCGACATTGGCCGCGGTCACGCCGTACTCTTCCGCTTCCAGCAGGCCGTACATGACCCACTTGACGATGGCGTACCAGTCGTCGTCACCGCGGCGCACCATGGGGCCCAGCGGCTCCTTGGAGATCAGGTCGGGCAGGATGATGTGGTCGGCGGGGTTCTTGGCAACCTTGTTGCGCGTTGAGGCCAGGCCCGATGCGTCGGTGGTGTAGGCGATGCAGCGACCGGTGAAGTAGGCGTTTTCAGCGGCTTCAAGCTTCTCGAACACCACGGGCTTGATGCCCAGGCCGTTGGCCTTGGAGTAGTCGGTCAGGTTCTTTTCCGTGGTCGTGCCCGACTGCACGCAAACGGTCTGACCCTTGAGCTGCTTGGCGCTCTTGATCTTGCTCTTCACCGTGACCATGAAGCCCTGGCCGTCGTAGTAGTTGGGCACCGTGATGCTCAGTCCCAGCGAGGCGTCGCGCGTCAGCGTGAAGGTGGTGTTGCGCGGCAGGATGTCGACTTCACCGGACTGCAGTGCGGTAAAACGCTGCTGCGCGTTCAGGGGAACGTACTTGACTTTTTCGGGGTCGCTCAACACGGACGCTGCCAAAGCTCGGCACACATCCACGTCCAGGCCAGACCATTTGCCGGCCGCGTCAGCCGCCGCAAAACCGGCCAGACCGGTGTTCACGCCGCAAACGATCTGACCGCGCGCCTTGATGCCGTCCAGGGTCTTGCCGGCTTGTGCCGGCAGGGCGAACAGGGCGCCCAGGGTGGCAACGGCCGCAGCCATCAGTTTGGCTTGTTTGAATTTCATTGAGTTCACTCCAGTTGAAAAAAAATGGACAAGGTTGTTGGGCAGAAAGGCAACAAACCCACCCCGCAGACCGCACTATAGCGGGGCAAGGCAGCGCAGGCATCGGGGTTTTCTCGGGCTACTTATGCGGAATATTCATGAGCAGTTACGGCCGCTGACATGAAGCTGGCAAGGCACGTCGTTGCTGTATGCACATAGCGTGCCATGATCTGACGGTCTTCGAGACTGCAGCCGCGCGCGCGGCTGCGCTGACAAGTTGGTGAAGCAGCCGGGTTTACTTCCCCGCAGCGCGTGCGTCTTCGTTCATGCGGCGCAGGAAATAGCGGACGTACCAGACGCCCATGCCCAGGGTGAGGGCGATAACAGCCGCGCTGGCCAAGCCGTAGTCGGTGGAAAGAAGGTCGGTGAATAATCTCATGGCTTTGCTCCTGTAGGGTGAAAAATTCTTTTGAATCAATTCGGTGCGTCTGTAGTCAAATTGATGCAGGGATCATGCACCAAAATCAAGTGCTTGTGATCGGCGCCGGGTCCGAGCAAACCTCGCCGGCACAGCCGTTAATTTTTTCCGTGGGCAGTGCCTGTGGTGCGTGCACCACGCCCGTGGCTGTGTCGTAGCCGACGCGGCGCAGATGAAGCGCCAGCGCTGCGTCCATGCTTTGCGCGTGCTGCGGGAACCATGCCGCCAGTTCATGCGCCATCTGGCGGATCGGTTTGAGGTCCCCCGCTTCGCCCAGCGCCACGCCTTCGCGCAATACCTGCAACACCACCCTGTGCTGCACGCTGTGACAGTTGCTCGAGGCAAAGTGGGTGTCGACCATCCAGCGGTCTTCATCGCCGAAGTGCAAGACCGTGTGTTCCACCAGCGCACGCCAGGTGCTGAGCAGTTGCGACTCCTCGGCTTCTTCGACCGCACCGAGCAGGTCGACGAATTCGTGGTGCGTGTCATCCATGAAGGGCAGGTCCATGGCCAAGGCGGCTGACCATTGCAATGTGTGCATCTTTCTTCACTCCAAACAGTTTTTTCCAAGCCTACAGCGCTGGCAAACGCCAGCTTTGACTCAGGTCACTAACTCCATTAAAAGCACAGCCTAGCACACCGGTTTGGCCTGCTCATCGGTTTCTGACAGGAGCCTCATTTCGCCCGCTTGGGATCCTCTGCATAGCTCCGAACGGAGTTGCGCGCCACAGGTTGGGATGCGATGCAAGGCGCGATTTGCAGCCAATAGCACCCCTATTGGCAATAGTTGCAACGCCGCAGCGCGCCCAATCCTGGGGGTGGGCGGACCGTGATGGGTTGTGCAGAGGGTCCCTGGTTGACTTGCATCAAGGCTTCTACGCTCACTGCGCGCACACTTGAGTCGTGTCTGTCACGCTAGAAAAGAGCCCATCATGTTCAAACGTATTCTGGTTCCAGTCGATGGTTCGACCACGTCCATGCAGGCTGTGGACAAGGCCATTGTCATGGCGAGGGCCTTCAATGCGCCCGTGACCCTGGTTTGTGTCATTGATCCCTACCCGTTCACCGGTATCGGCGAGGACTTCGGCTACGGTCAGTCCGAGTACCTGTCGGCCGCGATGGCGCAAGCGCACCACTCGATACACAATGCCGAAGCGGCCTTCAAGGCGGCCGGGGTGGACACGGAAGCGCGCATTGTGGAAAGCCGGGTGCCGCATGAGGGCATCCTGGAAACGGCGACGGAACAGGGCGCAGACCTGATCATCATGGGATCGCACGGCCGGCGCGGACTGCAACGCGTCCTCTTGGGCAGCGTGGCGCAACGCGTCCTGTCGCACGCCGATGTGCCGGTGATGGTGGTGCGCGGCTAATTGGCCGGCGAGCGCGCAGCCTCTGCGGGGAGTTCCCGAATCCGGTAAGCGATTCCACCAGTCACCCTTGAAGCCAGGTTGAAGGCGACGCTCACCAGGCTGCCGACAATGAAGGCGGACAGCGTGTTGGCTGCTGCCACCACGAGGCCGATCACCCAGTCAAGCTCCATGCCCCCGGTGGGCAAGCTTGGGTCAAACAGCAAGAAGACCTTGATCAGAGCGATCGCCATGGCGGATAAAACCAGGGCGACCAGCGCGAAAGCGGTGCCCGCGTGCAGCGGATTCACCCAGACCAGTCTGACTTCCCTCAGCATGGCCTAACCGCACTGTCCCACATAGCCACAGGCGGTGCAGAAGTCGCAGCCGTCCTTGTGGATCACCGTGGGGTTGCCGCATTCCGGGCAGACCTTGCCCGCCATGGTGGTGGGGGTGGACTTGCCGGTGGGGGAGTCGAGCACGCCCATGTCACGCAGCGGAAAACCTTCTTCGTCCAGCACGCCCAGCATGGCGTAGCGGTGGATGATGAGACGTGCCAGATAGGCCACGGTGGAGGGCCAGGTTTGCTGACGGCGTTCGTTGTGCGGCAGTCCGGGCACGAAGGCCATGAAGTGACCCAGGGGTTCGGCGTAGTTCAACAGCTTGCGCAGCTTCATGCCGATCCAAGCCGGGTCGATGACGCGCATGTCCAGCGACAGGATGCGTGCCAGTCCGTCCAGCGCGCGCGGATAGTTTCCGGAGAATCCCACGGCGCAGGGACGCGTCACAACGCTGCCATCGGCACCGGGAAGGTTCACTTCCTTGAGCGTGAGTGTGAAGGCTTCGCCGGTGGCCGGGTTGTCCACGTCGACCGACCAGGCCAGCGTGCCGGACGGGCCGGTGTGGGGTTCGCCGCGGCTGAACATGGCATCGATCACCGGCGTCGGAACGATCTTGGTCTGTTGGCCGGGCAGCGCCTTGAGTTGCTCGCAGCGCCAGCGGATCACCGCCGCCGTGGCCGCCACGACGCCCGGGAACAGACGCCGTTCGCCGTGCGGCGGGAAGGGCATCTCGAAGGAATGTTCTTCCGCCACCGTGGCCAGCACGTCGAGCTTGAGCTGCAACCAGGCCGGGTCGTTGGCGCGCAAGTCCATGGACAGGGTCTTGGACAGGGCGCCCAGGCCGCGCGGCTGGTCCGTGCCGTTGACCCAGACTTCAAAGGGCTGAGGGCTGCCGCCTTCTTCGCTGGCGAGCTCGCCGACGAACAGCGCGAAGTCGCCAAAGGGATGGTGCACCATGAAGGTCCAGGCCGGGTTGCCCGAGGGCAGTTCCGGGCGGCTGGGCCAGCGCAGCGAGGACAGCACGGGCGCGGGCAGGTGCTCCAGCGCCATACGGCGATTCGCGCCGTCGATTTGCAGTGGTGCGGCACTGGCGGCGGCGCTGCCTGCGGTCGGAGTCACGCTCAGCACCGAGCCGAGTATCGAATTCGGGCGGTAGGTGGCCAGTCCCTTGAGTCCGTCCAGCCAGGCCTGCATGTACAGGTTCTGGAACTCTTCGTAGGGGTAGTCGGCCGGCACATTCACCGTTTTGGAGATCGCCGTGTCGATGTAGGGCGCGACGGTGGCGACCATGGCCGCGTGCGCCTGCGCGCTCATCTCCAGCGCCGAGACGAAGGCGGATGTCAGCGGGGCATCGGCGCCCTTCAGGTGGCGGTACAGGCGCCAGGCGTGGTCTTCCACCGCGTATTCCTTGAAGCTGCCGTCGGGCATGCGCTTCTTGCGGTTGTAGCTCCAGCTGAAGGCCGGCTCGATGCCGTTGCTGGCGTTGTCGGCAAAGGCCAGGCTGATGGTGCCGGTGGGGGCAATCGACAGCAGGTGCGAGTTGCGCAAGCCGTGGGCGCGGATCTTGTCCTTCAACGGCTGGGGCAGGCGCGAGGCAAAGTTGCTGCCGCTCAGATAGAGGTCGGCGTTGAACAACGGGAAGGCACCGCGCTCCTTGCCCAGCTCCATGGAGGCTTCGTAAGAGGCGTCACGCATGACTTCGGAGATGCGCTGCGCCATGGCACGTGCTTCTTCCGTGTCGTAGCGCAAATTCAGCATCACCAGTGCGTCGCCCAGACCGGTGAAGCCCAGTCCTACGCGGCGCTTGCTGCGCGCCTCTTCCTGCTGCTGGGGCAGGGGCCAGACGGTCACGTCGAGCACGTTGTCGAGCATGCGCACGGCCACGCGTGCCACCTTGGCAAAGGCGGCTTCGTCAAAGCGCGCCTTGTCACCGAAGGCGTCATGCACAAAGCGCGTCAGGTTGATGGAGCCCAGGCAGCAGCAGCCATAGGGCGGCAGTGGTTGTTCCGCGCAGGGATTTGTGCTGGCGATGGTCTCGCAATAGGACAGGTTGTTGTCCTTGTTGATGTGGTCCAGGAACAGCACGCCGGGCTCGGCATGGTCGTAGGTGGAGCGCATGATCTGGTCCCACAGGTCGCGCGCGCGCAGCTTGCGGTAGACCCAGGTGCTGCCATCGCTGTTCTGGTAGGCGCCGGCGTTTTTTTGCCCGACGCCGGGCTCGGCCTTGTGCACCAGTTCCACCTCGGCGTCGTTCTGCACGGCCAGCATGAAGGTGTCGGTCACGCCCACGGAGATGTTGAAGTTGCGCAGGTCACCCGCGTCCTTGGCGTGGATGAATTCCTCGATGTCCGGGTGATCGCAGCGCAGCACGCCCATCTGGGCGCCACGGCGCGCACCGGCCGATTCCACGGTCTCGCAGGAGCGGTCAAAGACCCGCATATAGCTCACCGGGCCGGAGGCGCTGCTCTGGGTGCTGCCCACCCAGGCGCCGCGCGGGCGGATGCGCGAAAAGTCGTAGCCCACGCCGCCGCCGCGGCGCATGGTTTCGGCGGCCTCGGTCAGCGCCGTGTAGATGCCGGGGTAGCCGTCTTCGATCTGGGCAATGGAGTCGCCCACGGGCTGGACGAAGCAGTTGATGAGCGTGGCCGACAGGGCGGTGCCGGCGGCCGACTGTATGCGCCCGGCGGGAACGAAGCCTTCCGTGAGGGCTTCCATGAAGCGCTGCTCCCACAGCGCGCGCTGCTCGGGCAGTTCAGCCTGGGCCAGGGCGCGTGCCACGCGCTGGTTCACCTGTTCGATCGTGGTTTCGTCACCCTTGCTGTATTTTTCGATCAGCACTTCGGAGCTGATGGGCTGGGCGGCCAGGGTGGCGGGGGACGAGGCAGGGGCTTTGAGAGTTTTGGGCACGGGTGGTCTCCGGGGAGAGGGTCTGTAGGGGGTGTATGTGGGCTTGAGACAAGGCTTCGGCGCAGGGACAGGGCACCGGGGCGCTGGCCTGTTCCGGGGTCCATGTCGGCAAAACGCGGCCTTGAATAGACACCAAGTGTAGCGAAACTGGGGCCCATGGACGTGAAAAACGGGGAAAAAATTAAAATCTCAAATTGACAACTATTAAGGGTTAACCCGGCTTGCCATCGACCTGGATTCGGAAATATCAGCTGCCACGCTGCTGCCCTGCCTTCGACCAGTGCAGGCGGTAGGGACGAAATGGTGGTGGGTGGCCTGGGGCCGTTGGCGTCGGCCACCTGGTGACGTTTTTGGCCGCTTGGCGCGCTGATCTACAACGTTGGCAAGCGCCTGGGCGGAACTTGGGCCAACTCACCGGGATGCGGCAAGGCCGGTCAGTGCACGCCGTAACGAGCCAGGCGCCCGACGTCGACAATGCGGATGTCGCGCTTGTCGATCTCGATGAGTTTTTCCGCTTCCAGTTCGTGCAGGACCTTCGAGAAATACTCGGGCGTGAGCGACAGGCGTGAGGCCACGGTGGCCTTGCTCACCGGCAGTGAGACGGTGTAGACCGAGTCGACCGGACCGGGGTTTGCCTGGTGCTCGCGCAACAGGTAGCCGATCACGCGCTGCATGCCGCTGTGCAAGGCGCCGGATTCGATGTCGTGCACGAGGCCGTGCAGGCGGCGCGAAATGCCCGCCAGCAGGCGCAGGGAAAAACGCGGATCACGCTCGATCTCCGTCAACATTGTCTGCTTGCACACGGTCAGCAGCAGTGAGTTGGCCAGCGACTGGGCGTTCAGGATGTAGGGTTTATCGGTGAACATCAGGGCTTCGGCAAAGCTCTGGCCTGGCCCCACCAGTTCGATCACCTTCTCCTGGCCCGCCGGGGAAATGGCAAACAGCTTGACCTGCCCCGAAATTACCACGTGAAATTCCTCGCAGGGTTCGCCATAACGAAAGATGGTGTCGCCACGCGCGAGTCGGCGTACTTGGCAGCCCATTGCAACACGGTTCAGTTCGTCCGGCGAGAGGTCGTTGAACAGGGGCATGACCGCCAGAAAGCGCGGTATGTTGAAATTTCCGACATCCATGGGCGCTATCTCCAAGCTGGCTGGGGGTGGCAGATTGTAGGACCGACGTCAGTGTCGGGAATTACCCGTCCTGAGCAGCCCCTTGTTGAACTCAAAGTGCTCAATCGCCCGCATTCTTGAACCGGTTCAAGGAAAGAAATCACGCCGGCGCCTACGCTTGGGCCTGTTGCAAATCACAGGAGCAAGGACGCAATGAACCAAGTCAAGGCAAGCGGTTTCACCAAGCAGATGGCCCGCAATATCTTCTACGGTGGGTCGCTATTTTTCATACTGGTCTTTGTCGCACTGATTTTTGACAGCGAGCAAAAGATACCTCAGCGTTCCAACGCGCAGGCCCTCACGCCCGCCGTGATCGCCGGCAAGAAACTATGGGAAACGCGCAACTGCATTGGTTGCCACACCCTGCTCGGCGAGGGCGCCTACTTTGCGCCTGAACTGGGCAATGTGTACAAGCGCCGTGGCCCGGACTTCATCAAGGCATGGATACAGGCGATGCCCACGAACGCCCCGGGACGCAGGCAGATGCCGCAATTCAATTTCACCGAGAAGCAGCTCGGTGATCTGGTCGAGTTCTTGCGCTGGACCAACAACATCGACACCGGCAACTGGCCACCGAACATCGAAGGCTGAGCCTCAGACCCGAACGTCAAGGAATAAAAATGCAAGCAATCGCTCTCAAGTACCCCTCACAGTCGGTTTCGAAGTACTACTTCGTCGCTGCACTGGCGCTGTTCACCGCGCAAATCGTCTTTGGTCTGGCGCTGGGGCTGCAGTACGTGATCGGGGACTTCCTGTTTCCCTATATCCCGTTCAACCAGGCACGCATGGTGCACACCAACCTGCTCATCGTCTGGTTGCTTTTCGGCTTCATGGGTGCGGCCTACTTCCTGGTGCCCGAAGAGTCGGAAACCAATCTGTACAGCCCCAAGCTGGCGCTGGTGCTGTTCTGGATCTTCCTGGCAGCGGGCGCGCTGACCATCGTCGGCTACCTGGCCGTACCCTATGCCAAATTGGCCGAGCTCACGGGTAATGATCTGCTGCAGACCATGGGACGCGAGTTCCTGGAGCAGCCGTTGCCGACCAAAGTGGGCATCGTGATCGTGGTCTTGGGCTTCCTGTTCAACATCAGCATGACTGTTCTCAAGGGCCGCAAGACCAGCATTTCACTGGTGCTGCTGATGGGTCTGTGGGGCCTGGCGCTGATGTTCCTGTTCAGCTTCGTGAATCCGGACAATCTGGTGCGAGACAAAATGTACTGGTGGTTCGTCGTGCACCTCTGGGTGGAAGGCACTTGGGAGCTGATTCTGGGTTCGCTGCTGGCCTTTGTGCTGATCAAGACCACGGGCGTCGACCGCGAAGTGATCGACAAGTGGCTGTACGTGATCATTGCCATGGCGTTGATCACCGGCATTCTGGGCACAGGTCACCACTTCTTCTTCATCGGCATGCCGGGATACTGGCTGTGGATCGGCACCATCTTCTCTGCCATGGAGCCCATTCCCTTCTTCATGATGACGGTGTTTGCCTTCAACATGGTGCAGCGCCGGCGCCGTGACCATCCCAACCAGGCCGCCCTGTTGTGGGCCGTGGGTTGCTCTGTCATGGGATTCCTGGGTGCCGGCCTGTGGGGATTCATCCACACGCTGAGCGCCATCAACTTCTACACCCACGGCACGCAAATGACCGCTGCCCATGGCCACCTGGCTTTCTACGGCGCCTATGTGCTGGTGGTGATCGCCATCATCAGTTACGCGATGCCCATATTGCGCGGCCGCGAAGCCAACAGCGCACGCGCCCAGAGCGTGGAAATGTGGAGTTTCTGGATCATGACCATCGGCATGGGCGTGATGGTGCTGGCCCTGACCGGTGCGGGCATCCTGCAAGTCTGGCTGCAGCGCCTGCCCACTGAAGGCGCGCTGTCCTTCATGGCCACGCAGGACAAGCTGGTCTTCTTTTATTGGTTGCGCATTGCGGGCGGCGTGATGTTCCTGCTGGGCTTGCTCACCTACCTGAGCAGCTTCTTTATCGACGGCGAATCCATGCGTGAAGGGCAGGGTGGTCTGAAGGCCCGCATGCCGGCGCGCGCTTGAGGCCTGACATGAGTGTGCTCGAATTGCGCAAGCCGCAGACTGAACTGCCCTACTACGCGGCACAGGGTCGGGAGTGCGCGCTGTTCGAGCACGCTTGGCGCTGCCAGTTGCCCATGCTGATCAAGGGTCCGACGGGCTGTGGCAAAACGCGTTTTGTCGAGCACATGGCGGCGCGCCTGGGCCGTCCTCTGGTGACGGTTTCCTGCCACGATGATCTGAGTGCGGCCGATCTGGTGGGACGTTTCCTGATCGGTCAGGGCAATACCGTCTGGTCCGACGGGCCGCTGGCGCGCGCCGTGCGCAGCGGTGCCATCTGCTACCTGGACGAAGTGGTGGAGGCGCGCAAAGACACGACGGTGGTGCTACATCCGCTGGCCGACGACCGGCGCATGTTGCCGATCGAACGCACTGGCGAACAGTTGGTCGCGCCGGCTGAATTCATGCTGGTGATTTCCTACAACCCCGGGTACCAGAACCTGCTCAAAGGCTTGAAGCCGAGCACGCGCCAGCGCTTTGTTTCGCTCAGCCTGGGCTATCCATCGCCCGAGGTGGAGCGCGCCATCGTGCAGGCCGAGGCAGCGGTGTCGGCCGAGGTGGCGACGCAACTGGTGCAACTGGCGCAAGGCCTGCGCTGCCTGACTGAGCACGACCTGGAAGAAACCGCCAGCACCCGACTGCTGGTGGCGGCGGCCCGCTTGAACGCCTCGGGCTTGCCCCTGGCGCTGGCCTGCCGTGTAGCCATCGTGGACGCATTGACGGACGACCCCGGTACCGCCGATGCCTTGCACGAGCTGGTTCGGGCTGTGATCGGAGATGCGCCGCACTGATCGGGCGCTGCGCCCGTCTCCCTTCGTCATGGCAGTGCACGACGGGGCTGACACGCGGGCTGCTGCGCGCCTGCAGGTCTGGCGCCGTCGCACGCAGACGGGTTTTTTCCTGCTGTTCTTGCTCGCTCCGGCGCTGAACTTGCTGCGTTTTGACCTGGCCGACAGGCAGCTCTGGTTTCTGGGCCTGCGCTGGTCCCTGGGGCTGGACGCCTTGGTGCGCGGGGAACTGAGCGCCACCCAGGCCGCGCTGTCCATACTGTGGCGCGCCTTCATCCCGGGAATCATGTTGGTGGCCGCGTTTCTCGCCGTTGCTTATCGTTTCGGCCGCCTTTACTGCGGCTGGTTGTGCCCGCATTTTTCGGTGGTCGAGGGGCTGAACAAACTGCTGCACCGCGCCTGTGGCAAGTTCAGCTTGTGGGACATGAGCGTGACACTGCGCGCAGGGCCGCCACAGCGGCGCTGGTGGCCCCTGTTTGCCCTGAGTTGCGGATGCATGGGTTTTGTCTGGGCCATCACCCTGCTCAGCTATCTGGTGACGCCCGCCACCGTGTGGGGCGGTTTGTTCAGTGGCACGCTGAGCGGCAATCCGGCGCGTTTTCTGCTGGTTGGCACGCTGCTCCTGTCGTGCGAATTCGCTTTTGCGCGTCATCTTTTTTGCCGCTTTGGTTGCGCCGTGGGCCTGTTCCAGAGCTTGGCCTGGATGGCCAACCCACGCGGCATGGTCGTGGCCTTCGAGCGCGAGCGAGCGCGCGATTGCAGGAGTTGTGGCAGCGAGACCGGTTCGCTCAGCCCGCGTGGCAGCGCCTGTGACAGTGTCTGTCCCATGCGCCTGCATCCGCGCAACATCAAGCGCATGATGTTTTCCTGCGTGCAATGTGGACAGTGCCTGAAAGCCTGTGAAGTGACGCAAGTTGCGCAACAGCGCGCACCCACGTTGGAGTGGCGCATTGGTGAGGAGGCTTTGCGCGAGACCCTGCGCCAGCGCCGCGATGAACTGAAGGAGCCGCGCTGATGGAAGAGATGGTGGGGCGCTGGTGGCATCAGGCGTTGACCCGGTGGACACAGGGCGAAAATGCCGCTTTCGCGGTACGGCTGGAGGACATGCGCAAGGCGATCGGCGTGTTGTTTCGCGCCGCCGGCGGTTCGAGCAGTCTGCGCCTGGCACCGGTCAGCGCGCAGCGCACCGGGGGCCCCAGGCCCTGGCTGCAACGACTGGCGGGCAGCGGCGAGTACGCGCAGTTTCCCGTGCTGGAGCCCGAGGTGCTGGGCCTGCCGGCCTCGCTGGCAGTATTTGCCGATGCGGCGCTGAACCGCGAGCTGTATCTTTGGCTGGCTCTGCTGGCGGCTTGTTACGAACACCGCGAACACTGGTTGCAGGACAACCTGTTGGCGACACAGCGCGTGCTGCGTGAATTTCCTGGCTTTCAGGCACGTTACCAGCGTTTACTGCGCGAGCACCTGGCGCAGCGGCCCGACCCGGCGTTGCTGAGCGGGCGCTCGGCATGGGCCGAGCGCGCTGTGCGCTGCGCTCTGGACGGGCAGGGCGGACCTCCGGCCGAAATCTGCCTTGCTGACGTGGCGCCGGTGTGGCTGTGGGTGCAGGGACAGGGGCCCGTGGTGACGCCGGCGGCGGACCTGCGTGCCGGCCGGGACGTAGAGCCGACCCGGCAGTCCGGCGCCAGGGACAAGCAGCGCCGTCGTACGCAGAAAGCGAGCGAAGGCAGCGAACGCAATCCCTTGGTGCTGCCGTTTCGCGGCGAGGCCCTGATGTCCTGGGGTGAACTGGTGAAGGTGAACCGCAGCACCGACGACGAGGACGACGGCAATGCCGTGGCTGCCGCCAACGACATGGAAAAACTCAGCCTGGCGCCCGGTGGGGAGACGCTGGCCGCGCGCGTCAAATTCGATCTCGACTTGCCCAGCGCCAGCGCCGACGATCTGCCGCTGGGTCCGGGCCGGCATTTCCCCGAGTGGGATTACCAGCGCGGCATCCTGGTGCCTGGGCACTGCTGCGTGCAGGAACTGGTGGCGCGCTCGGGCACTGCCTTTGTGCCGAACGCCGCGCTGCGGCGCACGGCACGCGAGCTGCGCCGGCGTCTGGAGGTGCTGCGCGACACACCGCGCCTGCAATACGGTCAGGACAGCGGCGAAGGCATCGACATGGACGCCTGGGTGCGCATGCAAGCCGACGATCTGGGCAGTGGTCAGGCGCGCAGCGACACGCCAGCGGTGTACACGCGGCGCACGCGCGGCGAACGCAGCCTGGCCACGCTGCTGCTGGCCGACCTGTCGCTCTCCACCGACGCCTACGCGACCGATCAGGCACGGGTCATCGACGTGATACGCGACGCCCTGCATGTCTTTGGCGAGGGACTCAGCGCCGTAGGCGACCCCTTCGCGATGTGGGGTTTTTCCTCGGTGCGTCGGCACAAGGTTCGCATGCAGCAGCTCAAGCGCTTTGACGAGGCCTGGGGGGAGCTCAGCCGTTCCCGCGTGGGCGCTATCAAGCCGGGCTACTACACCCGCATGGGTGCGGCCATTCGCCATGCCAGTGCGCAACTGCAACTGCGCCCGGAGCGGCGACGCTTGCTGTTGCTTTTGACCGACGGAAAGCCCAATGACCTGGACAGGTACGAAGGCCGCTACGGGCTGGAAGACACGCGCCACGCCGTCCACGAGGCGCGCGCGGCCGGCCTGACGCCCTTTTGCGTCACCATCGACGAGGACGCCCACGACTACTTGCCCATGCTTTTTGGCCGCCAGGGCTACGCCATGGTGCACAGGCCGCAAGATCTGGTGCGCCGACTGACACAGGCCTGGAGCCTGCTGGCAAGCCAAATTTAGCTTCCTTGCGCGTCGCCCGGCGTTCAGGCCGACAACGCGTCCAGCAGTTCGGTCTCGATGGCGATCTGTTCGCGGTTGTGCTGCAGCGCCGGGCCGTCGATCAGGAATGTGTCTTCCACGCGCTCACCCAGGGTGGTGATCTTGGCCAACTGCAGGTTGATGTGGTGTGCGGCGAGCACGCGCGCCACGCTGTACAGCAGGCCGATGCGGTCGCTGGCCGAAATGCTGAGCAGCCAGCGCTGTGCCTTTTCATCCGGCGCCAGGTCGACCCGTGGCGCCACCGGGAAGCTCTTCACCCGGCGCGACACGCGGCCACGCCGCGGCGCAGGCAGGGGACCGGCCTCCTGAATGGTCTGCTCCAGGCCGGTCTCCACCAGGTTGATGAGGTCGCGGTAGCTTTCTGGCTCGTCCGCGGTGACGACCTGAAAGGTGTCGAGCGCATAGCCGTTGTTGGCGGTGTAGACCTTGGCGTCCAGGATGCTGAATCCGGCCTGGTCAAAGTAGCCGCAAATGCGCGCAAACAAATCCGGTTGATCTGGTGTGTAGACCAGCACCTGCAGGCCTTCGCCGACGGGCGACTGGCGGGCTCGTACCGTGGCGCCCAGGCGCTGTTGCAGACGCGCTTCCGGCGCCTGCATGCCTGGGACCCGATTCGCCTCGCTGCCCCGGTTGGCACGCCGCGTCAGCTGGCGCGCGTGCCAGGCGATGTCGGCAGCTTCGTGGCGCATGAAGTAACTCACGTCCAGCGTGTCCCACAGCGGACGGTGCGACTCGTAGGGCAGGGCGTGCAATGCCAGCAGGGACAGGGCTTCGCGCTTGCGGGCTTCGATCTCGGCGCCCGGATCCGGCGCCCGGCCGCCCAGTGTGCGCAGCGTGAGCCGGTACAGGTCTTCCAGCAGCTTGCCCTTCCAGGCGTTCCAGACCTTGGGCGAGGTGCCGCGAATGTCGGCCACGGTCAGCAGGTAGAGCGCCGTCAGGTTGCGCTCGTTGCCCACGCGTTGCGCAAAGGCGGCGATCACATCGGGGTCGCTCAGGTCTTCCTTTTGCGCGATCCGGCTCATGCTCAGGTGCTCGCGCACCAGCAGTTCGATCAGCTGCGCATCTTCCGTGCCGATGCCATGCTCCCGACAGAAGCGCCGCACCTCGACGCAGCCCAACACCGAATGGTCGCCGCCGCGCCCCTTGGCGATGTCGTGAAACAGCGCGCCGGTGTACAGCAACCAGGGCTTGTCCCAACCTGCGGCCAGCTGTGAGCAGAATGGGTACTCGTGCGCGTGCTCGGCCATGAAGAAGCGCCGCACATTGCGCAGCACCATCAGGATGTGCTGGTCCACCGTGTAGACGTGGAACAGGTCATGCTGCATCTGCCCGACGATCTTGCGAAACACCCACAGGTAGCGCCCCAGCACCGAGGTTTGGTTCATGAGCCGCATGGCGTGGGTGATGCCGTCGTGCTGCTGCAGGATGGCCAAAAAAGTGGCCCGGTTCACCGGGTCGCGCCGAAACGCGGCTGTCATCACGCCCCTGGCGTTGAACAGGGCGCGCAGGGTGCGCGCCGACAGGCCCTTGATGCCTACGGTGGTCTCGTACAGCAGAAAAGTTTCAAGGATGGCGTGCGGCTCGCGCAGGTACAGGTCGTCGCTCGCCACCTCGATCATGCCGGCCTTGTCGCAAAAGCGCTCATTGATCGGGCTGATGGCGCGCGGTGCGTAGCTGCTCGGGTCGAGCCGCTCCTCGATGTTGAGCAGCAGGATCTGGTTCAACTGGGTCACCGCCTTCGCCGCCCAGTAATAGCGGCGCATCAGCAGTTCGCTGGCGCGCAGCGGCGCGCGGTAGCGCTCGGAAACGGTGCGCACGGTATCGGAGGAATCGGTGTAGCCAAAGCTGTTCGCCACGGCCGTCTGCAGGTCAAACACCAGGCGGTCTTCGCGCCGCTTGGCCAGCACGTGCAGGCGCGTGCGGATCAGGTTCAGCACGGCTTCGTTGCGTTTGATCTGGCGCACTTCCAGTGGCGTGGTCAGGCCGTTGCGCGCCAACTCGTCCCAGGTTTTTCCCAGACCGGCGGCATTGGCCACCCACAGGATCACCTGCAGGTCGCGCAAGCCGCCAGGGCTTTCCTTGCAGTTGGGCTCCAGCGCATAGGGCGTGTTTTCCTGGCGCGTGTGGCGCTGGCGCATCTCAAGTGTCTTGGCGACAAAGAAGGCATGGGCGTCCATGGCGGCGAGAAACTGCTCGCGAAACAAGGCAAACAAGGGTGCGGCGCCGGTGATGAGGCGCGATTCGAGCAGCGATGTCTGCACCGTCACGTCGTTGCCGCTCTCGGCCAGGCATTGGCTCAGCGTTCGCACGCTCGAGCCGATCTCCAGTCCGGCATCCCAGCAACTGCCGATGAAACCTTCGATGCCTGACTTCAGGGTCGGATCATCGTCGGGCGTGACGCCGTCGGGCAACAACACCAGCACGTCGACGTCGGAATAGGGGAAGAGTTCGCCACGTCCGTAGCCGCCCACGGCCACCAGTGCCAGTCGGGCGTCAACTGCCCTGTCGAGGCCGGCCTGCTGCCACAACTGGCTCAGGGTGGCGTCGGTGAGTTGTGCCAGTTGGCGCAGCGAGGCGCGCACGCCGCGGGTGGACGCGCCGCTGGACTGCACGGCCTGGAGCAGGTCCGCCTTCTGGCTGCGGTACTGCTCGCGCAGCGAGGGCGATGTGTTCATGGTGCGCAATCCGGTGGACGGTGGGCGGTCGGCGTCGAGGCAGCGCCGACCAGCAAACTCAGACGTGTATGAAGGCGGGAACGGGCGGGCAGCCCTCGGACAGGGTCAGCACTTCATAGCCCGTGGGCGTCACCAGGATGGTGTGTTCCCATTGTGCGGACAGTGAGTGGTCCTTGGTGACGATGGTCCAGCCGTCGCCCAGTTCCTTGATCTCGCGCCGTCCGGCATTGAGCATGGGCTCGATGGTGAGCGTCATGCCTTCCTTCAGTTCGTCCAGCGTGCCGGGCTTGCCATAGTGCAGCACCTGCGGCTCTTCGTGGAACTTCTGGCCGATGCCATGGCCGCAAAACTCGCGCACCACGCTCAGGCCGTGGCCTTCGGCAAATTTCTGGATGGCGTAACCGACGTCGCCCAGATGCGCGCCCGGCTTGACCTGCGCTATGCCGTGCCACAGCGCCTCATAGGTCAGCGCACACAGGCGCTTGGCGGCGATCGACGCCTCGCCCACGACATACATGCGGCTCGAGTCGCCGTGCCAGCCATCCTTGATGACGGTGACGTCGACGTTCAGGATGTCGCCCTTCTTCAGCGGCTTGTCGTTCGGAATGCCGTGGCACACCTGATGGTTGATCGAGGTGCAGATCGATTTCGGGTAGGGGTTGCGCCCGGAAGGGTCGTAGTTCAGCGGCGCCGAGATGGCGTGCAGCACCTGCGTGGTGTAGTCCTCGGCGAGGCGGTCGAGTTCGTTCGTGGTGACGCCGGGCTTGACGAAGGGCGCCAGGTAATCCAGTACCTGTGCCGTCAGTTGCCCTGCCAGGCGCATGCCCTGGATTCCCGCTTCGTCTTTGATGGTGATGCTCATAGGGTTGGATTATCCCCGAGCCGTAAAGCCCCCACAGCTAAAATCCGAAGATCGCTCCGCGCGCGCCCGCCGGCCTGCACATTTTGGCCAAACCGGCGGCCTGGCAAGTGCTTCCTTTCAACTCCCGCCCACCGAGTCCATCACCGTGACCCTGCACATCTCCTACTTCGAGGCCGCACCTGTTGGCATCAATGCCCTGAGCGAGTTCCGTGTCCAGCAACTGCTGCCGCGCTTGCAAGCCATTCACCCCAAGGTGCGTGCCATCGCGGCGCGCTTCGTGCACCTGGTGGCAACCGATCAGCCGCCCACACCTGAACTGCGCCAGCAACTCGACGCCTTGCTGCATTACGGCGAGCCTTACGCGGGCCCGTCCGACGGCGAACTGCTGGTGGTGACGCCGCGCTTTGGCACGGTCTCGCCCTGGGCCTCCAAGGCCACCGACATCGCGCACAACTGTGGCCTGGCTGTGCGCCGCGTCGAGCGCATCACGGAATACCGCATCAGCCTGCAGTCGGGCATGTTGGGCAAAAACACGCTGAACGATGAGCAGCGCCGGCAAATGGCCGCGCTGTTGCACGACCGCATGACGGAGAGCGTGATGCACGAACGCGTACAGGCGCAGGGCCTGTTCACCGAACTGCAGGCCGCCCCGCTCGAGCAGGTAGACGTGCTGCACGGTGGCACGGCCGCGCTGGCGAAAGCCAACACCCAGTTCGGTCTGGCGCTGGCCGCCGACGAGATCGAGTACCTGGCGACGGCGTTCCAGAACCTGGGGCGCAACCCCACGGACGTGGAACTGATGATGTTTGCCCAGGCCAACAGCGAGCACTGCCGGCACAAGATCTTCAACGCCCAGTTCACCATCGACGGTGTCACGCAAGACAGGACACTGTTCGGCATGATCCGGCACACGCACCAGACGAATCCGCAGCACATGATCGTGGCCTATTCGGACAATGCCTCGGTGATGGAAGGTGCGCAGGTGCAACGCTTTACCGCCAAATCGGCCCATGCCGACAGCGCACCCAGCTACCAAAAAGAGAGCGCCCTGAGTCACGTTCTGATGAAGGTGGAAACGCACAACCATCCCACGGCGATCTCGCCTTTTCCAGGAGCGTCCACCGGCGCTGGCGGCGAGATCCGCGACGAGGGCGCGACGGGACGCGGCTCCAAACCCAAGGCCGGCCTGACCGGCTTCACCGTCTCCAAAATCAATGGGGGTCAGATTCCAATTAATTCGCTTGATTCAAAAAATCAAAACAATTGGAATCTGACCCCCTTTAACGACAAGCCGGCGCACATCGCCAGCCCCTTGCAGATCATGATCGAGGGGCCGCTGGGCGGCGCGGCGTTCAACAACGAGTTCGGGCGCCCCAACTTGCTGGGCTATTTCCGTGAATACGAGCAGTTGATTGCGTCGGACGTGGACAGCGTGCGCCGCGGTTACCACAAGCCCATCATGATCGCCGGCGGTCTGGGCACCATCGACGCGACGCAGACACACAAGATCGAGTTCCCTGCCGGCAGCCTGCTGATCCAGCTGGGCGGGCCCGGCATGCGCATCGGCATGGGCGGCAGTGCGGCGAGTTCGCTGGCCACGGGCGACAACGCGGCCGAGCTGGATTTCGATTCGGTGCAGCGCGGCAACCCCGAGATGGAGCGGCGCGCGCAGGAGGTCATCAATCATTGCTGGACCCTGCTGGCCGACAACCCCATCCTGGCGATCCACGACGTGGGTGCGGGGGGACTCAGCAACGCCTTCCCCGAACTGACGAACGACGCGGGGCGTGGCGCGCGTTTCGATCTGCGCGCCGTGCCGCTGGAAGAGTCGGGTCTGGCGCCCAAGGAAATCTGGTGCAACGAAAGCCAGGAGCGCTACGTGCTGGCCATCGCGCCCGAATCGCTGGAACTCTTCAAGTCGTTCTGCGAGCGCGAGCGCTGTCCGTTTGCCGTGGTTGGCGTGGCCACCGAGGAGCGGCAACTTGTGCTGGCCGATGCGGATGCGGCCGCACCCGTCGATATGCCCATGAATGTGCTTCTCGGCAAGCCGCCCAAGATGCACCGCGACGTGAAGACCGTGACGCGTCAGTTTGCGCCAATTGACCTGAGTGGCGTAGAGCTCAAGACCGCAGCCATCCAGGTGCTGTCCAGCCCCACCGTCGCCAGCAAGCGCTTCCTCATTACCATCGGCGACCGCACCGTGGGCGGCCTCACGCACCGCGATCAGATGGTCGGACCCTGGCAGGTGCCGGTGGCCGACTGCGCCGTGACGCTGGCCGACTACCAGGGCTTCGCCGGCGAGGCCATGGCCATGGGCGAGCGCACGCCGCTGGCCAGCCTGAACGCTGCTGCCTCGGGGCGCATGGCCGTGGCCGAAGCCATCACCAATCTGCTGGCAGCGCCCATGGAGCTGTCGCGCGTCAAGCTCTCAGCCAACTGGATGGCGGCCTGCGGCGAGCCGGGTGAAGACGCCGCACTGTTCGAGACCGTCAAGGCCGTGGGCCTGGAACTGTGCCCGGCCCTGGGCATCTCCATCCCGGTGGGCAAGGATTCGCTGTCCATGCGCACGCAGTGGGTGGATCCGGTCAGCGCCGAGGCCAAGAAGGTCACTTCGCCAGTGTCGCTCATCGTCACGGCCTTTGCCACGCTGGCCGACGTGCGCGGCACGCTCACGCCCCAACTGAATGCCGAAGAAGACACGACCCTGGTGCTGATCGACCTGGGTCACGGCAAGAACCGCATGGGTGCCAGCATGCTGGCCCAGGTGATGGAGCAGGCCGGCGGCGAAGTGCCCGACCTGGACGCTGCGCAGGACCTGATCAGCTTGGTGAACGCCGTGACCGCGTTGCGCGCCCAGGGCCGCATCCTGGCCTACCACGACCGCAGCGACGGCGGGCTGTTCGCCACCGTGTGCGAAATGGCCTTTGCCGGCCAGGTGGGTGTGACACTGAATGTCGATCTGCTCGTGACAGAGGGCGACGGCGTGAGCGACAGCCGCATGGACGTGGGCGACAGCAAGAACTGGGCAGGGCAGGTGGGCGCCAGGCGTGAGGAACTGACGCTGAAAGCCCTGTTCAACGAGGAACTCGGTGTCGTGCTGCAGGTGCGCACCTCCGAGCGCAACGCCGTGATGCAGACGCTGCGCGAACAGGGCTTAAGCGCGCACAGCCACTTTGTCGGCAAGACACGGCCTGCCAGTTCAGCCATCGACTCCGGCAAGGGCGAAGTCCAGGTCTGGCGCGACGCCAAGTGCCAGTACAGTGCGACCCTGTCGGACCTGCAGCAGGTATGGGACGCCTTCAGCTGGAAGATCTGCCAGCAGCGCGACAACCCGGCCTGCGCCGACGCGGAACACGCCTCGGTTGGCGACCCGCTCAATCCCGGCCTGCACCAGCACCTCACGTTCGAGGCTGTTCAGGCGCCGGCGCTGCTGCTGTCGCGTCCCCGTGTGGCGATCCTGCGCGAGCAGGGTGTGAACTCGCAGATCGAGATGGCCTACGCCTTTCACGCGGCGGGCTTTGACGCCGTCGACGTGCACATGACCGATCTGCAGTCCGGGCGCGCCCGGCTGGCCGATTTCAGCGGCATCGTCGCCTGCGGCGGCTTTAGCTACGGCGACACCCTGGGCGCCGGCATTGGCTGGGCGCGCTCCATCACCTTCAATCCGGCTCTTGCCGAGCAGTTCCGCGCCTTCTTCGCGCGTCCCGACACCTTCGGCCTGGGCGTGTGCAATGGCTGCCAGATGTTCGCCGAACTGGCCGACATCATCCCTGGTGCCGAGCACTGGCCGCGCTTCACCACCAACCAGAGCGAGCGCTTCGAGGCGCGGTTCTCCATGGTGGAAGTGCTCGAGTCGAACAGCCTGTTCCTGCAAGGCATGGCCGGCAGCCGCCTGCCGATCACCGTGGCGCACGGCGAGGGCTTTGCCAACTTCGCGCACCGCGGCGATGCAAGCAAAGCCATTGCTGCGATGCGCTTCGTAGACAACTTCGGCCGCGCCACGACCGACTATCCGTTCAACCCCAACGGCAGCCCGGGCGGCCTTACCGCAGTCACCACGGCCGACGGCCGCTTCACCGCCATGATGCCGCACCCCGAGCGCGTGTTTCGCAACATCCAGATGAGCTGGAGCGCGGGTCCTGTGAATGACTTCAGCCCCTGGATGCAGCTCTGGCACAACGCGCGCAAATGGGTGGGTTGATGGGCGGTCTGCGCCTGCCCTGCGAGGCTTTGGCAAACCAGATTGATTTCCGCCGACTCAGCGACATTGCCGGCATCACGGTGGACCTGCGTTACGCCGGCATCGACAACTTCGTCGGACGCGATCTCTACGGCGATCTGGACTGCGCCTGGCTGCACCGTGAAGCCGCAGCCGGGCTGGAAGACGGCGTCGCGTGGCTCCGTGAGAAGCATCCGGACCTGCGACTGCTGGTGCTTGACGCGCTGCGCCCGCACCGCGTGCAGGTACAACTGTGGCAGCACCTGGAAGGCACGGAGCTACGCCAGTACTTGGCCGACCCGGCGCGCGGCTCCATCCATTCCTTCGGCATGGCGGTGGACGTGACACTGCTCGATGCGCAGGGTCTTGAGTTGGATATGGGAACGGGTTTTGACGACCTGTCGGTGCTGTCTCACCCAGACATGGAGGACCTGCACCTGGCTCAGGGGCGCCTCAGCCCCTTGCAGTTGGCCAATCGCATCATCCTGCGAACGGCGATGACCGAGCACGGCTTTCACGGCATCCACAGCGAATGGTGGCACTTCGATTTCGGCGACAAGGAACGGGTGCGGCAAAGCTATCTGCGCATCGAATAAACGTAAAAAAGCCCTCTGACAGCATCACTGTCAGAGGGCCTGGACTCAGGCTGTTCACCTGAGCCGGATCACTTGAACTTGTAGCTGGCCAGCAGGGACAGCGAGCGACCGCGAGGATCGGCCACGCGGGGATCCCATGAACTTCCGGCACCGGTATTGGTGTCGTAAGTGATGGCGAAAGGCGGGTTCTTGTCGAACAGGTTCTTCACTCCTACCGTGATGCCCAGATCCTTGAAGCCTGTGTAGGTAACGCTGGCGTTGTACAAGGTGTAGGCCGCGACGTTGGGATTCCAGTCGGCCGGAATGAAGGTCGTTCCCACGGCACCGATCACATTTTGCTTGTAGCCGCTGCTGTATTGCTGCGTCAGTGTTGCCACCCAGTCGCCACGCGCATAGGTGCCGGTGAGGGAATGCTTCCAGCGCAGGCCGGGGTCGGTGAGCGGATTGAACTGGCCGATTTCGCTGGGGCCGAACGGTGCGCTGGCGATCACGCGCGATTTCTTCTCCAGCAGATAAGTGCCTTCGAGCGCCACGCCCCATTTGGCCTCACCGAATTTTCCGGTGGCGCTGGCGTTGATGTCCACACCCGAGGTGACGGTCTCGCCGGCGTTGATCCAGCGCGTGTCGATCTGCACGATATTGCCGGCCGCATCGCGGATGAAGTTCTGCGGGAACAGCGTGTAGTTGGCCAACAGGGTCGGAACGCTCGTGGCCTGAATGGTCCCGGTCTTGTTGATGGTCCACCAGTCGGCGCCGATGCTGGTGGTGCTGGACGGTGCCCAGATGAAGCCCACGGTTCCCTGCTTGCTCTTCTCGGGCTGCAGCGCCGGGTTGCCGCCAAACAAGGTGTTGAACACGATGGCTTCGCAGCCAGGCTTGGTGATGTCAACCTTGAGCGTTGCACACTTTGCCGGATCCACCGTCGTCGTACCGCCCGGGGCTTCGGTGACGCCGAAGAACTGCTGCTTGAAGTCGGGCACGCGGAAACCGGTGTTGTAGGAGCCGCGCAGCAGGAACTGCTCCACCGGTGCGAAACGGAAGGAGACCTTGGGGTTGGTGGTTCCGCCAAAACCTGTGTAGTCGTCGTGGCGCACGGCCAGCGTGGCTTCCAGTTGCTTGGTGATGGGCACCAGCACTTCGGTGAACACGGCCTTGATGTCGCGCTTCACGGCGCTCATGGTATTGACGCTGTCAAAGGCTGCGTTCGGAATGCCCAGCTGAATCACAACGTCGGTGGCATTGCCGTTGAATGCGAACTTTTCCGTGCGCAGGTCCACGCCCACGGCCGCCATGACGTCGCCCGCGGGCAGCTTGAACAAGGGGCCGCTGGCAGTGGCGTCAGCCTGGCTCAGGGTGTACTTGCCGCCATACAGCTTGGTACCCTGCGCGGATGCAGCCGCCAGCCCGGCCATCGCGGCTGCGGTCTGGCTCTGACCGGCTGGCAGGAATGGGTTCAGCACACCGGTGTTGATCAGTGCCGCAAAAGGCACGCCGAAGTAATAGCCGCCGCCTAGCACGGAGCTGGAGTCGCTGCTCGCGGTGGAGATGCCGGCACGGTAGTCCCAACCGGTCAGCCACGGCATTGGACCATCGGCTCCGATCAGGAAACGCGAGGTGTCGCTGCTGGTGTCGTACTGGCGTGATCCGCAGGGGATGCAGCGCCACTTGAAGGAAAACGGTTTGCCGGCGTAGGTCGGGCCAGCGAGTTGCGGGAAGGCTGCGATCAGCTGAGCCGCCACGGCGGCATAGGATGCACCCGTGCTCGGGTAGGCCAGGTTGTACAGCGGATTGGGTATGACAAAGGGTGCAGTGCCCACGGTGGCCGTCGAGGAACTGCTGATCTGCTGCGCCGAGAAGGTCTTGGCCGAACTGACCTGAGCCCCGGTGAATTCAGCAAAAATCTGGTGCTCGCCCAGCGCCATCGTCCCGCGCGCGACGAGGTTGGTGTTGTTCTGCGGCTGCTGCAGTGCGGCGGCAGTGGCGGTGTCAAAGGCGCAGGCGTACTTGTTGCCCGGCGCACCCCAGAGCAGGTAGTCGTAGGCGCCCATGCCGGCCACGGAGTCGCAGCCGGCGCCGCCAGGCAGGTTCAGCGGATTGACGTAGCGGTAGGTCTGCGTTCCTCCGCCGGGAAGGGTTGGTCCGGTAGTGGTCTTGTTGGTCAGGCCGCTGGACAGGCTGGAGATGCCGGTCACCGTGGCATAGGGTGCACCCGTGGTGTCGGGCGACAGGCCGCGGCTGGACTGGAACAGGTTAACGAAATCGCGCTGGTTGCCGCGCAGCGCCTGGCTCTCGCTGTGGCCCAGCGAAAACAGCACGTTGTACTTGTCTTTTTCCAGGTCGCCGAAACCACCCGTCAAGCTGACCCGGCTGATGTTGCCGCCACCGTGCTCGGTGACGTCGGTGAAGGCCTCCATCTGGACGCCCTTGTAGTTCTTCTTCAGGATGAAGTTGATGACGCCGCCGATGGCATCCGTGCCGTAAATGGCGGAAGCGCCGTCCTTCAAGATTTCAACGCGTTCCAGCGCTGCCATGGGGATCTGATTCAGGTCCACCACGCCGCCGTTCAGGCCGTGCGCCGCGAGCCGGCGTCCGTTGAGCAGCACCAAGGTGTTGTTCGAGCCCTGGCCGCGCAGGTTCGCTGCCGACAGGCCGTTGCTGCCGCGTCCCGAGCCATTGGCCACGTCGGTATTGCTGGCCAGGTTGTCCATGCCATTGCCGTTGCCGGTGATGGAGCTCATCAGCTGCTCGGCCGTGACGATACCCTGCTTCTTCATGTCGTCAGCCGTGATGATCTGCACCGGCAATGCGCCTTCCTTGGCGATGCGCTTGATCGAGCTGCCGGTGATTTCCACGCGCTGCAGGGTGTTGTCGACGCTCTGGGCTGCAACGCAGCTGGCGAATCCGGCAAGTGCCAGGCACTGCGATATTTGCTTCAATTTCACGTAAAACTCCTCGAATGTTGATGTTCTCACTTTACTCAACTACACGGTGCCGACACCTAGGGGAAGCACTTGATCGACGCCATATCATCGAATACGGTGTGAATATTCTGTGAAAGCGTTGTTTTCGAGCCTCACTCGATTGGAAACAATTCCAGCGAGACGCGATGACTCTCATTGCCGACGCGGTCGATGGCGCTCACCACCACGGTGCCGACCGGTCCAAGACCGGGGTCGGCCGAGATGTCGAGAAAATTTTGTACCGATGTTTGCACCGAAAACCGCCATTCGTTGCCAAAGCGCTTCCAGACGGCATAGAGTCTTGCCGGCTTGCCGGGACCGGGTTGAATGCGCAGTTCCTGGGGTGCAGCCTTGCCATCCTGGTGCAGGCTGGGCGCCAGTGGTGCATCGCTCTCCAGCCACGGGCTGGCCGGCACCAGCGCGGGGCTCTGGTAGCTCTGTGACTGCAGGCGTTCGCTGATTCCCTTGCGGTTCTGCAGCAGCGCCGCCATGCTGAAGTGGATGTGGCCGCTGGCCCCGGGGTGTTGCCGTGTCAGCGCGATCTGTTGCACGATTTCCTGCGCCTGCCAGGACTTTTCGCTGGCGTCGATGCGGCTGGTGAAGAGGCCCGGCCAGAGATGGCGTCCGAGTAGATTCTCGTTCGCCCAGCCGTCGAGCAGCGTGGGAAAGGCCTGCGCCGGCTGGCCAATGGGCCAGTACAGCTGCGGCGCCAGATAGTCCAGCCAGCCCTTTGCCAGCCAGGTCTCGGCGTCGGCGTAAAGGCTGTCGTACTGGCTGAAGCCGGTGATGCCCGGCGCACGCCGGTCCGGGCGTCCCAGACCGAAGGGGCTGATGCCAAATTTGACCCAGGGCTTGATGCTGTGGATCTGCCCGTTCATGGCCGCTATCAGCTCGTTCACCTGCAGGCGGCGCCAGTCCGGTCTGGTCAGGGCGCCACCGCTTGCGAGGTAACGCAGCCAGGCCGGCTCATCGGGAAAATCCACGTCGGTAAAACTCTCCACGCCGCTGGCCGAGGTCTGGCGCGCGAAGATGGGGTAGGGGTAGAAATAGTCGTCGATGTGCACTCCGTCCAGGTCGTAGCGCTGCACCAGATCTGCCACCACGTCCAGCGTTTGCTGGCGCGCCGCGGGTTCTGCCGGGTCCATCCACAAGGACTCGCCATAGGTCTTGACGGCTTCGGGGTGGGTGATTGAAATGTGCGTGGCGCTCACGGCTGATTTGGCGCTGGAATGGCGTGCCCGGTAGGGATTGATCCAGGCGTGCAGCTCGATACCGCGCGCGTGTGCCTGGGCTATCCACAGCGCCAGCGGGTCGTAGAACGGTTGCGGTGCCTGGCCCTGAATGCCGTTCAGGTACTCTGACCAGGGCTCCAGCGCCGAAGGGTAAATGGCGTCGGCGCCGGGGCGCACCTGCAGCACGATGGCATTGAGCTTCAGCGCGCTGGCGCGCTCAAGAATGGCGCTGATTTCCGCCTGCTGTTGGGCCACCGGAAGTCCCTTTTGGCTCGGCCAGTCGATGTTCGCCACCGTGGCCACCCAGGCGGCGCGAAACTCGCGCGGCGCGGGCGGTGGCGCTGTCATCGCTTGGACCGGTGCAGGAGCCAGCGGCGCCTGGGCAGGTGGCAGGATGGAGCAGGAGGCCAGCGTCAGACTTGCCAGAAACGAGGCGAGCCGCCAGCCGCAGCCCGGCTTGAATTGAATCGACGTCATGCGGGCAGATCAGCTGGCCAGGGCGCGCCGCACGCTGCCGTCGGATTGCGCCAGCAGGGCTTGCGCCTGCGCCACGTCGGTTTGGCGTTTCAGCGCCACGATGGCGACCTTGACCGAATAGCCGCAGGCTTCCAGGGTGGCGCGCGCGGCAACTTCTTGCGCGCCCGTGGCCAGGCGCGTGAGGGCGATGCAGCGCCGGTACAGCTTGGCGTTGGTCGGCTTCACATCGACCATCAGGTTGCCGTAGACCTTGTTGAGCCGCACCATGACAGCACTGGAGAAAGTGGCCAGTGCGATCTTCTGCGCGGTGGCGGCCTTCATGCGCGTGCTGCCGGAAATCAGCTCGGCCCCGGTGTCGAGCGTGATGCCGATCTCGGCCTCACTGGCCACCGGCGTGTTCGGGTTGTTCGCCAGGCCGATGGTCAAGGCGCCTGCCGCGCGCGCCGCGTGCAAGGCCCCTAGCACATAGGGCGTGGTGCCCGAGGCGGCCAGTAGCAGCACCACATCACAGGCGTGCGGCTGGAGTGCGTTGAGGTCGACCGCCCCCTGGATGCGGTCGTCCTCAGCACCTTCGACGGCGACGAAGAGTGCCTTCTCGCCGCCGGCGAGCAGCGCCACGGCGCGCCCGTGTGGCCAGGAGAAGGTGGGATAGAGCTCCACGCTGTCGAGTACGCCCAGGCGCCCCGAGGTGCCGGCGCCGACGTAGATCAGGCGACCGCCCTGGCGTAGCCGGTCCGCCGCTGCGTTCACGGCTGCGGCCAGATCGCCGCTGGCGGCGCGCACGGCGTTCACGGCATTGAGCTGATCGTCGACCAGCGCCTGGACCAGCGCCAGAGGCTCGTAGCAGTCGAGTTGCGTGTGTTGCTTGCTGGCTTGTTCGGTGTTCAACATGGCGCCAAGTGTAGGGAGGAAACCGGGGGTGGTTTAATCGCGGCCAAGCATTTTGCACAGGACCCCATGCCCGCACGCGAAAACACCGTCAGCCTTGCCCCCGAGCTTGTCCCCGAGCGCGTCGCCAGCGTCTGGTGGTGGATTCCCTCGCTTTATTTCGGCCAGGGCATCCCCTACGTGGTGGTCATGACGCTGTCGGTCATCCTGTACAAGAACCTGGGCCTGTCCAACACCGAGATCGCGCTCTACACCAGTTGGCTGTACCTGCCCTTCGTCATCAAGCCGTTGTGGGCGCCTTTTGTCGACCTGTTTCGGACCAAGCGCTGGTGGGTGGTGACGCTGGAGCTGTTCATCGGCGCGCTGTTCGCGTCGGTTGCGCTGGCGCTGCCGCTGGCCGGTTATTTCCAGATCACGTTGCTGCTGTTCTGGCTGTTGGCCTTCAGTGGCGCCACGCACGACATCTCGTCCGACGGCTTTTACATGCTGGGGCTGAACGCGCACGAACAGGTGGCCTACGTGGGCATACGCAGCACCTTCTTTCGCCTGTCCATGATCACGGGACAGGGCGCGCTGGTGTATCTGGCGGGCAAGCTCACGGAACGCACAGGCGACGTGGTGCTGGCCTGGTCGGTGGTGTTCTTCGTGCTGGGGGCGATGTTTGGCGCCATGTCGCTGTACCACCGAATCGTCTTGCCGCGCCCGGCGGAAGATGTGGCGCATGGCGATGCGGGGCATTTGCTGCAGTCCTTTGTTGCGGTGTTTGCCAAGTTTCTGCAGAAGAAGGACGTGCTGCTGGCGCTGGCCTACTTTCTTTTTTACCGTTTTGGCGAGGCGCAACTGGTGAAGATGGCGCCGCCTTTTTTGCTGGACCTGCGCTCCAAAGGGGGTCTGGAGCTGTCCACGGCCAACGTGGGCGTGATCTATGGCACGGTCGGCATGATTGCGCTCACGCTCGGCGGTCTGCTCAGTGCGTACCTGGTGGCACGCGACGGCCTGCTGCGCTGGCGCTGGCCCATGGCGCTGGCCATCAATGTGCCGCACCTGGTTTATGTGTACCTGGCTTTGGCCATGCCCACGGACGTGAGCTTCATCGGCGCGGCCGTGGCTTTCGAGCAGTTCGGCTACGGTTTTGGCTTCACCGCCTTTGTACTGGTGATGATCATGACCGCCGCCGGCGAGCACAAGACCGCGCACTACGCCATCTGCACCGGTTTCATGGCGCTGGGCATGATGCTGCCCGGCATGGCCAGCGGCTGGCTGCAGTCGCAACTGGGCTATGCCCATTTTTTCACCTGGATTTGCGTCGCAGCGATTCCGACCTTCATCGTGACAGCTCTGATCAAGGTCGATCCGCAATTCGGCACGCAGAAGAAATAGACTAGCTCCATGAACATCACGAAAAGTACTCAAGCCTTACCGTATTTCAAGGCCGTGCAACTGGCCAGCCCCACAGCCGGGCCGCGCCTGCTGGTGCTCGGTGCCGTGCACGGCAACGAGGTCTGCGGCACCCAGGGCATACAGCGTGTGCTGGCCGAATTCGATGCTGGCGCACTGACTCTGGCCTGTGGTTCGGTGACCTTCGTACCAGTGACAAACCCGCTGGCCTATCAAAAGGCCCAGCGCAGTGGCGATCGCAACCTGAACCGCAATCTGGCGCCAACGACGCAGCCGCTGGAGTATGAGGACCATATCGCCAACTGGTTGTGCCCGCTGATGGCGCAGCACGATGTGCTGCTCGACCTGCATTCCTTCCAGGGTCAGGGCCAGGCCTTCGTCATGGTGGGTCCCCGGGACAATCAGGGCGAGCTCGAACCCGTTGCCCATGCCGCACAGGAAGAGGCCATGGCGCTGCGCCTGGGCGTGAGGCGCTTTGTCGACGGCTGGCTCAGCACCTACGCGCGCGGCGTGCAGCGGCGCCGTGCCGCGATGGGCGCTGACGCGAGCCGCCAGGCCCTGCTCAACACCGACGCGCGCTACGGCGTAGGAACGACCGAGTACATGCGCTCCGTGGGCGGCTATGCGCTCACGCTGGAGTGCGGCAACCACGCTGACCCGCAGGCGCCCGAGGTGGCGTACCGCGCCATTCGCAACACCCTGGCGCATCTGGGGCTGGTGCAGTCCGCGCCGCCCGAAGTGGCACAGCAGACCGAGGCGTTGTCGATCTACGAAGTGATAGACCGCGCCCACGCCGATGACCGCTTCAGCCGCAGTTGGGCCAGCTTCGATGCGCTCAAGCGCGGCGACGTGATCGGCACCCGTGCCGACGGCACCCCCGTGGCGGCGCCCGACGACGGCTACATCCTGTTCCCGGCAGCGCTGGCCGCGCCCGGCCAGGAGTGGTTTTACCTGGCGAAGGCGAGTACGCGCCTGTGAGCGAGCTTCTTGTCGCTGCGCTGGGCCTGGACGCCGGCGGCACGCAAACGCGCTGGGCCTTGGCCGACCGTGATGGCCAGATGCTGGCCAGCGGGTGCGTTGGCCCCATCAGTGGCTTGCAGATGAGTGTTGAGGCCGGGCGGGACGCCGTGGCGCAACTGCTGACCGGGCTGGCGCGGCAATTGCGTGAGCAAGCGCGGGTGGCTGCGATTTGCGCTGGCGTCACGGGCCTGGGCGGGCCTCTCGAGGCGGCGGCGTTGGCGCTGCAGGACGCGCTGGCCCAGGCGTTTGAGTTGCCCCGGACCGCCGTGCAAGTGCACAGCGACATGGAAATGGCTTACCGCGACAGCTTTGAGCCAGGCGAGGGTTACCTGATCTGCGCTGGAACCGGCTCCGTGGCCGTGTACTTCGACAGCCAGGGCGAACTGCACCGTGCCGGCGGGCGCGGCGGCGTGCTTGACGACGGCGGCAGCGGCTACTGGATTGCGCAGCAAGCCTTGCGGCTGATCTGGCGTACCGAGGACGAACAACCCGGCGCCTGGCGCGCATCGCCGCTGGCGCAGCGCGTGTTCGAGCAGTTGGGCGGCAGCGATTGGCCGACCACGCGCCAATTCGTCTACGCCGGGACGCGCGGCGCCATGGGGCAGTTGGCGCTGGCCGTGGCGGCTGCGGCAGAAGATGATCCGGCCGCACTCGACATACTGCAGCGCGCCGGCCTCGAGCTGGCGCGCCTGGGCCTGGCGCTGGCCAATCGTTTCGGTCCCAGACCCGTGGCGCTGGCCGGGCGCGCGGCGCAACTCCACCCGGTGATCGTGCAGAGTTTGCGTGCCGCCTTGCCGTCCGAGTTGCCGCTGCAAACCGTGGACCTGCACGCGCATGTTGCGGCAGCGCGCATGGCCACGCTGAAACTGAATTAACCGGACTGAAAATGAAGAAATTGTTCCTTGTACTTTGTGCATTTTTGCTGGCCGGTTGCGCCAGCGGACCCCTTGTGGACAAAAGCCTGTCGGCGCGCAGCCAGGACAGCAGGGTGCGCTACATCATCATCCACTACACGGCGCTGGACCTGACGCAATCGCTGCGTGAACTGGCGGAGAAGGGCGTGAGCAGCCACTACCTGCTGACCGACGGTGCAGCCCCCAAGATCTACGGACTGGTGGATGAAAGCCAGCGCGCCTACCACGCCGGCATGAGTTCCTGGAAGAGCGCGGCGCAGCTCAATTCCAGTTCCATCGGCATCGAGATCGTGAACCCGGGCTGGCGCAGTACGCCCAATGGCCCGGTCTGGGCCGAGTTCCAGCAAACCCAGATCGACCTGTTGATCCCGCTGGTCCGGGCCATAGCGCAGCGCCACGGCGTCACGCCCGACAGGGTGCTGGGCCACAGCGACATCGCGCCCCAGCGCAAGGAAGACCCGGGGCCGCTGTTTCCCTGGAAGCAGTTGGCCGACGCGGGGCTGGTGCTGTGGCCCGACGCGGCGGCCGTGGCGCTGCAGTTGCCGGCGTTTGAATCCCAATTGCCTGAGGTGGCCTGGTTCCAGAAGAAGCTGGCGCAGCATGGCTTTGCGGTCCCCATGACCGGCACGCTCGATGCTCCCACAAGAAAAGTGGTCGCCGCGTTTCAGATGAAATACCGTCCCAGCCTGATCGACGGCACACCCGACGCACAAACAGCCGCGCTGCTGGCGGTGCTGACGGTGCTGCCGGCAACGCCGGACAAGGCCCGTGAACACTGATTGGCTGCAGCCGCAATGGCAGGCGCCGTCCGGGGTGCGCGCCTTTTTCAGCACGCGCCAGGGGGGTGTCAGTACCGGTCCCTGTGCCGGACTGAACCTGGGCGACCACGTGGGCGACGACCTGGCGGCGGTCGCCGAAAATCGCGCGCGGCTGCAGCGCGCCTTGGGCGTGCGCCCGGTGTTTTTGCGGCAGGTGCACGGCACGGCGGTCGCGTTGCTTGACAGTGAAACGGTTGACGGAACGGTGGCCGACGCCTGTATCAGTGTGCAGCGCGGTGTGGCCTGCACCATCATGGTGGCGGACTGCCTGCCGTTGCTGTTCACCACACTTTCGGGTGATTTGGTGGGCGCGGCCCACGCCGGTTGGCGCGGACTGGCCGCAGGCGTGCTCGAATCCACTGTGCAGCAGATGATCCGCGCAACGCCAACGCCGGTCTCTGACATTCTGGTCTGGCTCGGACCCTGCATCGGTCCAGGGGCGTTTGAGGTCGGTCCTGAAGTGCGTGACGCTTTTGTAGGGCAGGACGCAGGCAGTGCGCCATGCTTTGCGCCGCAGGTCAACGGCAAATTCCTCGCTGACCTGGCGGCCCTTGCGCGCCGGCGGCTTGACGCCATGGGTGTCACCCGGGTTTACGGCAACGACGGCAGCCTCGCCTGGTGCACCGTCAGCAACCCCTCACGTTTTTTTTCCCACCGGCGCGATCGGGTCAGCGGCCGCATGGCCGCCGGCATCTGGCTCGACTAATTCGGCGGCTTCGCGCGCCCGGGCGCGCTTGCGCCGCTGCGGCGCGCCCATGATGTACAGCACCAGCGACACCGGCCCCAGACCGTACAACAGGAAAGTGATGATGGCGCCCAGCACCGTACCCAAGGGATGGAAAGCCTCGGCCACGGCCATCATCAGCGCGACATAAATCCAGGCTATCGCAACGATGTACATGGCGGCTATTTTTTCTTGCGTCAGCTTTGCGAAGGTGCAAACTGGGATACTCGAAGGCTCGATTGTCGAGTCTTTATGGTCAGGAGCCACTGTGCAACAGGATAACCTCAAGTTTCTCTCCCAGTCTGCCGAGCAGTTTCAGCACAGCTTTGGCGACGCGTGGCAAAAAGCGATGCAGTCCTTTCAGGGGATGAATCTCGGTCAGGCTGCCACCGGGCCCACAGCCGGTACTGCGCCCAAGATCAGCTTTGACCCGGAGCAGCTTCAGACCCTGCAGCAGCAGTACCTGCAGGACGCGGCCGAACTCTGGAACCAGACCCTGCACGGCATTCCGCTGGCCAAAGACAAGCGCTTTTCCGGCGATGCCTGGTCGGCCAATCCGATGGCGGCGTTTTCCGCTGCCACGTATTTGCTCAATTCGCGTACCCTGATGGGACTGGCCGACGCGGCGCAGGCCGACAAGAAGACCAAGGCGCGCATCCGCTTTGCCCTGGAGCAAATGCTGGCAGCCTCGGCGCCGAGCAACTTCATGGCGCTGAACGCCGACGCGCAGCAAAAAGCCATTGAGACCAAGGGCGAGAGCATCGCCAAAGGCATGCAGAACCTGCTGCACGACATCCGCCAGGGTCATGTGTCCATGACCGACGAGAGCCTGTTTGAAGTGGGCAAGAACGTGGCCACGACCGAAGGCGCCGTGGTGTTCGAGAACGAGCTGTTCCAGCTCATCGAATACAAGCCGCTCACCGCCAAGGTTTACGAGAAGCCCTTCCTGCTCGTTCCCCCTTGCATCAACAAGTTCTACATCCTGGACCTGCAGCCCGACAACTCCTTCATCCGCTACGCGGTGGAGCAGGGGCACCGCACCTTCGTGGTGAGCTGGCGCAACCCGGACGAATCGCTGGCCAACAAGACCTGGGACAACTACATCGAGGACGCCGTCATCAAGGCCATTTCCGTGGTGCAGGACGTCACCGGCGCGGACGACATCAACGCGCTGGGCTTTTGCGTCGGCGGCACCATGCTGGGAACGGCGCTGGCCGTGCTGGCCGGGCGCGGCGAAAAGCCGGTGAAGAGCGCGACCTTTCTCACCTCGCTGCTGGACTTTTCCGACACCGGCATCCTGGACGTTTTCATCGACGAGTCCTTCGTGAAATACCGGGAAAAAGAGATGGGCGCGGGCGGACTCATGAAGGGGCAGGATCTGTCGTCCACCTTCAGCTTCCTGCGGCCCAACGACCTGGTGTGGAACTACGTGGTGGGCAACTACCTCAAGGGCGAAACCCCGCCACCCTTTGACCTGCTGTACTGGAACTCCGATTCGACCAATCTGCCCGGCCCCTACTACGCCTGGTACCTGCGCAACACCTACCTGGAAAACAAGCTGGTGAAACCGGGCAAGGCCGTGACCTGTGGACAGAAAATCGACTTTCGCAAGCTCGACTTGCCGGTCTACATCTACGGTTCGCGCGAAGACCACATCGTGCCCATCGCTGGCGCCTACGCCAGCACGCAGTGCCTGCCGGGCAAGAAACGCTTCGTCATGGGTGCGTCCGGCCATATCGCGGGCGTGATCAACCCACCGGCCAAGGGAAAGCGCAGCCATTGGGTCAGCGAAAGCGGCAAGTTCCCCGCCGATGTCAACGAGTGGATTGACGCCGCCAAGGAGCATCCCGGCAGTTGGTGGACAGACTGGTCAAACTGGCTCAAGGCCCAGGCCGGCAAGCAGATCCCCGCGCCCAAGACCTATGGCAAGGGCAAGTACAAGGCCATCGAGCCGGCACCCGGGCGCTACGTCCTGGCCAAAGCCTGAATTTTTCTACGACAGGAGCACTTCATGCAAGACATCGTCATCGTATCGGCCGCGCGTACCGCCGTCGGCAAATTCGGCGGGACCCTCGCCAAGACCGCAGCACCTGAGCTGGGCGCCATCGTCATCAAGGCCTTGCTGGCGCGCACCGGCGTGTCAGCCGAGCTGATCGGCGAAGTCATCATGGGCCAGGTGCTGGCTGCAGGCCAGGGTCAGAACCCGGCGCGCCAGACCGTGATCAAGAGCGGCCTGAACCAGGCCACGCCCGGCCTCACGATCAACGCCGTGTGCGGCTCCGGCCTGAAGGCCGTGATGCTGGCAGCCCAGGCCGTGGCCTATGGCGACAGCGAGATTGTCATCGCCGGCGGACAGGAAAACATGAGCGCCTCGCCGCACGTGTTGCTCGGTTCGCGCGACGGCCAGCGCATGGGCGACTGGAAAATGATCGACTCCATGATCGTTGACGGCCTGTGGGACGTGTACAACCAGTACCACATGGGCATCACCGCCGAGAACGTGGCCAAGAAGTTCGGCATCACGCGCGACATGCAGGATGCACTGGCTTTTGCCAGCCAGCAAAAGGCCGCCGCCGCGCAGGACGCGGGCAAGTTCGTCGACGAAATCGTTCCGGTCAGCATCGCGCAGAAGAAGGGCGATCCGATTGTTTTTTCCGCCGATGAATTCCTGAATCGCAAGAGCACGGCCGAGGCCCTGGCTGGTCTGCGCCCCGCCTTCGACAAGGCGGGCAGCGTGACCGCGGGAAACGCCTCGGGCATCAACGACGGCGCCGCCGCCGTGATGGTCATGACAGCGGCCAAAGCCGCGTCCCTGGGTCTGACACCGCTGGGTCGCATCGCCAGCTTTGCCACCAGCGGCCTGGACCCGGCTCTCATGGGCATGGGCCCGGTGAGCGCGTCGCGCAAGGCGCTGGAGCGCGCGGGCTGGAAGGCGCAGGACCTGGACCTGCTGGAAATCAATGAAGCCTTTGCCGCTCAGGCCTGCGCCGTGAACAACGAAATGGGCTGGGACACGAGCAAGGTCAATGTGAATGGCGGCGCCATCGCCATCGGCCACCCCATCGGCGCGTCCGGCTGCCGCATCCTGGTGACGCTGCTGCACGAAATGCAGCGCCGCGACGCCAAGAAGGGCATTGCATCGCTGTGCATCGGCGGCGGCATGGGCGTGGCACTGACGATCGAGCGTTGATCTCTGCAACGGCCCCTGACGCCCGCGTGCGGGAGAGGGTAGGGGCGAGGCTGCTTCGCGCGCTATGGGTGGGAACGTTCGTGTTCGCTGCGAGTTCGGCCTGGGCCGAAAGTCCCCTGTGCAAACTCGGACGGCGTCAGTCACCGATCGACATCCAGGCTGCGGTCCAGCAGCCCTTGCCGGCCCTGCAGTTCAATTACCACCCCGCACCGCTGAAGATCGTCAACGACGGCCACACGGCGCGCGTGCGCTTTGCCAAGGGATCGGAATTGCTGATCGGCAAGGAGCGCTACGCGCTGCAGCAGTTTCACTTTCACACACCGGGCGGCGACCGCATCGCCGGCGAGGAATTCCCCCTGGCCGCGCACCTGCTGCACAAGAGTGTCTCGGGGCAACTGCTCGCTGTGGTGCTGCTGTTTCGCGAGGGCGAACAAAACGCCGAATTGGCGAGGTTGTGGCCACAGCTTCCAGCGCGTGCCGACGGCGATCATCTGATCCCTGGCGTCCTGGCCGACGCGAGTCGACTGCTGCCGTCGGACCACGCGTACTACCGGTATGACGGTTCGCTCACTGCATCGCCCTGCACAGAGGGCGTCACCTGGCTGGTTCTGAAGCAGCCGCTCACCGTGTCGGGCGAGCAGTTGCGCTTCTGGCGCGCCCGCTTTGCCGACAACATGCGCGCGCCGCAGGCCTTGAACGGGCGCGTCGTACAGGAAGGTCCGTGAGCCAGGGCATCTGATCGCGTGCCATTCCTCGGGTGGGAAGGCCGCGGTCAAAGCACCCGAGCTTGTGTCAGATCAAGACCTGAAAAACCGCGATGCCGAAGAATCGGACATTTGCCAACGCCATTCGGCACTCGGAGAACTTCATGCGCCCAGACGCTCCCATTTTTGCCACGCGACAAGCGCTGGTTTTGGCCCTGTTGCTGGCCTCATCACTGACGACCTACGCGCAGGACGGCGCCAAAGCCGCCAAGCCCAAGCCAGCCGGCGTGCCGGTGACGGTCACGGCCGAGATGACCGGTGCGGGCATCGTCTCCAGCGGCGTGGCGCCCTTGCCGATTCCTCCGGTAACCGGCAGTCGCAAGAACCCGGTGGCGTCCTGGGGCAAGCCTTTGCCCTATCCGATCGTGATTGCCGATCGTCGTAACAACCGATTGATCGAAATCGCCCCGGACAAGAGCATCGTCTGGGAGTTTGTCTCGCCCAGCCTGGCGGTGTACCGCGGTAACGAGGACGTGAATTTCTCCCCGGACGGCAAACTGCTGGCGGTGAGCGAAGAGGACAACTTTGACGTGCATATCGTCGACTACGAAAAAAAGGCGCTGACCTGGACCTATGGCACCCCCGACACCCGGGGCAAGGCGCCAGGCTTCTTGAATTATCCGGATGACGCGCACCTGCTGGCCGACGGCAAGTTCATCACCGCCGACATCCGCAATTGCCGCATCCTGATCGTCGACCCCAAGACCGACAAGATCACCACCCAGTGGGGCACGCCGGGCAAGTGCCGGCACAAGCCGCCGCACGAACTGGCGCACCCCAATGGCGCGACGCCGCTGGAGAACGGTGACATCCTGGTGACGGAAATTTCCAACTCATGGATCTCGCGCATCACGCGTGAAGGCAAGGTGTTGTGGAGCGTGAAGGCACCCAACATCCGCTATCCCTCGGATGCGTTCATGACCAACGACGGCAAGCAGGTGATCGTGGCCGATTTCTGGAAGCCGGGGCGGGTAGTGATCTTTGATCCGGCCACGCGCAAGGTGACATGGGAATATTTCGTCAAGGAAGGCGAGTGGATGCTCGATCACTCCAGCATTGCCCGCGAACTGCCCGACACCGGCGACATCTTCGTGGTTGACGACCTGCGCGACCGCGTCATGGTGATCGACCGCAAGACCAAGAAGGTCATCTGGCAGTACGGCGTGACGGACACCAAGGGACATGCGCCGGGGCTGCTGTTCTACCCTGATGGCTTTGACATCGATGTGTTTCGCGACTGGAAGACGGCACTGGGCAAACGCTGAGGGGCATTCGATCCCTGCCCGTGCAAGAAACCGGAATGGGTAAGTGCAGGGCGGCAAGTCATTACCGCAGTCCGGCTCAGGGTGATGAATTTATATTGCAGAATCTCGGTGTTTTCCGCAAGGCGGGCGACAGAATTAGCCGCTACATTCCAGCGTCACAAATTAATTTTTCAATAAAGGAGCAAAAACATGACTCAAAAAGTAGCTTACGTCACGGGCGGCATGGGTGGCATCGGAACCGGCATTTGCCAGCGTCTGGCCAAAGAGGGTTTCACCGTCATCGCCGGTTGCGGCCCGACGCGCGACCACGCCAAGTGGATAGCCGAGCAGGCCGCCCTGGGCTACACCTTCCACGCCTCGGTGGGCAATGTGGGCGATTGGGATTCCACTGTTGGCGCCTTCCAGAAGGTCATGGCTGAGCATGGTCGCGTTGACGTGCTGGTGAATAACGCCGGCATCACGCGCGACGGCCAGTTCCGCAAGCTGAGCAAGGCGGATTGGGACGCTGTGATCTCCACCAACCTGGACAGCATGTTCAACGTGACCAAGCAGGTCATCGAAGGCATGATCGAACGCAATTGGGGCCGCGTCATCAACATCAGTTCGGTGAACGGTCAAAAGGGTCAGTTCGGCCAGACCAACTACTCCACGGCCAAGGCCGGCCTGCATGGCTTCACCATGGCGCTGGCGCAGGAAGTGGCGTCCAAGGGCGTGACGGTGAACACCGTCAGCCCGGGCTACATCGGCACCGACATGGTCAAGGCCATCCGTCCTGAAGTGCTGGACAAGATCGTCGCCACCGTCCCGGCCAAGCGCCTGGGTACGCCGGAAGAAATCGCTTCCATCATCGCCTGGCTGGCGTCCGAAGAAGGCGGCTATGCCACCGGCGCCGACTTCTCGGTGAATGGCGGCTTGCACATGGGCTGATCGCCTTCGTTGAGGCATCCTGTAAAACCCCGCTTCGGCGGGGTTTGTCGTTTCCGGATCACGCTGACCTCAATCCATCTCGGCGTCCTGACACGCCGACTGCGCCAGCGCCACCACCCGGCCTTTGGCGTCCTGCACCCAGCCGACCACGCTCAGCCGCTCCAGCGGCGTGCTGGCGGGCAGGCTCATCGGGCGCGACTCGAAGAAACGCTGCGGCGCTGAAGCATCGGCGCTCCAGGTGGTCTGGAGCATGTTGCGCACCAGATGACGTTCGATCGGCGTTCCTTGGGTGCCGGCGGGAATCTGCTGTACCAGCAGCAGCGTGGCGGTCCATGGCCCCGCGCCGGCGGACGTCCATTCGATGGACGCGCCCACATAGTCCGCCAAGGGCAGTCCGTGGGCGACGCGCAACCGGCTTTCGCCCTCTGCGGCAACCCTGGTGTTGCGTGCCAGCGATCGCGGTGGCGCCGGCACCGCCAGCGCCTCCAGCCGGGACAGCGCGTCGCGGTTGGCTGCGGCCGACAGGGGCGCGTCGTCACCCCCTTTTCCGGGGACGATCCAGTCCAGCACCAGCGCCCTGGGGGCCGGCACTGGCGCGTCGTCGTCCGGTGAAGTCCAGCAGGCCTCGCAGTCGGCGCTGATGAAGCGCTCCAGCAAGGCCTCAGGCAAGGGCTGGCCGTCACTGGAGCAGAAGGACTGGGCCTGCACGGCGGCGCAGCAGGCCAGACAGAGGGTCAGGAAGGTAATTCGGTTCAGCATGCGTGCGAGCTTCCTACAATCGAGCCATGTTCACAAACGTCGCGTCAGATTCCCCTCTTCTCCATCACCTCAACTCGGAGCAACTCGCCGCAGTCACCCTGCCGGCCGAGCATGCACTGATCCTGGCCGGGGCGGGCTCCGGCAAGACGCGCGTGCTGACCACGCGCATCGCCTGGCTGCTGCAGACCGGCCAGGTCACGCCCGGCGGCGTGCTGGCCGTGACCTTCACCAACAAGGCCGCCAAGGAGATGATGACGCGCCTGTCAAGCATGCTGCCGGTGAATGTGCGCGGCATGTGGATAGGCACCTTTCACGGCCTGTGCAACCGCCTGTTGCGGGCCCACTACAAGGCGGCAAATCTGCCGCAGAGCTTTCAGATACTGGACACACAGGACCAGCTCAGTGCCATCAAGCGCCTGTGCAAGCAGTTCAATGTGGACGACGAGCGCTTTCCTCCCAAACAGTTGCAATGGTTCATCGCCGGCTGCAAGGAGGACGGGCAGCGCGCTGCGGATGTCATTGCCACGGATCCGGACACGCGCAAAAAGGTGGAAATCTACGCGCTCTACGAAGACCAGTGCCAGCGCGAGGGCGTGGTCGATTTCGGCGAGCTGATGCTGCGCAGCTACGAGCTGCTGCGCGACAACGATCCGGTGCGCGAGCATTACCAGCGGCGCTTTCGCCACATTTTGATCGACGAGTTCCAGGACACGAACAAGCTGCAATACGCCTGGATCAAGATGCTGGCAGGCAACCTGCAAGGCGAACACCCGCGCTCGGCCGTGCTGGCCGTGGGCGACGACGACCAGAGCATCTACGCCTTTCGGGGCGCGCGCGTGGGCAACATGGCCGACTTCGTGCGCGAGTTTCATGTGCAGCACCAGATCAAGCTCGAGGAGAACTACCGCAGCGGCAGCAACATCCTGGACTCGGCCAATGAGCTCATCAGCCACAACAGCAACCGGCTGGGCAAAAACCTGCGCACCTCGCAGGGGCCGGGCGAGCCGGTGCGCGTCTATGAGTCGACCAGCGACTTTGCCGAAGCGCAGTGGATGGTCGACGAGATGCGCCAGCTGGTACGCGAAGGCCATGAGCGAAAAGAGATTGCCGTGCTGTACCGCTCGAATGCGCAAAGCCGGGTCATAGAAACCGCGCTCTTCAATGCCGCCATGCCCTACCGCGTCTACGGAGGCCTGCGTTTTTTCGAACGCGCCGAAATCAAGCACGCCCTGGCCTACCTGCGCCTGCTGGAGAACCCGCGCGACGACACCAGCTTCCTGCGGGTTGTGAACTTTCCGGCGCGCGGCATCGGCGCGCGCAGCCTGGAGCAGTTGCAGGACGCCGCGCGCTCCATGGGCTGCTCGCTGAGCGACGCTGTGAGCGCCGTGGGTGGCAAGGCCGGCGTCAACATGGGCGCCTTCATGGCGCTGATCGATGTGCTGCGCGAGCGCACCCAGGGCCAGACCCTGCGCGAGATCGTCGAGCAGGTGCTCGAGCACAGCGGCCTCATCGATTTTTACAAGGCCGAAAAGGAGGGCGCGGACCGGGTGGAGAACCTGGGGGAACTGGTGAACGCGGCCGAGAGTTTTGTCACCCAGGAAGGCTTTGGCCGCGACGCCGTGGCGCTGCCGGTGGACGAGCTGGGACAGCCCTTGACGCAAAGCCCGGTCAGCCAGGGTATCGACCCGGATTCTGTTCTGGCCGACGCCGAGACCGGCGAGACGCTGTCACCTTTGGCGGCGTTTCTGACGCACGCCGCGCTGGAGTCCGGCGACAACCAGGCGCAGGCCGGGCAGGACGCGGTCCAGCTGATGACCGTGCACTCGGCCAAGGGCCTGGAGTTTGACTGCGTGTTCATCGGCGGCCTGGAGGAGTGCATCTTTCCGAACGAGCGCGCGCTCGCCGAGCGTGATGGACTGGAGGAAGAGCGCCGCCTCATGTACGTGGCCATCACCAGGGCCAGAAAGCGTTTGTACCTGAGCCATTCGCAGACGCGCATGCTGCACGGCCAGACGCGCTACAACGCGAAGAGCCGCTTCTTTGATGAATTGCCAGAAGGCGCGCTCAAGTGGATCACGCCCAAGCACGCCGGCTTTGCCTCGGGCGTCGGTTTCGCGCCGGGGGCCGGGGCTTACCAGCGTCGGGATAACGCGTTTGGTGCGGGCTTCGACAAGGGGATGACGAGCTTTGCCAGTCCCCCGGTTCCAGTACAAAAGGCCGCGCCCGCGCATGGCCTGCGGGTGAAGATGAAGGTGTTTCACAACAAGTTCGGTGAAGGCCAGGTGCTCACGCTTGAGGGCAGCGGCGACGAGGCGCGCGCCCAGATCAACTTCCCGCGCCACGGCATCAAGTGGCTGGCGCTGAGCGTGGCCAAGTTGACTCCCGTGGAGTGAGCCGGGCGCGCCGCTGGCGCACTGCGATAGACCCGGCAAGGCTGCAACTGACTTTCTGTGTGATCAGGCGCATGGACATGATCATGGCGCCCGGTTATAGTGGAAACAGGTGATCAATATGACTATTGATAAGGTTTCTGACGCAGATCTTTTGGCCGCGGGAGAACTTTTCCGGCAGGGCGAGGTGCGGCTTTCCATCACGCAATACCGCAAGGGCCTGCGCTTCGAAATCGATCCCCTGGAACGCGCCAAAGCCTACCTCGAACTGGCACGCATTTATCGCATTTCCGTGCGAATGAAGAACGCGCGCCTTGAACTGACGCGCGCGTTTGCGGAACTTGGGCTGCAATGGCCGAAGAACAACTGGACCTCGCTGCTGGCATCCATCGTGGATCCCGAACCGCTGCGCGCGCGCTGTCCTTCGTTTGAACTGCAGGAGCGCAAAGCGAAGATTCGGCTGGTGGCGGAGTTGTATGAAGAGCTTGGACTGTCGGCCTACTACCTGCGCCAGATTCCGACCCTGTTGCAGTCCATTCTGCGGATCAGGGGTATCTGCCAGGAGTTGGGCCCGTCCGCTTCGCTGCTCAACTGGTATGGCGGGGCCGCCTGCATCGCCTCGTTGCTGGGCCTGCGCGCAAGGAGCCTGCGATGGATCGGCCGATGCCTTGAAGTTTCGACCCAGCTGACAGAGCCCGTCGATCAAGGCAAGGCCTTGATTTGGCATGCCTTGCTGCAGGACTATGACGGACATCCTGTGCGCTCTGCCGAACTGTTCGAACAGTGCTTGGCCCGCTATGGCGCAGATCTCTATCCGTTCGACCTCCGAATGACGGCCGTCACCCTGAGCATCAACTACCTGGCCCGCGGGCATTACGAGCAGGCTTTGGTTGCCATGAAAACGCTCACCGAACGCTACGCCTATTTTCGTGCCCAGGGCGACGACGATTGGCGATTTGACTCTGCAGCCTGGTACACATTGGCTCCCAAGGTGATGCTGGGACAAATGGACGATGTCGAAAAGATGGCCCATGCCTTTCGCTCCATATTGACCGTCGACAAAGACGAAAAGTGGCTACTGGCCCACTACCTCGGGCAATTGCTGATCGCCGGGCGAAAGACCGGCTTGGAGGCGGGTCAGGTGGAGGACCTGATCAGTCGTTTTGAAGTTCTTGACATGTCAGCGCGCGGCACGCATATGGAGACAGCCTTTTATTGGATCGCCGCCGCCTATAGCCGATTTGATTTGGCCGTGAACGACCGCGCGGCACTGCCACGGTTTCGGGTCAGTCTGAAAAAGCTGGGTCAAACGCCGCGCCATCCAACGGCCCGTGCTCACTTTGACGTTTTGACATCCGCCTTGGCTTGGCTGGATGGCCGTCAACGGGTCTATACGCGGTCCATGGAACGTGCGACGCAGACTGCGAAGTTGCATGACAACCGTTGGGCGCTGACAGAGTTGAACCAATTGCAGCTTCGGATGAAACAGGCAGGAGGTTTTCGTTGACACTCCAATCCCAGGCGCATCGCGATCTTGTGGCCATCGTTGGTGCCGAAAATCTTGAGTTGGGCGAAGTCCCCTTACAAAAGTGGACGGTCAATACCCTGGCTTCTCCGCGAAAGATACTGGGCATCATTCGCCCGAAGGATCAGGGCCAGGTGCAGGCCGTCGTGCTCGCCTGCTTGCAACACAAATTGACATATTCGCCGGTCAGTTCCGGCAAGAACTGGGGCTATGGCGGGGCTACGCCGGTTGCCGAGAACGTCTTGATGGTCGATCTGTCGAGGCTCAGAAGAATCGTCGAATTCAATGCCAAGCTGTCCTACGTCGTGGTGGAGCCAGGCGTCACCCAGCAGGATCTTCTTTCCTACATGCGCACCTATGGGCACGATTTCATGGTTCCGACCACCGGCGCCGGCCCGCAGGCCAGTCTGCTCGGGAACGCACTGGAGCGCGGCTACGGCATCACGCCGGTTGAGGATCATTTCGGCGCGCTGTTGGGCCTCAAGGCGGTCTTGCCCGATGGTCGCATTTACCGCTCTGCCTTGCACGAACTCGGTGGCGACTATGCCGATCAGGTCTTCAAGTGGAAGACGGGGCCCTATCTGGATGGCTTGTTCACGCAGAGCAATTTTGGCGTCGTGCTGGAAGGAACTTTGGGGCTGGCGCCCAAGCCCGAAAACGTCACTCAGTTCGTGGTGTTCCTGCCGGACGAGGAATTCGAGAACGCGGTTGAGGCCGTCAGGGAAATCAAACTGAAGCTCGGCGGCATCGTCGGCGGTGTGAACCTGATGAACAAGCGGCGCCTGCTCTCCATGGTGGAAACCCAATGGAATCGCGAACAGGCGCTGGAAGAGATCCGCATCATCGAGATTGCCAAGAAGCGTGACCTGCCCGACTGGGCGATGGTGGGCGCGCTGTACGGACCGGACGAACTGGTGCGCGGGGGATTGGCGGTCATCCGGGAGGCATGCAAAGGTATTTCCCAAAAAGTCGTCAGCTTGAGCCGAAAAAAATACGAATTTGCCAACCGCTTGTTGCGTTTCCTGCCGCTCCCCAACCTGCGCCTCATGCTGGCAAATGCGGGTCGGGCGCTGGAAATTTTGGAGGGGACCCCCAGCAGGGTGGCGCTGCCCCTGGCCTATCTGAAGAACAAGCAGGGTCTGCCAGACGGTGAATTCAATCCTGATCGCGATGGCTGCGGGCTGATCTGGTTCGCGCCGCTGATACCGCTGGACCCCCCTGTGGTCAGGGACTACATCCAGGAAGTGGCGACGATTTGCCTTTTTCACGATGTCGATCCATTGATCACCTTGACCGCGATCTCACAGCGCTGTCTGGATTCGACGATTCCGATCCTCTTTTCCAAAAGCAGCCCAGGCGACGCGGCCAAGGCGAAGAAGTGTTACGACGCCCTGCTCAGCGAATGTGCACGCATGGGGCTGTTTCCCTATCGTCTGGACATCGATCACATGCACTTGCTCAGTGACCCGCAGATCCCGGCTTTCTGGCTCGGTCAGTCCATCAAGAAAATTCTGGATCCACACAACCTTCTGTCACCCGGGCGCTATTCGAGCGCCGACCTGCTTGAACCTGGCGCCAAACCCGGGTTCTGACGTCACCTGCTCACTCCGACCTGGATCGCAAACATCATGCTCGAAAAACTGAAATGGCTTTACCGTCAAGCAGCCCGCGGCGCGACACTCGTGCTGCCCCAGCGCGTTCGGTTTGCGGTCTATCGCAACATGGTTCAATGCGACGCTGCACCATCGAGCAAGCTCTCGCTCAAGGTGGCCGAGACCAGGGAAGAACTGGAGGCCTGCTTCAAACTTTTGCACGACGCCTACGTGCACGTCGGCTTCATGAAGCCTGACCCCTCGGGCATGCGCGCCACGCTGTACCACGCCTTGCCCACTACGACGACGCTGCTGGCCAAGTTCGATGGCCGTGTCGTCGGGACCGTGTCGTTGATCCGCGACAGCGAGTTGGGCTTTCCCATGCAGAAGATCTTCGACATTCGCAAGATCCGCAATGCCGGGGGCAACATCGCCGAAGTTTCGGCGCTCGCCGTGCATCGGCGCTTTCAGGCCACGGGTGGCACGATCCTGTTCCCGCTGATGAAGTTCATGTACCAGTACGCGACCGAGTTCTTCGATACCAGCCACTTGGTGATTGCGGTGAACCCGCGACACATCGGGTTTTACGAGTCGCTGCTTTTCTTTCGTCGCCTGAAACAAAATCCCGTCGAGCACTATGACTTCGTGAACGGCGCACCGGCGGTAGGCGCGCACCTTGACCTGCGCCGTGCGCCGGAAATTTTCAAACGCCATTACGACGCCAAGGAGCCCGCCAAGAATCTTTATCGCTATTTTTTGCACCTGCCGATGCCCAATATCGCATTCCCGGACAAACGCTTCTTCACCACCAACGATCCGGTCATGACGCCGGAGTTGCTGGATTATTTTTTCAACCAACGCACTGAGGTGTTTGCCAAGTTGGACGACGACGAAAAGCGCCTGCTGCATTCGATTTACGACCTGCCGGCGTACAAGGCCGTCCTGCCCGAGTTGCCGCCTGACAAGGAGGCGGGACCGATCAGGATGCGGCGCAGGCACCGGCGCTTTTCCGTGATCTGCCCGGCGACGCTGCAGCTTGGCACGGACGTGCGGGCACAACGCTACAAGCTGCAGGTGGTCGAATGCTGGATGGCTGGCTTTCGCGCGCGCTCTGACGTGGCATTGCCGATCGACGTGCCCTGCACGGCGCAGGTCGAGCTCGGACATGCCGACCACAGCCAACTGACGGTCCGGGTCTTGCGCAAGGCCCACGCCAACTCCAACACCTTTGTGCTACAGGTAGACGAGCCCGACCTGGCCTGGCGCAAGTTTGTGCACGCGCTGCGCAAGGCAGCGACCTACGGCGATCTGGACAACGCCACGCGCTACCTGGAGTGAGGCTCAATAGGAGCCGCCAATGAGGCTCTCGAAATAAGTGACAACAACGCCGTCATTGCGAGCGCAGCGAAGCAATCCATGTCATGTGTTCGCCTCCATGGATTGCCGCGTCCCGCCACAGCCCAAGGGCCTCGCGGCTAAAGGCACGCGCCTCGCAATGACGGGGCTGTTGCAGCTCGGATGTCGTGAATAAGGGAAAGCTCAATCGTTTGAGCGTTACAGTCTGGCAGTCCCTTCACTTGTCGCGCTGATTTGAAAACCCCGCTGAAATTCCCGTTTCCTGTCTGGCTGCTGGCACTGATCCTGTCGCTGTCGAGTCTGCCAGCCTGGAACGCCGAGGCGCAAACGCTGCGGCCCTGCCGTGTCAGTGGCATGCGCACCGAAGTGCAGTGCGGCGTGCTGCAACGCGCGCTGGACCCCGCGAGGCCGAACGGCGTGCAGATCAACGTCCACTATGTGGTCGTGCCGGCGCTGGCGCGGCGAAAATTTTCGGATCCGGTGTTCTTCCTCGCTGGCGGTCCCGGGCAGAGTGCGATCCAGGTGGCGCCCCAGATGGCACAACTGATGAGCCGCTTGAACAACCGGCGCGATCTGGTCTTCGTGGACCAGCGCGGCACCGGCCAATCGGCGCCACTGATGTGCCTGGACGAAAGCAGCAACACACTGACGCAGCAACTCGATGCGCAATGGCAGACCATGCAGTTGCAGCAGTGCCTGACGCAGCTGCAAAAACTGCCCTATGGCGACCTGCGCTTTTTCACCACCACGCTGGCCATGCAGGACGTCGATGCCGTGCGCCTGGCGTTGGCCGCACCGACCGTCAATCTGGTGGGCGTTTCCTATGGCACGCGCGCCGCGCTGGAATACCAGCGCCAGTTTCCCAATGCGGTGCGGCGCAGCGTGCTCGACGGTGTGGCGCCGCCCGACATGGTGCTGCCGGCCAGCGCCTCGATGGACAACCAGGCGGCCTTTGACGCACTGCTGGGCGCCTGCGAGCGAGACGCGGTCTGCGTCAGGACCTATCCGCGGCTGCGGCGAGACTGGGCCAGTGTCCTGGCCGGGTTGCCGCGGACGGTGCAGTTGGCTCATCCCTTGACCGGCCTGCCCGAGAAAATCACGATGACGCGCGCCGCCGTGCTGGGCGGTGTGCGTACGCCGCTGTACGCGCCGGCCCTGGCCGCGGCCCTGCCCGAGGCCATTACGCAGGCGGCACAGGGGCGCTTTGAGGCGCTGGTTGCCATGGGAACACTCATGGGGGGGCGTGGCCCGAACCGTCCGGCAGTGGGGTTGCATTTTTCCGTCATCTGCGCCGAGGACTGGCCGCGCTGGTCCAGCAATGCGGATCTGCCCGGTCATGATTTCGGCGCAGCCTTTGCACAGACCTATCGCGACGCCTGCGCCTATTGGCCCCGAGGCGAGGTGGCGCCGGCTTTCCATGCGCTGGTACCCAGCGCTGTGCCGGTGCTGCTGCTCAGTGGCGGACTCGATCCGGTCACGCCGCCGCGCCACGGCGCGCGCGTGGCACAGGCGCTCGGTCCCCTGGCAAGGCACGTGGTCGTGCCGCAGGCTGGCCATGGTGTCCTTGGCCTGGGCTGCATGCGCGATGTGATGTTTCGTTTCATCGACGCGCAGGACGAAGCAGCGGCGCTGCAGGTCGACGCATCCTGCGCCAATGCCATGCCACGCGCCGGCGTCTTTGTGCCGGTGGCACGCGCGCAAGGGCCCAAACCATGATCCGCATCGAAAATCTGGCGCGTTCCTTTGCCGCGCCAACGGTGGCGACGAAAGCCTGGTCCATGGCATCGCTGTCGCTGCGTCGCCAGCCCGCGCCTCGGGTGCAGGCCGTGCGCGACGTGAGCCTGATTGCAGCCGATGGGCAGATCACCGGTTTGCTGGGCCCCAATGGGGCTGGCAAGACCACTACGCTGCGCATGCTGGCCGGGCTCATCTCGCCCGACGCCGGAACCATCCACGTGGACGGACTGGACGTGGCCGCCCAGCCGCAGGCGGCGTTGGCGACCATGGGTGTGCTCAGTGACGCGCGGGGACTCTATCCGCGCCTGAGCGCACGCGAGAACATCGTGTACTTTGGCCGTCTGCAGGGCATGAGCCGGGATGCCGCCCATGCCAGGGCCGAAGCACTCGCGCGCATGCTGGACATGCGGACGTTGCTGGAGCGGCGCACCGAGGGCTTCAGCCAGGGAGAGCGCATGAAGACCGCGCTGGCGCGGGCCCTGGTGCACGACCCGGCCAACATTGTGCTGGACGAGCCCACCAACGGCCTGGATGTGTTGGCCACGCGCGCGCTGCGCGAATCGCTGAGATTCCTGCGCACTCCTGAGGGCGGCAGCAAGTGCATCATTTTTTCCACCCACATCATGCAGGAAGTGCAGCGCCTGTGCGACAGCGTGGTGGTGGTGGCTCAGGGCTGCAGCGTCGCCAGCGGCACGGTGGAAGAGTTGTTGCAGCGAACCGGACAGAGCGATTTTGAGGAAGCCTTTGTGCAACTGGCTTTCGCTCATCCCGAGTTTGTCCCTGCGGGAGTACCTGCATGAACTCCTGGCGCGCCGCCTTCGCGGTCTTCACCAAGGAACTGCTTGACGCCTTGCGGGACCGGCGCACCTTGCTCGTGGTCCTGGCCTCCAGCGTCTTCATGGGGCCGCTGTTGTTGCTGGCGCTGTCCGGCCTCATTGCCTCGCTCGAAGCGAAGGCGGAGCAGCGCGAATTGCTGGTCGTGGGCATGGCGCAGGCGCCGACCCTGCAGAACTATGTGGCGCGCCAGACCTGGAGCGTGAGGGCAGCGCCGCCCGATTACGAGCGCTTGCTGCGCGACTCCAAGCTGGGCGACCCCGTGCTTGTCGTTCCAGCCGATTTCGAGGCTGCCTTGCTCAGGGGCGACAGCCCGCAACTGGAACTGGTGAGCGACAGCGCGAACAAGCAAAGCCAGTCCGGCGTGCACCGTGTGGCCGAGTTGCTGCGCGGCTTCGGCCAGGAGCGGGTGGGCTTAAGCCTGGCATTTCGCGGTGTCTCCGCCGAACTGCTCGCGCCCATGAAAGTGCAGGAGGTCGATCTGGCGAGCAACCAGACAAGGGCTGCGCAATTCACCGGCATGCTGGCCTTTTTTGTGCTGATGGCTGTGGTCTCGGGTGCGCTCAATGCGGCGCTGGACAGCACGGCGGGTGAGCGCGAACGCGGCTCGCTCGAGCCCTTGCTGATGAACCCTGTTTCGGCCATGGCACTGGTCGTGGGCAAGTGGTGCGCCGTGGCCGCGGTGAGCATGCTGATCGCGGTGCTCAGTTGCCTGAGTTTTCTGCCCGGTCAATGGCTGCTGCGCAGCAATACCCTGCAGGCCATGTTCCAGTTCGGCCTGCGCGAGGTGGCGCTGTTCCTTGTGGTGTTGCTGCCCTTTGCCGCGGCGGCGTCGGCCGTTTTGATGGCAGTGGCGATCCGCTGCAAGAGTTTCAAGGAAGCGCAGGCCAACAGCACCGTGGTGCTGCTGTCGGTCTCGTTGTTGCCACTGGTCTCGGTGTTCAACCAGAGCGGTGAGGAAGCCTGGCACCTGTGGGTGCCGGCGCTGGCACAAAACACCTTGATGATGCGCGTGCTCAAGGGCGAGGGATTCAACCTGACCCAGGTGCTGGTGCCGCTGTTCGTCTGCCTGCTGCTCACGCTGGTGTCGCTGTTCTTCGTCGCGTCCCGCCTGCGCGGTGCTGCTGTCAAGTCCTGAAGTTGGAGATCTTCAGCGCGGCATTGCCGCAGGGTGCAGGCCTTCCGGCTTTTCTTCCATGTAGCCGCGTCCGTCCTTCATGCCCTTGCGTCCCAGCACCTGCCAATTCGTGCGCTGCTGCACCAGCTGCGCCAGGAATTCCAGTTCCTCGTCGGTGTGGTTGATGGCCCCGGCCGGCGTCAGCAGTCGGCCGTTGCGCGCCTGCGGTTCGGCCCAGAAGGACTGGTGGTAGTCCGAAGTGGAGGTTATTTTTTCGCCGCGCGCGTCCAGATCGACGGCGCCATAGCAGTTGCAGAAATAGCTGCGGTAGTCGTCCTTGGGGAAGACCTCGGCGTAGACGCCAGTGCCGCGGATCCCTGCGGTCAGCGTCGGCGTGACGATCTGCCGTCGCGCGCCCTTGCCCCAGACGCTGGCCATGGCACCGGTGAGCAGGCGCAGTGCGCCCACGACAAACAGTCCCGGGCCGCGCTCCACCGCCAGGATGGAGTTCTGCCGCACCAAAAAGGATGAGTTGCCGATGACAAACACCAGTTGCGATCCTGGCCCGGTGCGCACTTCGTCGCCGGTCTGTATGGTTTCACGCGGGTCCAGGTTGCGCCCGTTGAGCAGGGCGCGTCCCCTCAGCTCCACGATGTTGCCGCGCGCCTGCGCCTGCGCTGCAGCAAAGCCGCCACTGGCGCTCCAGGCCGCTGCGGCCTGCAGGAAACTGCGCCGGGCAAACCAGCTGACTTCGTCTTGCGTGCGGTTGGGCAAACTATGCTGTGTCATGGTTTTCTTCCCTTGGAGATTCCTCGGACGACGCGATGAAGCTGTCGGCGAAGGTGAAGTAGAGCGAGGTGAAAAACAGCGCCATGACCAGCATGGCAGCAGGCATCACGGCCACGGCGGCCGCTTCTGCGCTGGCCGCGAGGGTGACACCAGCGATGGTCAGCATGATGACAAACATGAAGATCGCAAACCAGGCCAGACCGAACACGATGTAGGCGCCAATGTTGCGCAGGCAGGCCACGAAGCTGAAGAACAGCGCCTTCAGCGGCGGCACGCCGTGCCAATGCACCAGCGCCGGTGCATGCCAGAACAGCAGCGACAGCGGCAGGTTCAGTCCCATGGCGACCCACATCGCGCCCTGAAAATCGGCCTGGTTCAGGGTCTCGTGCGTGAGCGACCCGCCGCCCAGGTAGAAGCGCGCAAACTGCCCGCCGTCGACCAGGGTGCACAGGCCCATGATGAGCAAAAAGCCTGCGGCGTACAGCGCCCCCAGCAACAAAATGGCGCGCAACTCCTGGCGCCCGGCGCGCAAGGCGCTGGCCAGGATCCAGGGCATGGGAAATTGGCCCTTGCTGGTTTCCAGCGTCGCCGCCATGAAGCCCAGCGTGGCTGCTGGCAGCAGCCCCAGCACCAGAGCGGTGCCGATGTAGGGCAGCATGCTCACCACCGTCATCACGGCCATGAACATGAAGAACAGCCCGGTCATGGCCAGCGGCTGCTTGAAAAAAGTGCGCATGCCGAGCTTGACCCATTGCAAGCCGGTGCGCGCCGGAACGATATTCAGTTTCATGTAGTCGGTGTGAGGTCGTAACCTGAAAGTGTGACAGGGTGGGCGATGCGTTCGCGCAGCACGCGCTCAAAGTGGCTTGGATCGTGGGCCTGGAGCAGGCTGGCGTCGCGCGGCAGGTGGTAGTCGCAGGTACGCGACAGCCAAAAGCGCAAGGCCGCGGCGCGCAGCATGGCGTTCAGCAGTTCTCGCTCGGGCCCGGTCAGCGGACGCACCTGTTCGTAGGCCGCCAGCAGCGCCCTGAACCCCGTGGCTTCGGGCACCGCGGTCTGCGGGTGCATGGCCCAGTCGTTCAAGCACACCGCCAGGTCGAACAGCCAGTTGTCCACACCGGCAAAATAAAAATCAAAGACGCCGCTCAGGCGTTCGTCCTCAAACAGCACGTTGTCGCGAAACAGGTCGGCGTGGATGGGTCCGCGCGGCAGTGCCGCGTAGGCCGAGGACTCGGCCACATGGTTCTGGTAAGCCAGTTCGCTGCGCAGCAGGGCGCCTTGCGCGCTGTCCAGAAACGGCTGGACCACAGGACCCGTGGCATTCCACCAGGCCAGTCCGCGCAGGTGTTCCTGTTGCAGCGGGCAATCGCGCGCCGCCAGGTGCAGCCGCGCCAGCGTCGCGCCCAGGGCTGCGCAGTGCGCCGGCGTCGGAGTCAGCTGGCTTTTCCCCGGCAGACGGTTCACCAGCGCCGCCGGCTTGCCCTGAAGCTTGTGCAGGATCTGGCCCTTGGGGTTGGTCACCGGATTGGGCACCGGCAGGCCGCGCCGCGCCAGTTGCTGCATCAGCGCCAGGTAGAAGGGCAGTTGCTCGGCTGTCAGGCGTTCAAACAGCGTGAGCACGTAATGCTGAACTTCACCGCCCTGCGCCACGGCCAGAAAGTAATTGGTGTTTTCGATGCCCAGTGCGCTGCCTTCGAGCGTTTGCAGCTCGCCCAGGTCCAGGCCGCTCAGCAGTTGCTGCGCCTGGGGAAATGTGACTTCGGTGTAGACGGCCATGGGAGTTAGGAGAGGGAGTTCAGCGCAGCAAGGGGCTGGCCTGGGCGGTGCGCAAGCACCTCACCCGATTGTAGGGGGCTGGCGCGGTAAGCCGGCGGGGCCGCAGCGTGCGAACTGGGCCGGGGTTTGACCGCTCCAGCGGCGAAAGGCTCGGGCAAAAGCTGACTCGTCGGAAAAGCCCAGCCGCACACCCACGGCCACGCTCGCCTCGCCCTGGCGCAAGGCCTTGCTTGCGAGGTCATGGAGCAGGGCCTCGCGCAAGCCCTTGAAGGAGATGGCCTCGGCCGCGAGCTTGCGGTTCAGGTGGCGCCCACTCATGCCGAGCTGTTCGCCAATGCGTTCCTTGCCCCAGCGCGGATGCTCGCGAATCAGTTGCTGCACCCGGGCCGATACGCCGCCTTGCTGCAGCGAGCCCAGCATGTCGTCGGCCAGTTGGCGCAACTGCGCGTGCAACTCGCTGCCGGCCTGGATCAGCCCATGCTGCAGTTCGGACGCGGCCATGGTCACGCTGTTGCTGTCGGCGCCAAAACGCACCGGGCAGTGCAGGATGTGTTCGTAGCGCTCGGGTGCGGCCAGAGGCGCATGGGCAAAAGCCAGTTCGCTGGGCTGATAGCGCCCGTTCGTCATCCAGCGCGCCAGGCTCACGACACAGCCCAGCGCGGCTTCCACGCGCTGCTCCCGGCACACGCTGTACTCGGGCAGGTACTGCAGCGTCACGGTGTCGCCCTGTGACGAAGTCTCAAAGCGCGCCATGTCGCCGATGATGGGGGCGTATTCGGTTAGCACTTCGAGGCCGTCGCCCAGGGTGTCGCAGCTCAGCAGCAGCAGTCCCACGATGTCCAGGTGCCCGGCCTGCATGTCCGCGCCCAGGGTCAGGGCCAGCAGCGGGTCGGTGGCGGCAGCGCACAACAAGGCCCACAGCTCGTCCTGTTGCTGCGCACCCACCCTGCGCCGGCCTTCGGCCAGCGCCTGCTCGAGCGGTAGCGCAATGGCTACGCCCTGACGGCGCGCCGCGGCGATCACGCCGTGGGTGAAGCGCGCGGTGACGCTGAATCGATCTGGCATGGCTTGTGGTCGGGGTATGTCCCTGATTGAGGGCGAAATGTCCTGCAATGTAGGTGACGAACGGCGCAGTATCCACTATGGTCGCAGGCATACCAAGAGTTCACCGGATTGCCCCTTGGGCGCCGGTCGGACCAAAACCGAGGAGACAAGATATGGCGCCCATCGATCAGGTGCATTTGAGCTTTAATCCGCAGACCCTGGGCCTGCTCAACGCGGTGTTGGGCCTGGTCATGTTTGGCGTTGCGCTGGAGCTTCGCGTGGCCGACTTTCGCATCGCGCTGAAGTCGCCCAAGGCACTGGCGCTGGGCCTGTTCGGCCACCATGTGCTGTTTCCGGCGATGACCTATGTGCTGATCTGGGTGATGCAACCCCTGCCCAGCATCGCGCTCGGAATGATCCTGGTCTCGTCCTGTCCGGCCGGTCATATTTCCAACTTCCTGGTTCACTTCTCGCGTGGCAACACGGCCCTGTCGGTGAGCGTGAGCGCCCTGTCCACGGCCGTGGCCCTGGTCATGACGCCGCTGAACTTTGCCTTCTGGGGTAATTTGCATCCCATCACGCGTGGCCTGATGCAGGAAGTCGCCATGAGTCCCTGGTCCATGCTGGAGGTCATCGTCATGTTGCTGGGTATTCCCCTGGTGCTGGGCATGTGGGTGGCGCAGCGTTATCCGGCCTTTGCCGAGCGCGTGCGCACGCCCATGAAAGTGCTTTCGCTGCTGGTGCTCGTGGGCTTCATCGGCGGCGCGCTGGGGGCGAATTTCCAGCACTTTCTGACCTATGTGAACTTCGTGGTGTTTGTCGTCTTCGTGCACAACCTGATGGCACTGGCCACGGGTTACGGACTGTCCAGCCTGCTGGGCTTGCCCGAGCGGGATCGGCGCGCCATCACCTTCGAGATGGGGATACAGAACTCGGGTCTGGGGCTGATCCTGATCTTCAATTTTTTCAACGGTCTGGGCGGTATGGCCATCGTCACCGCCTGGTGGGGCATCTGGCACATCGTCGCCGGCATGACACTGGCGCTGTACTGGCGCCGCCATGCGCCCAAGGGTGCTGCCGCGCCGTACACGGGGGAGGGCGCATGAGGGCGCGACGCATCCTCGTCACCGGTGCCGGTGGCTATCTGGGGAGCCAGCTGATCGAGCGTCTGGCGGCACTGCAGGGCGAGGCCCGGCCTGGCGCCATCGTGGCGCACGACATTCGTCCCGCGCCGCAGCCGCTGCCCGGTGTCGCCTATGAGGTGGCCGACATCCGCGCGCCGGAGATCGCCGCGCTGATCGCGCGCCACCGGATCGACACCGTCGTGCACCTGGCGTGCATCGTCACGCCGGGCAAGCACAGCAAGCGCGAATTCGAGTACGACGTCGACGTGAACGGCACGCGCAATCTGCTGCAGGCCTGTGTGCAGCACGGCGTGCAGCGCGTCATCGTCTCCTCCAGCGGTGCGGCCTATGGCTACCACGCCGACAATGCGGCCTGGCTGACCGAGGACATGCCGGTGCGCGGCAACCAGGCCTTTGCCTATGCCCACCACAAGCGGCTGGTCGAGGAAATGTTGGCCGATTACCGCATGCAGCATCCAGCCCTGCAGCAGGTGGTGCTGCGCATCGGCACCATCCTGGGCCCCACGGTGCACAACCAGATCACCGACATGTTCGAGAAGGCGCGGCCCCTGGCCATTGCCGGCTCGGACAGCCCCTTTGTCTTCATCTGGGACCAGGACGTGGTGGCCATCCTGCTGCGCGCCATTGATCAGGGGCCGCCGGGCGTGTACAACGTGGCGGGCGACGGCGCCCTGACGATCCGCGAGATCGCAGCACGCATGGGCAAGCGCTGTCGCGTGCTGCCGGCCTGGCTGCTCCAGTCGGCCTTGGCGGTGCTCAAGCCCCTGGGTTTGACGCAGTACGGGCCCGAGCAGCTTGACTTCCTGCGCTACCGCCCGGTGTTGCTGAACACGCGCCTGAAGACCGTGTTCGGCTACACACCGCAGCTTTCCTCGGCGCAGGTGTTCGACCTGTACTGGACTGCGCGGCAACGCGAACACCAGCAGCTTGCATGACGGCCCGCCATTTTTCCGGCAGCACCGTGGTCGTGACCGGCGCCGCCAGCGGTTTGGGGCGCAGCCTGTGCCTGAGCTTCGCGGCTGCGGGTGCGCGCATCGCGGCCCTGGACCGCGACCGCGCCGGTCTCGACGCCCTGGCGACCGAACTGCTCGCGGCCGGCAGCGAAGTATTCACCGCGGTGTGCGATGTCACCGATGCGCCGGCCTGCCACCTGGCTGTGGCGGCGGTGCTGGCGCGTTTTGGCGGCATCGACGTGCTCATCAACAACGCCGGCATTGCGCACCGCAGTGCCTTTGCCGAGACCTCGCTGGAGGTGCTGCACCGTGTCATGGACGTGAATTATTTTGGCGCCGTGCACTGCACGCACGCCGCCTTGCCGGCGCTGACGCGCAGTCGCGGCCTGATCATCGCCATCTCCAGCGTGGCCGGGTTTGCGCCGCTCATTGGCCGCGCTGGCTACGCGGCCAGCAAGCATGCCTTGCACGGCTTCTTCGACAGCCTGCGCACGGAACTGCAGGATCAGGGCGTGGGCGTGCTGCTGGTCTGTCCTTCTTTCATCCTCACCGGCATCGACCAGGCGGCGCTGGGTGGCGACGGTGCGCCTGCGGGCCGGCCGCGCAAGGTTTCAGGCGCGCAGACCCGGCCTGAAGAAGTGGCCTCGGCCGTGCTGCGGGCCGCACGGCGCGGTCGCACGCAGCTGCTGTTTGGCGCCACGTCGCGGCTCGCCTGGTGGCTGACGCGGCTTTGGCCGGCACGCTACGCCGCCGTCATGAAACACCGGCTGCAGAGTGAAATTTCCCCCTCGAGCGGCGCGTCATCAAGCGCCTCCAACTTTTCCGCAGGAGACTGACATGCTTCATTCGATATTCCGGTCACGACCCGTGCCATGGTTGCGTGGTGCTGCCACGGCCCTGCTGGCATGCGCCGCGCTGCAGGCTCAGGGTTTGAGCCTGAACGTCACGGGCGCCGATGGCAAGCCACTGGGCCTGGTGATGGTGACGCGCGCGCCGCTGGAGCGTGCCGTGGTTGACACCTCGGACAATGGCTATGCGGCGTCGGGCAAGGCCCAGTTGGGGCTGTTCGAAAGCACGGGGTTCACCGACGCGCGCGGCCACGTCGACTTGCCCGACGCTGCGGGCGAGTTCCGCCTGCGTCTGCGCAAGCCCGGCTTCAAGGATCTGGCGCTGACCTCACGCGAGCTCGGCCGTAGCGTGAGCCTCTCCCTGCAGGTCGAAACCGATGTCCGGGCCCTGGCCGAACAGCGCCCCTCCAACGCCTGGACCGCCACCCTGTCCACCGGCATTGCCGACACCGAGGTGCGCAAACAGTTCCTGCTGCACTGCGGTTTTTGCCACCAACAGGGATCGGCCTTTTTGCGCCGCGAGCGCAGCGTGCAGGAGTGGAATGAGGCCTTCGGGCGCATGGTGCGCTATGGCTCGCGCCTGTCCAGCCAGGCGCAAAAGGAGCTGCCCGCCATGCTCGAGGCGCACTGGAAGGCGGTGAATGCGAACCCTGCGCTGGTGCCGCCGTCGACGCCGTGGACCGCGCCGCTGGCCGGGGCCGTGATCCGTGAACTGCCGCTGGGCGACGCGTTTTCGCAGATGCACGACTTCGTGGCCCATTCCAACGGCCTGGTCTACGTGGGCGACAACCTGCAGGACCGGCTCTACGAGGTGAACCCGCAGACAGGGGCCTACACCGTGTACAAGGTGCCGCCGCAACCGGGCGACAGCCTGGGCGGCTTGCTGGCCGGGCGGCTGCGCGACTTTCCCAAGCACGAGACCTACCAGGGCATCCATTCCCTGGCCGAATCCAAAAAGGACGGGCACCTCTTCATCACGCCCTCGTACCAGCGCCGCCTGATCGAATTCGATCCTGTCACCAAAGGATTCAGCACGCATCAGATGGACAGCGGCTTCTACCCGCATACGGTGCGCATCGATGGCCAGGACCGGGTCTGGTTCACGCTGGCCCTGTCGAATCAGGTGGCGATGTTCGACCGTACCACCTCGAAGTTCAGCACCTACGACCTGCCGTTTCGCTCTTTCATGGAGCGCCTCACGGTCAAGCTCACGCCCTTTTTCTTCAAGCTCATCAGCTGGGGCCTGCCGGTCACCAACTGGGTGAAGATCGACAGCGTCTCCACGGGTGTGCCGCTTCCCTACGGCATCGACATCACGCCGGACGGGCGGGTCTGGGTGGCGCGCCTGCACACCGACGAGATCGCCTGCATCGACCCGGCCAGCGGCGCGGTGACGATGATCGCCACGCCCTTGCACGGCCCCCGACGCCTGCGCGCCGACCGTGACGGCAATCTGTGGATCGTGATGTACAACGAATCGGCCTTGCTGCGCTACGCGCCGGCGACGAAAAAATTCACCACCTTTGCCTTGCCGGTGCTGCCCGTGGGCAGCGAGACGCCCTATGGCCTGAACGTCGACCTCAAGCGGCACCAGGTCTGGGTCACGGGGACCAACTCCGACTCGGCCCAGCGCCTGGACATCGCCAGTGGCGAGTGGACTTTCTTCCCGCTGCCGCGCAAATCGACCTTCACCCGCGACGTGGAGATCACGGCCGACGGGCGCGTCTTTCTGTCCAGCGCCAGCTTTCCCTCCTGGCACATAGAAGACGCCCAGCCCACGCTGATCGAGCTTCAGCCAGGCAAGCCATGATCCGGCGCCACGGGCTGTTCCTGCTGTCCTGTCTGCTGGCCTTCACGGCTGGCCACATGTTCAACTACACCGTCATCCTGTACCTGCAGGAGACCGTGGGTTCGGACCTGTTGGCGGGTCTGGGCTTTGGCCTGGCCTTTGGCAGTTCCATCGTCTTCGGCTGGTTCGGCGGCGTGCTGTGCGACCGGGTGGCGCCCGGTCGCGTGATCCACGGCGCGCAGGCGCTGTTTCTGTTGGGCCTGGCCTGTCTGTGGTGGGCCGACAGCGGCGCAGCGCTCGAGGCGCGCGCCGCCTGGGTGCTGGTCGGCGCATTTTTTGGCGGCCTCGCCTGGTCCTTCGTCGGTCCGGCGCGGCTCACCGCGCTGGCGCAACGGGCTTTGGCCCCCGAGCTGCGCCCGGCGACGATTCTGTTCAATCTGCAGGTGCTGGTCGGCTTCGGCCTGGCGCCGCTGCTGTTGGGCCTCATTCGTTCGCGAGCGGGCTGGGGCACGGTGCTGGCCGTGGCCGCGGGCGGCTTCGTGCTGTCATCGCTGCTGATCATCCGGCTCAAGACGCACGCCAATCCCGAGCCCTCGCCGAACTCGGTTCGCGCCGACATCGTCCAGGGCTTCGTCACCGTCGGCTCGGACGGTCTGCTGCGCCAGTTGATGCTGGCCGCCGTCGTGGGCTACGCCATGACGGGACCGCTGCAGATCCTCTTGCCCAAGCTGGCGCGCAGCGAACTCGGTCTGTCCGAGGCCGGGCGCGGCGCCTACCTGGGTCTGCTGGCGATCTCGCTGATCGTGGGCGGCGTGCTGGCGCTGGCGCTCTCCAAACGCCTGCACCATGGCCGCACCATCTTTGGCGGCATCTTTGTCGGCTGCCTGCTGTTTGCCGCGCTGGCGCTGGTGCGTTCCAACGCGCTGTCGGCGCTGCTGCTGAGCGGCGTGGGCCTGCTCGGCGGCATGGTGATCAGCCTGGTGGTCTCGGGCATACAGGCGCGCGCGCCCGTGCTGCTACGGGGACGCGTCATGGCCATGTATTCCATCACCTCGCAGGTCGTTCCTGCCGCGTCGGGCGTGCTGGCTGGCGCCGCCGTGAGCCGCTGGGGCGTGGTTGGCGCCATCGCACTGTGCGGTCTGGTGCTGGCCGCCATCGCCCTGTTCGCCACGGTCCGAATGGCGACACTGCGGCACCACGCGGGGCACTGAAGCGCCGGCGTTTGGTAATCACCGACAATCGAGCCCTGTGAAGGGGAAACCGAATGGTCCGTGTGCAAGATTCGTCCAAAAAAGAATGGGCCTCCAAGGTGCTGGCGCTGATCAAGGGCGGCAACACGGCGGCGGCGCTGAACCAGATCAAGGTGGCCCCGAGCGTGAAGGACCTGCGCCAGTTGCAAATGGCGCTGCTGGCCGCACCGCTCAAGCCGGCGCAGCCGCACCTGGACGCGGTGCTGGAGGAACAACTGGCAGCGCTCACGGCGCCGCGCCTGCACCGCTCGCCCTGAATAATTGGGGTCAGATTCCAATTAATTTTGGCCCTGTCGCGGCGCGTTCATCAGGACCCGCTTGGAGGGCACACGCGATGACTTTGCGGCCAGCACAAAACCTGACCAGGGTCAAGGCTTGACGATCGAGCCGTGGATACCAAGGGTTTACACTTAGAGCCATGAACACCCCTTTGACGACCGACCTGATCGAGAACTTCACCTACGACGAAATCAGCATCGGCCAGAGCGCTCGCCTGTTGCGCACGCTCAGCCTCTCCGACATTTCCGCCTTTGCCGCGGTGTCGGGTGACACCAATCCCGCGCACACCGACGCCGACTTTGCCGGCGACACTTTGCTGCACGGCGTGGTGGCGCACGGCATGTGGGGTGGCGCCCTGATCTCCGCGCTGCTGGGCACCAAGTTCCCTGGTCACGGCACGATTTACCGGGATCAGGTGCTGCACTTTTGCCGGCCGGTGCGCGTCGGTGACACCGTCACCGTGACGGTCACCGTGACCGCCAAGGACGACAAGGAAAAGAGCATCGAACTCGATTGCCAGGTGCTCAACCAGAAGGGCGAGCGCGTACTGCACGGCACGGCCAGGGTGCTCGCGCCAACGCAAAAGGTGCGCCTGCCGCGCGTGAATGCGCCGCGCATCCAGTTGTACGACCCGCAGGCCCGGTTCCAGGACCTGCTGGCGCTGGGCAATGGGCTGTCGGCGGTGCGCTGTGCCGTGGTCCATCCTTGCGACGTCGAGTCGCTCAGTGGCGCCATGGATTCGGCAAGCTATGGCCTCATCATTCCGGTGCTGATCGGCCCGGAAGCGCGCATCCGCAAGCTGGCGGAGGAAGCCGGCATCGATCTGAGCGGCGCCGAGATCGTCTCCGAGCCGCACAGCCACGCGGCGGCCGAGCGCGCTGCCGCCCTGGCCGCCAGCGGCGACGTCGAGATCATCATGAAGGGCAGCCTGCACACCGACGAGCTGATTGTGGCCGTGCTCAAGCGCCCGGAGTTGCGTACCGGACGGCGCATGTCGCATGTGTTCCGTTTTGACATTCCGCTGTACAGCAAGCCCCTGCTCATCACCGACGCGGCGCTCAACATCCGCCCGACGCTGCAGGAGAAGGTCGACATCATCCAGAACGCGATTGACTTCGCCCGCATCATGGGCGTGCAGGTGCCCAAGGTGGCGATCCTGTCGGCCGTGGAAACCGTGAACCCGAACATCCCGTCCACGCTGGACGCGGCCGCGCTGTGCAAGATGGCGGAACGCGGCCAGATCAAGGGCGGCATCCTGGACGGCCCGCTGGCCTTCGACAATGCGATCTCGGCGCACGCCGCGCAGATCAAGAAGATCGACTCGCCCGTGGCCGGAGACGCCGACATCATGGCCGTGCCGGACCTGGAGTCGGGCAACATGTTGGCCAAGCAACTTGAATACCTGGCCGGCGCCAGCGGATCCGGGCTGGTGCTGGGCGCGCGCGTGCCGATCGCCCTGACCAGCCGCGCTGACGGCCCCATGAACCGCGTTGCCTCTTCCCTTCTGGCCAAGTTGGCCGCCCACGATGCGCGTCGCAGCAGCACGCGCCCAACCCTTTAAACCGCAGCCCATGGCAATCCTCGCAGTCAACGTCGGTTCCTCGACCCTCAAGTTCTCCATTCATCCGCGCCAAGGGCAGGAGGTTCAGGCCAGCGTCTTCAGCGGCAGCATCCAGGGCCTGGAGCCCGGTGGCGCACCGGTGCTGGACTGGAGCGTTCCCGGGGGGCAGCGCCAGACCCGCCAACTGCTGGCCAACGCGCAGGACCCGTTTGGCGCTGCGCTGCGCAGCCTGGGTGAGCTGCTGGCCGGCGAGCCCGGCAACCCGCGCATTGCGGCCGTGGCGCACCGCGTGGTGCACGGCGGCCAGGACTTTTCCGCCAGCGTGCTTGTCGTCGGCGACGTGCTCACGCGCCTCGAGCGCCTGAACTCGCTGGCGCCGCTGCACCAGCCGCACAACCTGCAGGGCATCAAGTCCTTTCAGGCGGTGTTCCCGGATCTGCCGCAGGTGGCCTGCTTCGACACGGCCTACCACGCCACCCTGGCCGAGGTCGACTACCGCTTTGCCCTGCCGCAGGCGCTGCTCGATCAGGGTGTACGCCGCTACGGCTTTCACGGCCTGTCCTACCAGTACGTCATGGGGGTGCTGCGCCAGCGCAGCGCCAAGGCCAACAGCCGGGTGCTGATGGCGCATCTGGGCAATGGCGCCAGCCTGTGCGCCGCGCTCGATGGGCGAAGCTGCGCCACGACCATGGGCTTTTCCGCGCTCGACGGCCTGATGATGGGCACGCGCACCGGCGCCCTCGATCCCGGCGTGATGCTCTACCTGCTCGAGCAGGGCTGGGACCACCACCGCCTGCAAGACCTGCTGTACAAGCAAAGCGGACTGCTCGGCGTCTCCGGCATCTCGGCCGACATGCGGCGCCTGCGCGCCGACGGCAGCGCGGCGGCGCAGCGCGCCATCGCGATGTTCACGCACCGCGTGGTACGCGAGTCCGGCGCCCTGATCGCCGGCCTGCAAGGCCTGGACATCCTCTCCTTCAGCGGCGGCATCGGCGAACACGACACCGTGCTGCGCGCCGAGGTCTGTGCGCGCCTGGCCTGGCTCGGTGTGCAACTGGATCCGGCCCTGAACGAGCGCGCCACGAGCGATGAGGTGATGGCCATCCATGCCGCTGGCAGCCCGGTCGAGGTCTGGGTTATCCCCACCGACGAGGGCCGGGTGGCGGCGCAGGAAGCGACGCGTCTGATCGGATAGTTGGGACATCCCCCACGGGCAGAGCGCAGTCGGGCGGGGCGACCTATAGTCGTGTCATGCTTGAGATCGAGAACCTGTCCCGCCAGTACGGCAGCCGCACGGTGCTGCGCCAACTGTCGATGCGCCTGCAGCCCGGCGAATACGTCGCCATCGTGGGCGCATCGGGGGTCGGCAAGTCGACCCTGCTGAACCTCATCGCCGGTCTGGACCGCCCGGACAGTGGTCGCCTGGCGCTGGACGGCATCGACTACTCTGCCATGGACGACGACGCCCTCACACAACTGCGGCGCGAGAAGATGGGCTTTGTCTTTCAGGCCTTTCACGTGCTGCCGCATTTGACCGTGGGACAGAACGTCGCCTTGCCGCTGTGGCTGCAGGGCATGGACAGCGCGCAGGCGGCAGTGCCGGCGCAAAAGCTGCTGGAAGCCGTGGGCCTGGGCGAGCGCAGTGCCAGCTGGCCGCGTGAACTCTCGGGCGGCGAAATGCAGCGCGTGGCCATCGCCCGCGCGCTGGTGCATGGCCCCAAGCTGCTGCTGGCCGATGAGCCCACGGGCAATCTGGACCCGGACAATGGCGCCCGGGTGTTGAGGCTGCTGGCGAGCCGCGTGCGCGAGGCCGGTGCCATCGGCATCCTGGTGACGCATTCGCTTGAGGCGGCGGCCACCGCCGACCGTATCCTGCACCTTACGGACCAGGGCCTGCTGGCGTGAGTCTGGCGCGCGTGTTCCTGGGGTCGCTGGCCAAGCGCCGCGCGGCCACGCTGTTTTCCGCAGGCGCCATCGTGCTGGGGGTGGCGCTGGGCATGGCCGTGCAGGCGGTGCAGGACTCGGCACTTTCCGAATTTGGCCGTGGCATGCGCGCCATGGTGGGGCAGGCCGACCTGCTGATCGTGGGGCCGCGCGGCGGCTTTGACGAGGGTCTGTATGCGCAACTCGCGCAGCGTCCCGAGGTGGCCGAGCTCAGCCCGATCGTCGAGGTGGAGCTGCGTTTACCCGGGCGCCAGGAGGCGCTGCAGTTGCTGGGCGTGGACGCCTTCACGCTGGCCGGCGTCACGCCCGCGCTGTTTCCTAAACCGGCAGCCGGGACGGACCGCCTTGCCATGCTGTCCGGCGACGCGATCTTTCTGAGCAGCGCCGCACTGGCGTCCCTGGGACTCAAGATCGGCGACGAGCTGTCACTGCCCGCTGGCGAGACCACGTTGAAGCTGCGCATCGCCGGCGACTTGCCCGGCGCGGCCGACAACAGCCGGCTCGCGCTGATGGACATCGCGGCCGTGCAAGCGCGCTTCGGCAAGCTCGGGCAACTCACGCGCATCGACCTGAGGCTGCGCGAGGGGTTATCCCCAGAGGTCGCCATGCGCACGCTGCGCACCATGCTGCCACCGGGCTTGCAGGTCGAGGCGCCCGAGGCCGCAGTCGATCAGGCCGCGAACCTGTCGCGCGCCTACCGCGTGAACCTGACCATGCTGGGCGCCATGGCGCTGCTCACGGGCGGCTTTCTGGTGTTTTCCGCGCAGGCGCTGTCCGTTGTGCGCCGGCGCACCGAGTTTGCCTTTTTGCGCGCCATCGGCCTGGCGCGGCGCAGTCTGTTTGCCTGGTTGCTGGGCGAGGGCGCTGCCGTTGGTCTGGTCGGTGGGGTCTTCGGTGTCGTGCTGGGTTATGCCCTGGCCTGGGGCGCGCTGGCGCTGCTGGGCGGCGACCTGGGCGCGGGCTTCTTCTCGGGAAAGCGTCCCCCCCTGCAATTCCAGCCGCTGATGAGTGCCGCCTATGTGGGTCTGGGCGTGCTCGCCGGCGTCGCCGGCGCCTGGTTGCCGGCGCGCGAGGCCGCCACCGTGGCGCCGGCCAGAGCGCTGAAGGCCGGCGACGAGCCCTCGATGCTGGAGGGGCAGGGCCAGCCTTGGTGGGGGCTGGCGGCCTTGCTGGCCAGCGTGCCGGCCTGCGCCATCCCGCCCCGGCAGGAGCTTCCCTTGGGCGGCTACCTGGCCTGTGCCCTGTTGCTGGCCGGCGGCGTGCTGCTGTTGCCGCTGGTGGCCAGCGCCCTGGCGCGTGTGATGCCTGTGGATGGACCGGTGTCCAGCCGGCTGGCCGTGGCACGCCTGGACGGAGCGCCAGGCAATGCCGTCGTGGCCGCGGCCGGCGTCATGACCAGCGTGGCCCTGGCCGCCGCCATGGCCATCATGGTTACCTCCTTTCGCGGCTCGGTCGACCAGTGGCTGGGCCAGGTGCTGCCGGCCGACCTGTATCTGCGTTCTGGCCGCGGCGCGGCCGGCGCAATGGACACAGGCCTGCAGGACAAACTGGCTGGCATACCGGGCATCGCTTCCGTGGCCTTCAGCCGTTTCGACAGCCTGCGTCTGGCCGAGGGACGCGCGCCGGTGCTGCTGATTGCGCGTCCGGTGGTCAGGGACGGATCGGGCTTGCCGCTGGTCGGCGCGGCGTGGCCGGTGGCCGGGGACGCGGTCTGGATCTCCGAAGCCATGCAGGACCTGTACGGCTGGCGCGTCGGTCAGATGGTGGAACTGCCTCTGGCAGGACGCCTGCTGCGCCGGCCGGTCGCTGGCGTGTGGCGCGACTACGCGCGCCAGACGGGTTCGATCCTGATGGACCTGGAGGATTACCGCCGCGTCACGGGCGACCGGCTGGCCAGCGATGGCGCGATCACGCTGGCCCGCGGATCCAATGCGGCGCAGGTGGCGGCAGCCGTGGCGGCGCTGTCCGCAACGACCTCGCTGGAAGTGACTTACCCCGGGCAAATCCGCGCCATCAGCCTGCGCATCTTTGACAGGACTTTTGCCGTGACCTATGGACTCGAAGCCGTGGCCGTCCTCATCGGCTTGGCGGGGGTCGCGGCCAGCTTTGCGGCGCTGGCCTCGGCGCGCCGGCGCGAGTTCGGCATGTTGCGCCATCTGGGCCTGACGCGGCGACAGATCGGCTGGATGCTGGCGCAGGAGGGCGCGCTGGCCGCCAGTGTCGGCGTATTCGCCGGCTTGGCGGTGGGGTCTGCCATCGGCCTGATCCTGATCGAGGTGGTGAACCGCCAGAGCTTTCACTGGAGCATGGACCTGCACATTCCCTGGGCCTCGCTGGCCGCCTTTGGCGCGGTGCTGATCGCGCTGGCCGCGCTGGCTGCCGTCGTGGCCGGGCGCTCCGCCATGCAACAGGCCGCGGTGCTGGCCGTGCGGGACGACTGGTGATGCAGCGCCGACACTTTCAACTGGCCTTGGCGAGTCTGCTCGCCGGGCGCCTACCGCTGTCGGATGCGGCCCAGCCCGTCGCCTTCGCACCAGTGCTGCCGGGGCGGCGTCTGGTGTTTCCTGCCGATCACGGTGCCCATCCCCTGTTTCGCACCGAGTGGTGGTACGTTACCGGCTGGCTGGACCGCGCCGACGGCAGTTCGCTGGGCTTTCAGACCACTTTCTTTCGGGTGAGAACGGGCATGGGCGAGGACAACCCCAGCGCCTTTGCGCCCAGCCAGTTGCTGCTGGCGCATGCGGCCGTTGCCGACCCCCAACGGGGCCGGCTGCGCCACGACCAGCGCTCGTCCCGGGTTGGCTTCGGCCGCGCCGGTTTCGCGACCGATCAGACGCGCGTCTGGCTTGGCGACTGGCGGCTGGAGCAGCAGGGCGAGGGCTATCAGGCCAGGGTGCAGTCCGCGGACTTTGCCTATGACCTGGCGTTGCAACCCCAGGGCCCGCCCACGCTCAATGGCGTTGAGGGCTTCAGCCAGAAGGCGCCCGATCCCGTGCACGCCAGCCACTACTACAGCCGGTCCCAGCTCGCGGTGCGCGGCACGGTGATGCTGTCGGGCGGGCAGGAGAACGTCACCGGGCGCGCCTGGCTGGACCACGAATGGTCGAGCGAACTGCTGCCCAAGGAGGCGCAGGGCTGGGACTGGGTGGGGCTGAACCTGGACGACGGCTCGGCGCTGATGGCCTTTCAATTGCGCGGCCAGGGCGGCCAGGCCCTATGGTCGGCCGCAACGCTGACACCGAAGACCGGCGCGGCGCGCACGCTGTTGCCGCAGGCCGTGGGCTTCGAGGCGACGCGCTGGTGGACGTCACCGCGCAACGCCATCCGCTATCCCGTGGAATGGACGCTGACCATCGGTTCCCGGCAATTGCAGCTGCGCGCGCTGTTCGATGATCAGGAACTCGACAGCCGACGCAGCACCGGCGCCATCTACTGGGAAGGCGCGGTGCGGGTGCTCGAAGGCAAGGCGCAGATCGGGCGCGGCTACCTGGAACTCACGGGCTACGGCGAGAGGATTCGCGTCGGCTGAATCTCTGCAGGGCCGCGACGCAGGCAAAATGCCGGCATGACCGACACCCCTATTCCGAAGAAAACGCTGTTGCTGGTCGACGGCTCGAGCTACCTGTACCGGGCTTTTCATGCCATGCCCGACCTGCGCGCCGTGCCGGGCGATCCGGCCAGCGCGCCCACTGGCGCCATCCGCGGCATGATCAACATGCTGCAACGGCTGCGCAAGGACGTGAGCGCCGAGTACGCGGCCTGCGTGTTTGACGCCAAGGGCCCGACCTTTCGCGACACCATCTACCCCGAGTACAAGGGCCAGCGCTCGCCCATGCCGGACGACCTGCGCGCGCAGATCGAACCCATCCACGAAGTGGTGCGGCTCATGGGCTGGAAGGTCCTCGATGTGCCCGGCGTGGAGGCCGACGACGTCATCGGCACGCTGTGCGTGATCGCGGCACGCCAGGGCATTGAGGTCGTAGTGTCCAGTGGCGACAAGGACCTGGCGCAACTGGTGGACGAGCACATCACCATCATCGACACCATGAATGGCCGGCGCCGTGATCTGGCCGGGGTGGAGGCCGAATTCGGCGTGCCGCCGCGCCTCATGGTGGACTACCAGACCCTGGTGGGTGACGCTGTTGACAACGTCCCCGGCGTGTCCAAGGTCGGGCCCAAGACCGCCGCCAAGTGGCTGCAGGAATACGGCTCGCTCGACGCCATCGTGGCCAGCGCCGACAAGATCGGCGGCGCGGTCGGCGAGAACCTGCGCAAGGCCCTGGACTGGTTGCCCACCGGGCGCGCGCTCCTGACCATCAAGACCGATTGCGAGCTCGACGGCTACGTGCCAGGCCTGCCGGCGCTGGAAGCCATTGCCACCGGCAGCATGAACAACGCCGAGCTGAAAGGTTTCTATGAGAAGTACGGGTTCAAGGGGCTGGCCCAGGCTTTGTCAGTTGGCGAACCAGAGGCCCCAGGAAACGGGGTCAGATCCACGAAGCGCAGCGTAGCTGGCTCTGACCCCGCTTCCGCAGCGAGTTCTGCCTCCCGAGCCGCCCGCGAACCCGGCCTGTTCGACGAACCCGAAGCGCTTGAGGACCCCGCCGCGCCTGCGGCAGAAGGCAAACTCAAGCTCTCCTACGACACCGTCCTCACCTGGCCCGACTTCGAGCGCTGGCTGGTCAAAATCGAAGCCGCCGAGCTCGTGGCCCTGGACACCGAAACCACCTCGCTGGACGAAATGCGCGCCGAGATCGTGGGCCTGTCGTTCAGCGTCACGCCGGGCGAAGCCGCCTACATTCCACTGGCGCACCGCTACCCCGATGCGCCCGTGCAACTGCCGCGCGACGAAGTGCTGGCGCGCCTGAAACGCTGGCTGGAGAATGCGACGCGGGCCAAGCTGGGCCAGCACGTCAAGTACGACCGTCATGTGTTTGCGAATCACGGCATCGAGGTGCAGGGCTATGCGCACGACACCATGCTGCAAAGCTATGTGCTCGAGGTGCACAAGCCGCACGGCCTGGCCAGCCTGGCGCTGCGCCATCTGGAACGCAGCGGCATCAGCTTCGAAGACCTGTGCGGCAAGGGCGTGCACCAGATTTGCTTCGACCAGGTGGATATTGCCAAGGCGGCGGAGTATTCCTGTGAAGACTCGGACATGACGCTGGACGTGCACCGTGTGCTCTGGCCGCAGTTGCAGGCCGATGCCAAGCTGAATTTCATCTACCAGCTGGAGATACAAAGCAGCGAGGCCCTGTACCGCATCGAGCGCAACGGCGTGCTCATCGACGCGCCCACGCTGGCCGCGCAAAGCCACGAACTGGGCCAGCGCATTCTGCAGCTCGAGACCGAGGCCCACGCCCTGGCCGGTCAGCCTTTCAACCTCTCCAGCCCGAAGCAGATCGGCGAGATCTTCTTCACCCAGCTGGGCCTGCCGGTGGTGAAGAAGACCGCCACCGGCGCTCCCAGCACCGACGAGGAGGTGCTGGAAAAACTGGCCGAAGACTTCCCCTTGCCGGCGAAGATCCTGGAGCATCGGGGACTGGCCAAGCTCAAGGGCACCTACACCGACAAGCTTGCCGCATTGGCAAACCCGCGCACGGGTAGGGTGCACACGCATTACGCCCAGGCCGTGGCCGTGACCGGGCGCCTCTCCAGCAACGACCCGAACCTGCAGAACATCCCGATCCGCACGCCGGAAGGGCGCAGGGTGCGCGAAGCCTTCGTGGCACCTGAGGGTTGCCTCATCGCCAGTGCCGACTACTCACAGATCGAGCTGCGCATCATGGCGCACATCAGCGGCGACGCGGCCCTGCTGCTGGCCTTTCACGACGGCATGGACGTGCACCGTGCGACGGCGGCCGAGGTCTTCGGCGTGGCCACGCACGAGGTCTCGAGCGAGCAGCGGCGCTATGCCAAGGTCATCAACTTCGGCCTGATCTACGGCATGAGCGCCTACGGGCTGGCGCGCAGCCTCGGGATCGACAACACGGCGGCAAAGAACTTCGTGGCGCGCTATTTCGAGCGCTACCCCGGCGTGAAGCATTACATGGACGCGACGCGGCAACTGGCCAAAGCGCAGGGCTACGTGGAGACCGTGTTTGGCCGGCGCCTGTACCTGCCGGAGATCAACTCACCCAATGGTCCGCGGCGCAGCGGCGCCGAGCGCGCCGCCATCAACGCGCCCATGCAGGGCACGGCCGCCGACCTGATCAAGCTCAGCATGGTCAAGGTGCAGCAAGTGTTGGACAGCGAGCGGCGCGGCACCCGGATGATCATGCAGGTGCACGACGAACTGGTGTTCGAGGTGCCGGAAAACGAAGTCGCCTGGCTGAAAATCGAGATCCCGCGCCTCATGGCCGGCGTGGCGCATTTGAAGGTGCCGCTCTTGGCCGAAGTCGGCGTGGGCAAGAACTGGGACCAGGCGCATTGAGCGTGGCCGGGCAGCCTATCGAGTTATTGACTAGACTGCTGGGCCTTATAACCATTTCCCTGCCAGGAGACCCTCCATGCTGCGCGACGACATGAAAACCGAATTCAACAGCCTGCTGCCCGGTGAAAGCACCGAGGCCGGTGCCACCCGGCGCACGGCGCTCAAGGTGGCGCTGGGCATGGGCTATGCCGCGGCCGTGCTGCCCATCGCGGCGCAGACAGCGATCAAGACCTCGGTCGATGGCCTCACGGCTGGCGAAGTGACGATTGACGTGAACGGTTTCAAGATGCCGGCCTACCGCGCGGCGCCGGCGGGCAAAAGCAATTTGCCGGTGGTGCTGGTGGCGCATGAAATCTTTGGTGTGCACGAACACATTGCCGACGTGTGCCGCCGCTTTGCCAAAGCCGGCTATCTGGCCATCGCGCCTGAGCTGTATGCGCGCCAGGGGGACCCCAGCCAGTATGGCGAGATGGCCAAGCTGATGTCGGAACTGGTCTCCAAAGTGGGCGACGTTCAGGTGGCCGGCGACCTGGACGCTTGCCTTGATTGGGCCGGCGCCAATGGCGGCGACCCCAAGCGCGCCGGCATCACCGGCTTTTGCTGGGGTGGGCGCCAGGTCTGGTTGTACACGGCGCACAGCCCACGCATCCGCGCCGGTGTGGCCTGGTACGGCCGCCTGGTGGGCGCTAGCTCCGCGCTCACGCCGACGAACCCCATCGACATGGCCGCCAGCATGCACGGTTCGGTGCTGGGCCTGTACGGCGGCAAGGACGGCGGCATTCCCCTGGATACGCTGGAGCAGATGAAAACCGCGCTGGCCAAAGGTAATGCCGCGTCCAAGGCCTCCGAGTTCGTCGTCTATCCGTACGTAGGCCACGCCTTTCACGCCGATTACCGCCCCAGCTACAACAAGGAGGCCGCAGAAGACGGCTTCAAGCGCTGCCTGGCGTGGTTCAAGCAACACGGAGTCGCGTAACACTGATGACCCTCATTTCAATCCTGCTGGCGACCCTGGCTGCCGGCATCGGCAGCGTCTGGGTGGCCGCCGCCCTGAGCTTTGGCGTGCTGGCACGCTACACCCAGCACATGCTCAGCCTGGCCGCCGGTGCGCTGCTGGCCACGGCCTTCATGCACCTGCTGCCCGAAGCCTTCGAGAGCCAGGCCGGGGCCAAGGAGCTGTTCATGACCCTGCTGGTGGGGCTGGTGTTCTTCTTTTTGCTGGACAAGGCCGAGCTGTGGCACCACGGTCACGAGCACCATCACGATGACGGCGTTCATGGCCACGCACACCATGGCGATGACCACGGCCATGCGCATGAGCACTTTCCCCAGCCCGGCAGTTGGGCCGTGCTCACGGGCGACAGCGTGCACGCCTTCGGCGACGGCATCCTGATCGCTTCGGCCTTTGTCGCAGACTTCCGTCTCGGGCTCATTACGGCCGTGGCGGTGCTGGCGCACGAGGTGCCGCACCACATGGGCGATCTGGCGGTTCTGCGCGGCGGCTCGCACAGCCAGCGCATCGCCCTGCTGAAGGTTTCGCTGGCCGGTGCCGTGACGGCGCTGGGCGGCCTTGTGGGCTACCTGCTGGTGGACGCCTTGCAGGACTTTTTGCCGTACTTCCTGGTCGTGGCATCGAGCAGCTTTGTCTATGTGGCGCTGGCCGACCTGATTCCGCAATTGCAAAAACGCCTGAGTGCTGCCGAGACGGCAGCGCAGATTGCCTGGCTGGCACTGGGCATCGTGCTGGTGACGCTGGTCAGCGGCCTGGCGCATTCCCATTGAATTTTGCGAGGCAGCGCTTTGGCGCTGTCGTCAAATGATTGTGGCTGTTGGCGGCAGCTAAACTCGTCGCTTTAGCACCCTGATTGCGCCGCCCACCATGACTTCGACAGCCACTTCCACTTCCTCCACCGGCGCGCCGCGCTTCGATATCTACGGCCTGGGCAATGCCTTGCTGGACAAGGAATTTCTGGTGCAGGACGAGTTCCTGGCGGAGCAGGGCATCGCCAAAGGTGCCATGACCCTGATCGACGCGCCGCGGCTGGTGACGCTCTTGGCCGAGTTGCGCCGCCAGTTCGGCCTGCGTGGTCGCGCCAGTGGCGGCTCGGCGGCCAATACCTTGGTGACGGCGAGCTACTTTGGCAGCCGGGCCTTTTATTCGTGCCGCGTGGGACCGGATGAGGCGGGTGAGTTCTACCTGGCCGATTTGCGCGCGGCCGGAGTCGCCACCAATCCACACCAGGGTCAGGTCGCGGTCGGCGAGGACGCCGGCATCACCGGTCGTTGCCTGGTGCTGATCACGCCCGATGCCGAGCGCACCATGAACACCTTTCTGGGAACGACCAGCGAGTTGTCGCGGGTGGAAATTGACTTTGCCGCCCTGGCCGATTCTCGTCTGCTGTACATCGAAGGTTACCTGGTGACTTCCCCCAGCGCGCGTGAGGCCGCGGTGCGCGCCAAGGCCTTCGCCCGCGAGCGCGGCATCGAGGTCGCCTACACCCTGTCGGACAGCAGCATGCTGCAGTACTTTGGCGAGGGCGTGGCACAAATCCTGGGCGATGACGGTGTGGACTTGCTGTTTTGCAACGAGGGCGAGGCCCTGCAATGGTCGGGCGCGTCAAGCGTGGCCGAAGCCGCCCAGGACTTGAAGCGCGTGGCCAGGCGCTTTTGCATCACCCTGGGTGCGCGCGGTGCCCTGGTGTTTGACGGCGAGCAGTTGCTGCAGATCGCACCGCACCGGGTGACGCCGGTGGACAGCAACGGTGCCGGCGATGTGTTTGCAGGCGCGTTCCTGCATGCCTATGCTGCCGGCCTGGGCTGCCAGCGCGCTGGAGATTTGGCGAGCCTGGCGTCGGCGCGCTGTGTCACCCAGTTCGGCCCGCGCCTGCCGGCGCAGGCGCATCAGGAAATCCGCCAAGCGGTGCTCGGCGCCGACTGAGAGGCGCGACCGTGAGCAGTTTCATGAATTGGCTATTCGGGATCGCCGCTCTGAGCTTCGGCATGGCCCTGGGCGCGGTTCTCTATGCCTGGTGGCAGAATCGGGCCGCACTGGCACGACGTCGCGTGCCACGGCAGTCGCGCATCGTCAAACGGCTGCTCGTCAACACCCGCGAAAAACGCGTCTGGCACTGGCTGGTGGGAACCTTCACGCAACACCATGTGATGGTCAAGATGCCGGTGACCCGCTTCACCACGCCGCAGGCCGAAGCCGACCGCGAGCAGTGGTTTGCCCTGCTGAATGACGTCTACTGCACCTTCACCGTCGCCACGCCCGAAGGCACGGTCATCGGTTGCGTCGATGTTCCGGGGCCCAACGGCATTCCGCAAAGCAACCTGCTGATCAAACGCAAACTGTTTTCCCGGTGCGGCGTGCCTTACTGGGTCGTGGAAAACGGCGTTTTGCCCGCCAGCAAGGACATCTTTGCCTCGTTTGCCGGGGTCGCTCCGGTCGCGCCAGCCCAGATCGATGCAATCGAGGTCGCGGTGAGTTCGGGCGACTTGCACAAGGCCAGGGCCGAGCTGCACGCCACGGTGTCGCGCCAGCGCCAGAGCAAGACCGAGAAAGTCAATGCGGGCGAGGACACCGGCTTTGCCGACAGCTTGCTGACGCCGGATTGGGCACCGGACTCGTTCCAGATGCCGCTGGACAGTCGCCAGGGCGATTTTTCCTGAGGCGGCTGCCAGTGCATGCTCGTTGTGCTCACGTTCCCCTTCGGACACGGGTCGTGCATCTGACGCCGGTGCGGGCCGACGAAAAAAATTTGCGATGATCGGGCCATGAGCCAGGAATTTATTTCGCCCCCTTCCGCGTTGCTGGTGGTTTGCCTGTGTGCCGACTGGTGCGGCGTTTGCCGGGATTACCGGGAGCGCTTTGCACAGGTTCAGGCCAGCTTCCCGCAGGCGCGCTTTCTCTGGATCGATGTGGAGGACGAGGCCGACCTGCTGCACCCCCTGGATGTGGAGAACTTTCCCACATTGCTGCTGGCGGTGGGCAACGAGCCGCGCTTTTTCGGCACGCTGACGCCGCAGGCGCAGACCCTGGAGCGATTGATCCGCGCGCAGTTGGAAGCCACTGCTGCGTGCGCGCTCGCCGATCCCCAGGTCGCACAACTGGTGGCGCGTCTTCGCGCCGCAAAAACCTGACACGCTGCTGCCTCACCAACCCGAACGACGCTGCCGGCGCAAGAACCAGGCGCTCAAATGTCGCGACGGAAGTCGTTGTGGCAGGACTTGCAGCTTCTTTGCACCTCGTTCACCGCGGCGCGAATAAGGTCCAGGTCACCCCCTTGTGCCAGCCGGGTCAGTTCAGTCACCTTGCGCTCGAATTGTTCGCGCGCCGCTGTGAACTCTGCCGGCTTGTCCCAGACTGCGGCCTTGGCGTGGCTGGGCGCGTAGTCGGTGCCCGGGGTGAAGTAGGACCATGGCTGGCTCACCAGGGCTTGCAGTGACTGCGCGCTGGCGAGGAACTCCTGGCGCTTGTAGGGCGCCCGCTCACGCGCCACCAAGCCCATGGGCTCCAGAGTGCGCGTGAATTCCTTGAAGATGGCGCGGCGTTTCGCCACAGGCTGGCCGGGACGGTTGTCGGCGGGTTCGTCACTGCAGGCACAAAGGGTGAGGGCCAGCAGCAGGCTGAAGATTTTTGGCAAAGTCATGGAGGAGGGTGGAAAAAGTCGCTGTGAGCCAGGCCCGGCCTGGGCGCAGGTACCGGTCATGGTAACGCAGCCCGGGCGGACCCGGCGGCCTTCAGTCCTCGTGGAAGTGAATCAGGTTGCCGCCCGCCTGCTTGGCCTGGTACATCGCGGTGTCGGCCCACTTGAGCAGTTCGTCCTGACTGCCTTCGTGGTCGAGGAACACGACCACACCAATGCTGATGGTGCAATGGTGCTCCACTGTCAGCTCAGGGCGGCACTCCAGACACACCTTCAGCACATAGGCTTGGTTCAGCGCAGAGCGAAGTTTCTCCGCGACGATGCGCGACTGCGCGGTGGATTCCGCGCGGTTCGCGCTGAGTTCATTCAGGATCACCACAAACTCGTCACCGCCGAAGCGCGCAACGATGTCGACCGCGCGCACCCCCCGGCTGAGGCGTCGCGCCACCTCGATCAGCAGCAGGTCACCCACGCAGTGGCCCTGCGTGTCATTGAGCGGTTTGAAATTGTCCAGGTCCATGAACATCAGCGCGCTGTAGTTGCCGCTGCGCTTGCTCGCAGCCATGGTCTGCGCGAGTTTTTCCGTCAACAGACGACGGTTCGGCAAACCCGTCAGGGAATCGTGCAGTGCCAAGCTCAGGATCTGCCTTTCCGCCAGCTTGCGCTCGGTGATGTCGCGCGCTGCGGCGAACACGCCTTGCAGGCGACGATCCCGGTCGTAAAACGTGGTGGCGTTGTACGACACCACGGTTTCGTGTCCCTCACGGTCGCGCGCCGTGAGCTCATAGTTGATGACCTTATTCCTCGCCAGGACCAGCCGGATCGCGTCGTCGGCGCGCTTCGGCTCGGTAAAGAAATTCTTGAACGGTGCACCGATCAGCTCGTCGCGCGTGCAGCCGGTGAGCGCTTCCATCTGCTTGTTCACGTCGGTGATGATGCCGGCAGGGTCGGTCGTCATGAGCGCGTCGATGTTGGCTTCGAACAGCGAGCGCGTATAGAACTGGTTGTCTCGCAGGCGCTGCCCCAGCAGTCGCTGCTCCGCCTCAATCTGCTTGCGTGCGGTGTTGTCGGTACCGATCAGCAGGTAGCCGATGATGGTGTTGTGCTCGTCGCGCAGCGCCGAAACCGACACCACTGCCGGGAAGCGGCTACCGTCCTTGCGGATGTAGGTCAGCTCGTAGATGTCCTCAATGCCACGTGAGGCCTTGAACACCAGGGCCTCAAAACCCGGGGCAATCGGGGTTCCCAGCTCCGCCGACAAGGCCTTGGCGCGGGCGATCAATTCCTGCGGATCCGAGATGTCGGCCGGGGTGATCCGGTTGAGCACGTCCGCCGCCGCGTAGCCCAGCATGCGTTCGGCGCCGACGTTGAAGATCTGGATCACACCTCTGGCGTCGGTGGCAATGCTGGAAAAATTGGCGCTGTTGAAAATGGCTTTTTGCAGGGCGCCGGCGATCATCAGAGCTTCGCGGCGCCGGAACTCGAAGAGCCCATCCCCGACTGCGTCCGCCGTCTCCTGCGGATTTTGGTCGGGTGTTATGGCCAGTGGCCGGCGCAAGGTGCCCAGGTCTTTTTGACCGGTAGCAGGAATGCCGGGAAGTTCATTCATCGCTGATACGTTTGTGTCCGGTGATGTCGCCTGTTTCGGCCCAATGGCAGGCTTTTCCAGTGTCTGCAGCTTA
>CAIKVZ010000087.1 GCA_903830985.1 uncultured beta proteobacterium
AGTGCGGCGTGATGAATTTATCGAAACGGTATTTGCTGTTGTCGTACGTGACTTTGGACAACTCTCCACGTTCCAGCTTGGCCTTCTCAGCGTTCAGCAGTTCCTTCAAGCACGCCTCAAAACTGGTTGCTGACTTTGTGGCGTGGATGCCCAGCGACAGATTGGTGGTGATGGTGTTGAAAAATTCTTTGGCGAACGCCAGCGCCTTTTGCTTACTTTCCGTTTTGGTGGTCTTGCGCACGGCGTTGCCGTTGACGAAGTAGCGCACCCACCAGTATTTGCTGGCCGCCAGCTTGTAGATGTACAGCTTGGTGGGGTAGCCAGCGACGTAGTGCTTTTCCGTCGCGCCAGTTTTGTGCAGTGGCTTTTTCGCTGGCGTCGCCTTTGTGGCTTTTGCAGCAGCTTTTTTCCCAGCAGCCATCTCAATTCCCCACTTGCCACGTGATGCGCGGCTGTTGGGCAAATTTACACACGGAAACTGCGCTTTTGGGAATTTTGGACGAAAAAAAAGTAGTACGAGCGAATCGTACTACTTTTTTACACCTACTTAGCAACAAAATCACACGTAACTCGTTGATTTCATTAGCTATTTCTGGTGGGCAGTGCAAGTTTCGAACTTGCGACCCCTGCAGTGTGAATGCAGTGCTCTACCCCTGAGCTAACCGCCCTGAATTCTGTTCAGGCAAGCCTCGAATTATGCCACAGATAGCGCGACATTTCGCCAAACCGTCTTTCCTTTGCTGGCTTTGTCGATTTGCGCCAGCACGTCTTCGTGCGCCGCCAGTTCCTGTTCGTTCGCGCCGATCACGGGCAAATCAAAAACATTCAAATTGAGCGCGACACTGCCGGCCGCGCCACCCACCTCGTCATCACCGCTTTCGATCAGCAAGGCATCCTGGCCGCGCGTCAGATTGACGTACACGTCGGCCAAGAGTTCGGCGTCGAGCAGGGCACCGTGCAGGGTGCGGCCCGAATTGTCCACGCCCAGCCGGTTGCACAGGGCGTCGAGCGAGTTGCGCTTGCCTGGAAACATCTCCTTGGCCATCACCAGGGTATCGGTGACACTGCCGACGAAGCGGCTCAGGGCGTCGCGCCCGATCAGTTCCAGTTCCCGGTTCAGGAAGCCCACGTCAAACTGCGCGTTGTGAATGATCAGCTCGGCGCCGTCCAGATAAGCCAGCAATTCGTCGGCCACCGCCGAAAACTTGGGCTTGTCGCGCAGGAATTCGTTGCTGATGCCGTGCACCTTGAGCGCGTCCTCGTGGCTGTCGCGCTCGGGGTTCAGGTAGAAGTGCTTGTTGTTGCCCGTGAGCTTGCGGTGCAGCAGTTCAACGCAGCCGATTTCAATGATGCGGTCGCCGCCCGCCGCAGACAGGCCGGTGGTCTCGGTGTCGAGGACGATCTGACGCATCAGTGGTTCTCTTTGGCGTGATTGATCGAGTAGCGCGGAATCTCCACGGTGATGTCCTGCTGCGCCAGATAGGCCTGGCAACTCAGACGCGAATTGGGCTCCAGGCCCCATGCACGGTCGAGCAGGTCTTCCTCGTTTTCGTCCAGCGGGTTCAGCGACTGCATGCCCTGGCGCACGATGATGTGGCAGGTGGTGCAGGCGCAGCTCATGTCGCAGGCGTGCTCGATGTTGATGTGGTGGTCCAGCAAGGCCTCGCAAATGCTGGTGCCGGCCGGCGCCGAGATCTCGGCCCCTTGAGGACAGTACTCGGGGTGCGGCAGGATCTTGATAATGGGCATGGGAATAGGCCTTAAACGGTTTCGATATGCCGACCCGCCAGGGCCCGCTGGATGCCGCGGTTCATGCGCTGCGCAGCAAAGGCCTCGGTGCCTTTGGCAAGGTCCTGGGTGGCCGCCTCAATGCGGCTGGCGTCGGCCAGTTCCTTACTCAGGGTCAGTGCATGCATCAGTTTGTCGATGACTGCGCGCTCGTTCTCGTCGAGCAAATCCGCGTCAACGTCGAGCGCGCTGTGCGTGGCCAGCAGCATGCGGTCGGCCTCGAGCCGCGCTTCGGCGAGGGCGCGCGCGCGCATGTCCTGCTGGGCCGTGGCAAAGCTGTCTTTGAGCATGGCGGCAATCTGCTCGTCGCTCAAACCGTAAGACGGTTTCACATCGATCTTGGCGTGTACGCCAGAGCCCTGTTCCGTGGCTTCCACGCTGAGCAGGCCGTCGGCGTCGACAGTGAAGCTCACGCGGATGCGCGCCGCGCCCGCGGCCATGGGTGGGATGCCGCGCAACTCAAACCGCGCCAAGCTGCGGCAGTCAGCCACCAGGTCGCGCTCGCCCTGCACCACGTGCAACGCCAGCGCCGTCTGGCCGTCCTTGTAGGTTGTGAAGTCCTGCGCCATGGCGGTCGGCAGGGTCTGGTTGCGCGGCACGATGCGCTCCACCAGGCCGCCCATGGTCTCAATGCCCAGCGACAAGGGGATCACGTCGAGCAGCAACAGTTCGCCGGCTTCGTTGTTCCCCGCCAACTGGTTCGCCTGGATGGCGGCACCGATGGCCACGACCTCGTCCGGATTCAGGTTGGTGAGCGGTTCGCGGCCAAAGAACTCCGCCACCGCGCGCTGGATCTGCGGCATGCGCGTGGAGCCGCCGACCATGACCACGCCCTTGACCTCGTCCTTGTCCAGTTTGGCGTCGCGCAGCGCACGACGCACGGCGCTCATGGTGCGCGCGGTGAGTTCCGTGGTGAGTTTTTCAAACTGCTCCTTCACCACGTCAAAGCGCACGTTCTCGCCGCCGATGCAGGCGTGGCAGGCAGCGCAATGTGCCGCCGACAGTTCTTCCTTGCAGGCGCGCGCGGCGATGATGGCGATGGCCTTGTCTTGCGGCGTCCTGGCCTGCACGCCGGCCTGTGCCATGACCCAATCGGCCAGAGCGCGGTCGTAGTCGTCGCCGCCCAGGGCTGAGTCGCCACCGGTGGCCAGGACCTCGAAAACGCCTTTGGACAGGCGCAGGATGGAGATGTCAAAGGTGCCGCCGCCCAGGTCGTAAATGGCGTAAATGCCTTCACTGCCGTTGTCCAGCCCGTAGGCAATGGCCGCCGCCGTGGGCTCGTTGATGAGGCGCAACACGTTGATGCCGGCCAACTGCGCTGCGTCCTTGGTGGCTTGGCGCTGCGCGTCGTCAAAGTAAGCCGGCACGGTGATCACCGCGCCATACAAGTCGTCGTTGAAGGTGTCCTCGGCACGGTAGCGCAGTGTGGCCAGAATTTCCGCCGAAATTTCCACGGGTGATTTCGGTCCCGCCACCGTGTTCAGGCTGATCATGCCCTGCTGCTCGGCAAAGCTGTAGGGCAACTTGCCGCGATTCGCGATGTCGTGCAGGCCACGGCCCATGAAGCGTTTCACCGAGGCGATGGTGTTTTGCGGATCCTGCGCCGAAGCGGCCAGCGCCTCATAGCCGATCTGGCGTCCGTTGTCGGGCAGGTAGCGCACTACCGAGGGCAGGATGGCACGCCCCTGCGCGTCGGGCAAACATTCAGCCAAGCCGCTGCGCACGGCCGCTACCAGGGAATGCGTGGTGCCCAGGTCGATACCGACCGCGATGCGCCGCTGGTGCGGATCGGGTGTCTGTCCGGGCTCGGAAATCTGTAGCAATGCCATCTTGTTATTGTCCTTTGCCCGCGGCGCTCGCCGCCAGGCCTTGTTCTTCAGAACGATCAATGCGCGCGTGCACTTCGGTCAGAAATTTTTCCACGAACATCAGCCCCCGCACCTCGCCCGCCGCCGCTGCGGGGTTGCGGTCGATGTCCAGATACTGCGCGATCTTGCCCAGCGCGCTTTTCTTGTAGGCATTGGCCTGGTCCGCGATGGCTTCGAGTGCGTCCACGCCGTCGGCCTCTTCCAACTCCTCGCGCCAGCCCATCTGCAGCATCAGAAAAGACGCCGGCATGGCCGTATTGGTGTGTGCGGCGATCGGCGCACCCTGCAACTCGCACAGGTAGGCGGCACGCTGCTGCGGATCCTTCAGCCTCTGGTAGGCCTCGTTGATGCGCACCGACCACTGCATGGCAATGCGCTGCGCCGCCGCGCCCTGGGCCGCGAACTTGTCCGGATGGGCCTCGCGCTGCAAGTCCTTCCAGCGCGCGTCGATGGCCGTGCGGTCCTGCGCGAACTGCAGCGGCAGTTCAAACAGTTCGAAGTCGTTGGATTGGAGCGTAGCCACGGATGAAACCCAGAAAAGTTGAATGGGATGCGCAGTCCCGGATTTAGCCACCCTTTTCGGGATGCGAAGCGTAGCGAGCGAGCGTCAGGCTAGGCGCACGGAGCACAGCCACCGGAACGTACACCCGTACGTGAGGATGGCGAGCACCGCGCAACGACGCATGGCGGTCGCGCAGCAGCTTCACACCCGAAAAGATTCGCCGCAACCGCACTTGTCGCGTTCATTCGGGTTATTGAATCGAAAGCCTTCATTCAGCCCCTCGCGCACGAAATCGAGTTCGGTTCCGTCCAGGTAGGCCAGGCTCTTGGGGTCCACCGCCAGCTTCACGCCGTGGCCTTCGAACACCGTGTCTTCCGGTGCGAATTCGTCGACGTATTCCAGCTTGTAGGCCAGACCGGAGCAGCCTGTGGTCTTTACGCCCAGGCTCACGCCCACGCCCTTGCCGCGCTTTGACAGATAACGGGTCACATGCCTTGCGGCAGCTTCAGTCAGGGTGATAGCCATGATTTGTTCGTTTCATATCCAGCGCCCTCCCCCAGAGGTGCGCTGCAGTGGAATTCAATGCGAGTGCTTTTTCCGGTAGTCATCCACCGCCGCCTTGATGGCGTCTTCGGCCAGGATGGAGCAGTGAATTTTCACCGGTGGCAAAGCCAGTTCCTCAGCGATTTCGCTGTTTTTCAGTGCGGCTGCCTGGTCCAGGGTCTTGCCCTTGACCCATTCGGTCACCAGCGAAGACGAGGCGATGGCCGAACCACAGCCATAGGTCTTGAAGCGTGCGTCCTCGATGACACCGGTCACAGGGTTGACCTTGATCTGCAGCTTCATCACGTCGCCGCAGGCCGGTGCCCCCACCATGCCGGTACCCACCGATTCGTCACCCTTGTCGAAGGAGCCCACGTTGCGCGGGTTCTCGTAGTGTTCAACCACTTTTTCAGAATAAGCCATTTTCGTACCTCTTTAATGTGAAGGGCCGCTAAGCCACAAATGAGTCAGGCCGCGAAGCGAACGCGAAGGCAGTGCGATCAGCACGATGAGCGAGAGCGACAAAGGCATGGCACATTTTGGCGACGCGGGTTAATGGGCTGCCCACTGGATCGTGCTGATGTCGATCCCTTCCAGGTACATGTCCCATAGCGGGCTCAGGTCGCGCAACTTGGCGACGTTGAGCTTGATCGTGTCCACCGCGTAGTCGATCTCGGCTTCGGTGGTGAAGCGCCCTATCGTCATGCGCAGGCTGCTGTGCGCCAACTCGTCGCTGCGCCCCAGGGCTCGCAGCACGTAGCTGGGTTCCAGGCTGGCCGAAGTGCAGGCCGAGCCGCTTGACACGGCCAGTCCCTTGATGCCCATGATCAGCGACTCGCCTTCCACGTAGTTGAAGCTCATGTTCAGGTTGTGCGGAATGCGCTTGTCCTCGTTGCCGTTGATGAACACCTGCTCGATGACCTTCAGGCCCGCCAGCATGCGCTCGTGCAGGGCGCGAATACGCGTGGTTTCTTCCGCCATCTCATCCTTGGCAATGCGGAAAGCCTCGCCCATGCCGACAATCTGGTGCGTGGGCAGCGTGCCAGAACGCATGCCGCGTTCGTGTCCGCCACCGTGCATTTGCGCCTCCAGACGCACGCGCGGCTTGCGCCGCACAAACAGCGCGCCAATGCCCTTGGGGCCGTAGGTCTTGTGCGCCGTCAGGCTCATCAGGTCCACCGGCAAAGTGCTCAGGTCGAAGGCCACGCGGCCCGTGGCCTGCGCTGCGTCCACATGGAAGATGATGCCTTTTTCGCGGCACAGGGCGCCAATGGCGGCGATGTCCTGGATCACGCCGATCTCGTTGTTCACGAACATCACGCTCGCAAGAATGGTGTCCGGGCGGATCGCCGCCTTGAAGGCATCCAGATCCACCAGGCCGTCGGTCTGCACGTCCAGATACGTCACCTCGAAGCCCTGACGCTCCAGTTCGCGGCAAGTGTCGAGCACGGCCTTGTGCTCGGTCTTGACGGTGATGATGTGTTTGCCCTTGCCCTGGTAGAAGTGCGCAGCGCCCTTGAGCGCCAGGTTGTTGGACTCGGTGGCACCCGAGGTCCAGACGATCTCGCGTGGGTCAGCTCCGATCAGGTCGGCCACCTGCGTGCGCGCAGCTTCCACAGCAGCCTCGGCCTCCCAGCCCCAGGCGTGACTGCGCGAAGCGGGGTTGCCGAAATGCTCGCGCAACCAGGGAATCATGGCGTCCACCACGCGCGGGTCGCAAGGCGTGGTGGCGCTGTAGTCCATGTAAATGGGAAAGTGCGGCGTGGTGTCCATGGGAAAAATTCTTTCTGATGTGTCGGATGAATCAGGACTTGGCAAACGAGTGCGGCCTCGGGACTTGGCAAACGAATTGCAGGGCTTACGACTTGGCAAATGAATTGCCAAGGGCAAACACCGAATTCGGGATGTTCATGCGCACCGGCTTGACCACCGGCATGGCCGAAATGGCGCGCTTCACCGCCGGCTTGCCCTCGATCTGCACGCCCTTGGCGATTTGCTGGTCCACCAGGTTTTGCAGGTTCACGGAATCAAGGAACTCCACCATGCGCTCGTTCAGCGAGGTCCACAGGTCGTGCGTCATGCAGCGCCCGGCCTCGCCCAGACAGTTCTCCTTGCCGCCGCAGTGTGTGGCGTCAATGGGCTCGTCCACCGAGGTGATGATGTCGGCCACGGTGATGTCGGCCGGCTTGCGCCCCAGGCTGTAGCCGCCACCGGGACCACGGGTGGATTCCACCAGGTCATTGCGGCGCAGCTTGCCAAACAACTGCTCCAGGTAGGAAAGGGAAATCTGCTGGCGCTGGCTGATCGCCGCCAGCGTCACCGGCCCTGTACCTTGACGCAGTGCCAGGTCGATCATGGCGGTGACCGCAAAACGGCCTTTGGTGGTGAGACGCATATCAGGCTCCTGAAAGTTGCACCCGTGGTGGTCGTCCGCCAACGCCGCATGGCGTCAATCCGGATTGACCTTTATGTCGAGTGATTTGATCAACTATATCAGAAAACCCGCAATTTCACTCAAGTAAACGAGTCGCTGCGGCGGTGATCGCCACCACGTTGTCGGTGCCCGGGGCGCCAAAGGCCTGCTTCTTCAGCAAGCTGAGTTGGTCGCGCACGCGGGCCGCCTTCTCGAACTCCAGATTGCGCGCGTGCTCCAGCATGAGCTTTTCCAGGCGCTTGATTTCGCGCGAGATGTCCTTTTCGCTCATCTCCTCGACCATGGCGCGCTGCATTGCGTCCTGCTCCAGGCGTTCGATTTCGCGTCCGGCCTTCTCGCTGTACACGCCGTCGATCAAGTCCTTCACCTGCTTGACGATGCTGCGCGGCGTGATGCCATGCACCAGGTTGTGCGCCACCTGCTTCTCGCGCCGGCGCTCGGTCTCGCCGATGGCCTTCTTCATCGATTCGGTGATGCGGTCAGCGTACAGGATGGCGCGACCATGGAGGTTGCGCGCGGCCCGGCCTATGGTCTGGATCAGGGAGCGCTCGGAACGCAGAAAGCCTTCCTTGTCGGCGTCCAGAATGGCCACCAAGCTGACCTCGGGGATGTCCAGGCCCTCGCGCAACAGGTTGATGCCCACCAGCACGTCAAAGGCACCCAGGCGCAGATCGCGCAGGATTTCCACCCGCTCCACGGTGTCCACGTCGCTGTGCAGATAGCGCACCTTGACGCCGTTGTCGCTCAGATAGTCCGTGAGCTGTTCGGCCATGCGCTTGGTCAGCGTGGTGATGAGCACACGCTCGTGCTTCTCCACGCGGATGCGGATTTCCTGCAGCACGTCGTCCACCTGATGCGTCGCCGGACGCACCTCGACCTGCGGGTCCACCAGGCCTGTGGGGCGCACCAGTTGCTCCACCACGCGGCCCGTGTGTTCGTTCTCCCAGTTGCCCGGCGTGGCCGAGACAAAGATCGCCTGGCGCATCTTGGTCTGGAACTCGTCGAACTTCAGGGGGCGGTTGTCCAGCGCGCTGGGCAGGCGAAAGCCGTACTCCACCAGCGTGGTCTTGCGCGCGCGGTCGCCGTTGTACATGCCGCCAAACTGGCCGATCAGCACATGACTTTCGTCCAGGAACATGAGCGAGTCCTTGGGCAGGTAGTCGGTGAGCGTCGCCGGCGGCTCGCCAGGCAGCGCACCCGAAAGATGCCGCGTGTAGTTTTCGATGCCCTTGCAGTGACCCACTTCGCTCATCATTTCCAGGTCGAAACGGGTGCGCTGTTCCAGCCGCTGCGCCTCCACCAGCTTGCCGGCAGCGACGAACTCCTTGACCCGCTCCACCAACTCGACCTTGATGGTTTCCACGGCGGCCAGCACGCGATCGCGCGGCGTCACATAGTGGCTGCTCGGATAAACCGTGAAGCGAGGAATCTTCTGGCGCACGCGCCCGGTCAGCGGGTCCAACAGTTGCAGCGACTCGATCTCGTCGTCAAAAAGATCGACGCGTATCGCCAATTCCGAGTGCTCGGCCGGAAACACGTCGATGGTGTCGCCACGCACGCGAAAGCTGCCGCGCGAAAACTCGATGTCGTTGCGCTGGTACTGCATGCGGATGAGCTGGGCGATCATGTCGCGCTGACCCATTTTGTCGCCGGTGCGCAGCGTCATCACCATCTGGTGGTAGGCCTCAGGCTGGCCGATGCCGTAGATCGCCGAAACCGTCGCCACGATCACCACGTCGCGCCGCTCCAGAATGCTTTTCGTGCAGGACAGGCGCATCTGCTCGATGTGCTCGTTGATGGCCGAGTCCTTCTCGATGAACAGGTCGCGCTGCGGCACGTAGGCTTCGGGCTGGTAGTAGTCGTAATAACTGACGAAATACTCCACCGCATTGCGCGGAAAGAACTCACGGAACTCGCTGTACAGCTGCGCCGCCAGGGTCTTGTTGGGCGCAAACACGATCGCCGGGCGTCCCATGCGCGCGATCACGTTGGCCATGGTGAAGGTCTTGCCGGATCCCGTCACGCCCAGCAGCGTCTGATAGACCTCGCCGTCGTTCAGGCCTTCGACCAACTGTTCGATCGCCTCGGGTTGATCCCCGGCGGGCTGATAGGGCATGTAAAGCTCGAACGGCGAACCGGGATAGCGCACGAAGTTGCCGGCATCGGAAGCGGGCCCCTCTTCGGCAAGTGACAAATCTGGGCTGGCGCTGGGAGCGGTGACGGGCATGGCAGGACGATTCAAAGTGATGCAGTTGGCGTGCGGTGAACGGATGCAACGAGCATGTTAGCCATTTGTGTGAATGGATGAATTTCCATGGTCGCTCGCGCGCCCCCGCTTGCGAACAGGCAGGGCCTGCTGAAACCCAGGAAAGCCAACAACAAATCACTTAAATTTGTTTATTTTTGATAAAATTTGTCATATATGGCAAAATTCGCAGGTATAATCCAGCCAAGTCAACCAACCACCACCATGATTCAGAAAAACTTCTGCACAACCCGTGAAGCGGCCGACCTGCTGGGCATGTCGGTGGGAACGGTTCAGTTGTGGGTGGAAAGTGGTGTCCTGCAGGCCTGGAAGACCGCGGGAGGTCATCGGCGGGTCATGCGCGACTCGGTGGAAGCCCTGCTGGTGAAAAACAAGTCGACCGCTACCGCGCTGACCGATCCGGTGTCGAGACCACTGCGCATCCTGGTGGTCGAAGACGATGTCCATCTGCTTAGGCTGTACCAGGCCCAGATGTCGACTTGGCCGATGCGGCCCGAAGTCAAGGTGGTTGACACGGCTATCGCCGCCCTGCTGGAAATGGGCAGGAGGCGGCCCGATCTGCTGGTGACCGACCTGAACATGCCGGGAATGGACGGTTTCAACCTGTTGCGCGTGCTGCGCAACACGCCGGAAATGGTCGCCACCACGATCGCGGTCGTAACCGGCCTGGACGGCGACGACATTGCGCGCCACGGAGGCACTCCGCCTGGCGTCCAGGTGCTGCCCAAACCCATTCCGTTTCAGCGCCTGCTGGGTATCGCCAGCGACATTACCCCCAAGGCACGGCGGCTTGCTGAGCACGAATGAGCGAGCCGCAAATCAAGCAAAAGAATCCCATTTCAACACAGTAACCAAGTACTTCAGTACCCCAGCACCATGACACAAATCCTGATCGTCGACGACCACTCCGATATTCGGCGCCTGCTGGCCATCACCCTGGGCAAGGAGTACGAACTGCTGGAAGCCGAAGACGGAGTGAGCGCGCTGGAAATCATCCGACGCAACCATCCCAAGATCGTCCTGCTGGACGTCATGATGCCCGGCGAGATGGACGGCCTGCAGGTACTCGAAGCCATCAAGGCCAACCCGTTGAACGCCGACATCCTGGTCGCCATGATCACGGCTCGGGGCCAGGCCGCAGACAGCGATGACGCACGTCGGCGCGGCGCAGACGCCTACTTCATCAAGCCTTTCAGTCCGCTGCAGGTGGTGGCTTGGGTGCGGGAAAAGCTGAAATGAACGCCGCGACCGGCATAGCGCCTGCTGCGCCGGCGCCAGCTCCAGCAGACCTGCAACGCCAGTTGCTGATGTATGCGCAGGACTTGCATGACCTGATGCAACAGCAAAGCCAATTGCAGCGACGCTACCGGACGGTCTTGCAGTCACATGCGCGCAGTGACCAGAGCACCGACTTGCTGGTCAACGCCGTGCGGCACAGTTGCCACCTGTATCTGGTGACGGACCAGCTGGGATGCATCTCGCAAGCCAGTGACGGCGCCGCCAGCGAATTCGCGGCTGACGGACGCACGCTGGAAGGTTGCTTCGTTAGCCACCTGGCCGCCTCTGAAGAAGGCGCAACCATCACTGCACTGCTGAAATGCGTGCTGGGCAGCAACGCCACAGGTGCCATCCAGCAGCGCCAACTCAGCTTGACGCACCGGCAACAAGGCAATGCGCCTCAGCAATATGGATTGCTCGTCATGCCAGTGCGCAAACTGGACCGAGTGGAACTCTACTGGTTGTTCAGCCCGCGATTTTCATCCAACGAACCGGTACTGGAGGCGGAAAAGTTTTTGACAAATTGGGGCGCTGCGACCGAGTCGCTGATGGTCACGACGACGGCCGGCGTGATCTGCGCCGTCAACCCCGCCTTCAGCCGGATCACCGGCTACAGCGCGGCCGAGATCGTCGGGCACAACCCACGCCTGCTCAACTCCGGCCGGCACGAAGCCGACTTCCATCGCGCATTCTGGGCGCATCTACTGGACGACGGCAGTTGGACCGGCGAGTTCTTCAACCGCAACAAGTCCGGACACATCTACAACGAATTGAAGACCGTCAAGGCAGTGAAAGATGCCGCCGGCACGACACTGGCCTACCTTTGCGCGACGACCGATATTTCTCATCGCGCCAGCGATGCCGAAGAAACCGCCAAGCTGGCATATCACGACTCGCTCACCGGCTTGGGCAATCGCCATCGCTTGCAGGAACGTCTGCTGCAGGCCATGGAGCAGGCGCGCAGCGACGCCACGGGAATTTGCCTGCTGCTGATCGAACTGGATGAGTTCCAGCTCATCGAGGAGGCGTTTGGGGCAACGGTGAGCGATCGTGTTTTGCAGGAAATTGCGGCCCGCCTGCAATCGGGCTTGCCCGACGGCGCGACCTTGGCCCGCACCGCTGCAGACAGCTTCGTGCTGTTGCTGCACGGCCCCGTCGATGAGGATGAAGCGCGCCACCTGGCAGACGATCTGCGCGGGCGCCTGTTGCCAGCCATCCCGGTGGACGGACAAGAGGTCTCTGTCGGGTCCGGCATTGGCTGCGCACGGCACCCGCAGCATGGCGCTGATTTGTCGACCCTGATGCATCGCGCCGCCTCGACACTGTTTGAGCCGTCCCGCTATGCCATGCTCTGAACCCACTTCGGCGTCGCTGCAGACCCTGGAGGGTCTTCAGCGCCAATTGGTTGTCTATGCGCAGGACCTGCACGACCTGCTGCACCAGCAAACGCTGCTGCAGCGGCGCTACCAGATGGCCCTGCAGGCGCATGGCCGCGGTGACCCGAGCATCGATGATGTCTTGCTCAACGTTGTTCACCAAGGGGTGGCGCTCTTTCTGGTGACCAACGCCCAGGGCGAGATCACCTCGGCCAGCACGGCTGCACAACAAGCTCTGGCGCCGGCCGGTCCAGAACTCAAGGCGCAATTCATTTGGCAATTCATCCATCCGGACCATCTGCCCACCGTCAACGCCCTGCTGGTCAAATTTCTAGATCGCAGCGATTCCGGTGCGGTCGAGCAGCGCAAACTCGTGATGACTGACAGCACCAGGCCCGATGGCGTGGTCTACGACGCGTTGGTGATACCTGCGCGCAAACCCGACCGACTGGAAATCTACTGGCTACTCCAGGTCGAAACGGACATGGATTGGCGTGAACATGAGATCCAGGCCACGCTGCTGATGTCGGGCGACTGTACCGATGGGCTGGTGATCACCGACGCGAGCGGAGCCATCCAGTCCGTGAACGCAGCCTTCAGCCAGATCACGGGCTACAGCGCCGCGCAAGCCCTGGGACAAAATCCCCGCCTGCTTAAATCGGACCGGCAGGACGCCGACTTTTACCGCGAATTCTGGGCAAACCTGGTCAGCGCCGGCAATTGGACCGGCGAGTTATTCAATCGACAGAAAGATGGTCACATTTACAACGAGTGGAAAACCATCAAAGCGGTGCTCAACGAAAGCGGCGAAGTCATCTCGTATATCTGTGCCTTCACCGATATTTCGCGCCGCGCCAGTGACGCCAGGCAACTCGCCGAACTGGCCTACCACGACGCGCTGACGGGCTTGCCTAATCGACGCAAACTGGACGAACTGATGACCGAGGCCATCGCGACCGCCAGCCGCAAGGGCACCGGCTTGTGCGTCATGTACCTGGACCTGGACCAGTTCAAACCCGTGAACGACGAACTCGGTCACGCTGCCGGTGATCAGGTATTGATCGAGGTGGCTGCGCGACTGAGAACTTCGGTGCGCCAAAGTGATACCGTGGCCCGCGTGGGCGGCGACGAATTTGTCGTCCTGTTGCAAGGCCCGGTCACCGATGAAGGCGCCTACAGCGTTGCCAGCAACGTGCTGACCGCACTCAAGGCCCCCATCAATGCGGGCCAGCGCAGCGTGACAATCGGCGTCAGCATCGGCTGCGCGCGCTATCCGTTGGACGGCGACGACGCAGCCACGCTGCTGCAGAACGCCGATTCGGCGATGTACGCCGCCAAACGCTTTGCCCTCGAATTCAGCTTCTTCGACACCGGTGCTGTGGCGCAACCCGCGCCGGATCTGGGCTTCGATCTCTGGCGCGCCGTGGAGCGCTCCGAAATGTACCTGCTGTACCAGCCTCAGTTGGCAGCAGACAGTAGCCGCCAACTGCGCGGTTGTGAGGTTTTGCTGCGCTGGAACCATGCCCTTTTAGGGGAGGTTTCGCCGCTGACCTTCATCCCGATCGCAGAAAAAAATGGCGCCATCCTCAAGTTGGGCCAGTGGGTGCTGGAAACAGCCTGCCACCAATTGTCCGAATGGCACGCCAGCGGCTTGGGCGACTTGACGCTTTCCGTGAATGTGTCGTCCCGCCAGTTGCAGGATCCGCAGTTTGCCGAGCACCTGGGTCGGGTACTGCAGACCAGCGGCATTGACCCGGGCGCACTGGAGTTGGAAATTTCCGAGACCGATGCCATGCTGGAACTGCGCAACCCGCGTTCGCAGCTGAGTCAATTGCGCACCCTTGGTGTAAAGCTGGCCATCGAGGATTTCGGCGCAAGCTACGGCAGCCTGACGGGACTGCGTTCCCTGCTGGTCGATCGCCTGAAGATCAGCCAGGCCTTTGTGCGCGAACTGGCGCAAAGCCCCGACGCGCGGGCCCTGAGCGATTGCCTGGTCGGCATCGGCAACGCCATGGGCCTGAAGGTAACGGCCGGTGGCGTGGAAAGCCTGGCGCAGTTGAACGTTCTGACAGCCCAGGGCTGCGACCTGATTCAGGGCTACTTCACCGGAAGGCCGATGTCGGCCCCTGCCCTGCAGGAATGGGCCCTTCAAGCCAGCCTCCCGCCCGACGCAGGCTCGGCCTGAACACCCTCAGGGACAACGCCATGCTGGTTACTGACAAGATGACCCACCGCCGGTCGAGGCTGGCACTGTGGCTGGGCGCCGTAGCGCTGCTGGTCTTGACCTGGGGACATATCTATTCCCTTGTCATCGACAGTCGCAGCCGTGAACTGGCCGGTGCTGAGCGCGACCTGGCGAACCTGACACGCGTCAGCCAGGAACACGCCAACCGAACCTTGCGCAGCGCCGACCAGGTGATCCGTTTCATACAGTCGCGCTATCTCGAAATCGGTGACCGGCTCGACCTCGGCGCGCTGACGGCCAAGGGAGTCATCGACACCGAGATCTTCAACCAGGTGGGTGTCATTGACGCCAACGGCATCTACATTTTGTCCAATCTGCCCCTCAAGGGGCGTCTGGACCTGTCGGACCGTGAACACTTCAAGGTGCATGTCGCGGCCGACACCGGTGAACTGTTCATCTCCAAGCCGGTGCTCGGCCGCGCCAGCGGAAAATGGTCAATTCAATTGACTCGACGCATCACCCGAGCCAATGGGGAGTTTGCCGGCGTCGTGGTGATCTCGATCGATCCGGGCTATTTCACGCATTTCTACGCCGAGCTCAATCTGGGGGCCCAGGGTCTGTCTTCCATTTATGGACTGGACGGCGTGGCGCGAGCCCGCAAGGTCGGTCCCAAGGAAGAGTTCGGCACAGCGGCCGGCTCCGCCCTCATGTTCGACCGCATCGCGCGGGGCGAGTTGGCCGGCAGCTACCAGCAGCGCTCGGTGGTGGACGGCATCGAGCGCATGTACTACTACCGCAAGGTTCCTCACTACCCGCTGGTCGTGGCCGCGGGTCTGGACATGCTGGACCTGCTCGCCAACCACCGCAGCGCGCGCGATGCCCTGATGCTGCAGGCCGCCGGGTTGAGCCTGTTGATTCTGGCGCTGGCGGGTGCCCTCACGCGGCACCTGTGGCAACTCCGGCAAGCGATGGCGGCGCGCGAACTGGCGCAGCAACAGGTGCAGGACCGCACCGAACAGCTCAATGCCATTTTCACCATGAGTCCGGACGGCTTCGTCTCCTTTGACCAAAATCGCTGTATCAAGTTCGTGAACCCTGCGTTCAGCCAAATGACGGGCGCGGCAGCGCTCGAAGGCATGAACGAGGAGGACTTTTCCGCCTGGCTGCTGCAGCGCTGCAACGCCGACGCCCGATTCATCGGTATCGGGGCGCTGCGGAAAAAACTCCTCAGCCAGGCAAAGGCCGAGCGCGAACTGATTGAAATTGAACACCCGGCCAAACGCATACTGGAAGTGACATTGCGCGCCAGCAGTTCCAGCACGGTGTCGCAAATTTTGTACTTCCGGGATGTGACGCATGAAGTCGAGGTGGATCAGATGAAGAGCGAATTCCTCTCCACGGCCGCGCATGAATTGCGTACGCCGATGGCGAGTGTTTTCGGCTTCACCGAAGTCCTGTTGACGCAACAACTCGACGCCCCGACCCAGCACGAGTCCCTGACCATCATCTACGAGCAATCGCGGCGCATGGCCAACATCCTGAACGAATTGCTGGACCTGGCGCGCATCGAGGAGCGCCGCGGCAAGGACTTCCGCTACGCCGGAATCTGCTTGCAGGATCTGCTGACCCAACTGGTAAAAGGGTACAAGCCGCCAGAGCAGCGCAGTGCTCCCGAGCTCCTGCTGCCCACACTGGCGGTGCATGTCATGGCCGATCGCGGGAAACTCCAGCAGGCCGTGCTGAACGTGCTGAGCAACGCCTACAAATACTCGCCCGTGGGCAGCACGGTCACGGTGCAGATCGTGCAGGACATCGACCTTGCGGGTGTCGACCAGGTGTGCATCCAGATCACTGACCATGGCATTGGCATGACGCCCCAGCAGTTGCTGCGTGTGGGCGAGCGCTTCTATCGCGCCGACGCATCGGGCAAGGTACCCGGTACCGGTCTGGGCATGAGCATTGCAAAAGAAATCATGGCGCTGCACCAGGGCGATATCCACCTGGACAGCAGGTTCGGACAGGGAACACGCGTCAGCCTGTGTCTTCCGACGCATCTGGCCGGCGCCACGGCCAAGGCTGAATCAACATCTGCACCGAAATGAGCACGCCATGAAAACCCTGCTGCAACTGCTGGAAGGCCTGAAGATCAACACCAAGCTGATGCTTGGCCTGGGCTCCCTGCTCGGAATCCTGCTGGCGACGGGACTTCAGTCCATTTATGCCAACCGCATGCACGGTGAGCAGATCCAGCGCATGTACGAAGTCGAACTGCAGGGAATCTCCCACATCAAGAATGCCAATACACACCTGATGGAGATGGGCCGCTCGCTGCGGCAAATGATACTGGCACCCGATGAAGCCAGCCGCACAGCGGCGCGAACCGCGCTGGACCATTCACGTGCCACCTTGCGCCAAGCCCTGGACGAGGGCAAAAAGACGATCGAATCAGGCGACGGCAAACAGTTGCTGTCCCAAGTGCAGGACTTGTTGGTGCAGTACCAGGCCAACGTCGATCATGCGATTGATCTGATGGCCGCCGACAAGGGTTTTCGGGGCGGAGAACTGGCACAGTTTTTGGCCAGCCCGAAGAATATCGAAGTTTACGAAGCCACCGATCGGGTCATGGAAAAGTTGGTGCAACAAAAGGAGGAATCGGCGCAGCAAGCCTCGGCTGCCGCCTTCGCTTTTTCCAGCAGGATCGAGCGCTGGACCCTGGTGCTGCAGGGCATGGGCTTGCTCGCCGGCCTGAGCCTGGGTGCCTTGGTGAGCGTCTCCTTGCGCCGCCCGTCAGAGCGGCTACGCCGCAGTATCGAAGGACTGGCAGCGGGACAACTCGACATCGCAGTGCC
>CAIKVZ010000088.1 GCA_903830985.1 uncultured beta proteobacterium
ATCGTGCCGTTCTTGAAGCCCTGGGTCCACTCGTTCGACCAGGCAGAGACCTTAGCGTCGAGCTTGTGCTGGCGCACGCGCCGCGCCAGTTCAAACGCGTGCACAAAGCGCGGCGAATCCACCAACACTTGTCCTTCAGCGTCAAAGTACAGGCCGTCGCCAGGCTTGATGTTGGCGTGGATCACGATGTCCTTGAGGTCACGCGCATGCGAGATCAGGTAAGCGCCGGTGCTGGCCTTGATCTTGTCGCCGGCCGCGACAAACGAATCCCAGGATTGGGTCAACTCGGCTTCGCTCACACCCGCCTTTTTCAGCACGTCCGTGCGGTACAGCAAGGTCCCCGGTCCCACGTCGGCCGGGGCCGCCATGACGCCGCCATTTTTGGCGATCGCCTGTTGGTAGGCAAATGGGATGAATCTGGACCGCAGCAACTGGATGTTGTAGGGAGGCTTGGCAAGATCTTCCAACCCGCCGCCGTTGATGTAGCGTCCCACGCGGGCGAACTCCAGCACCATCACGTCGGGCAGGTTGCTGGAGGTGGAGAGCGCGGTGTTCATGACCGTGTGGTGGTCGTCAAAATTGCGGCTCACCAATTTGATTTCCACCTCGGGGTGCAGCCGGCGCCAGGCCGGCAAGGCCGCGCGGATGATGTCGTCCACCGCCGGATAGGCCGTCACCGACAGGCTTTGGCTCTGCGCCCAAGTCACGCCAAAGGTCAGCCACAGCGCTGCCAGGGCAAGGATTTTGGCCGCGCCGCGGATCACCGATAAATGCATGCTGGCCTTCTGGCGTGGGAAATTGGGAAGGTTTCCAATGTACTCGGAAACCGGCCCCTGAAGGGTTTGTCAAAACGCCCCAAAACCACGGGAAAACCCTTGGAGCCTTGCCGATCGCGCACCGTCTGACGCAGCGCCGCGCGCCACTGTGCGAAGATTTGCCATGATCGACCCCATAGCCCAAGACCCCCTGTTCCCGCCCATCGAACCCCACCGCAGCGGCATGCTGCCCGTGGACGACCTCCACACCCTGTACTGGGAGGAATGCGGCAACCCGCAAGGGCAGCCCGTGCTGTTCTTGCACGGCGGACCGGGATCCGGCCTGTCGCCCACGCACCGGCGCTTTTTCGACCCCGCGCATTACCGCATCGTGCTGTTCGATCAGCGCGGCGCCGGGCGCTCCACGCCGCTGGGCGAATGCCGCAACAACAGCACGCCGCTGCTGGTGGACGACATCGAAACCCTGCGTTCCATGCTGGGCATAGACCAATGGCTGGTATTTGGCGGCTCCTGGGGCTCCACCCTGGCGCTGGCCTATGGCCAGACGCACCCAGAGCGCTGCAGCGGCTTCGTGCTGCGCGGCATCTTCCTGTGCAGCGCAGCGGAAATCGACTGGTTCATGCACGGCATGCGCTGGTTCTTCCCGCAGGCACACGCGCAGTTTGTCGCAGCCATCCCCGCCGAAGAGCGCGGGGATTTGCTCCAGGCCTATGCCAGACGTTTGTTCAGCGACGATGCAGCGCGCAACGCCGTCGCTGCGCGCACCTGGGCGCGCTACGAGGGAAGTTGCCTGCACCTGCTGCCGCACCCCGAGGTCGCGGAGGAGTTCGGCTCGGACGCGGTGGGCCTGGCCGTGGGTCGGCTGGAGGCGCACTATTTCCTGCACGCCGGTTTTTTTGAGCCGCACCAGTTGCTGCGCGGCATGGCACGCATTGCCCACTTGCCGGCGGTGATCGTGCAGGGGCGCTACGATGTGGTGTGTCCACCGGCCACGGCGTTTCAACTGCACCAGGCTTGGCCCGGCTCGACGCTGAACATCATCGAGGACGCCGGCCACGCCGCGCTGGAACCCGGCACGGCGGCGGCGCTGGTCGCAGCCACGGAACATTTCAAAACCCTAGCCTGAACCCCATGACCCTACTGCACATTTCCAGCGCCTTCGACTCCGGCGCGATCGAGGTCGTCACCCTGGCGAACCCGGACAACATCGAGCTCAGGATTCGCGCCGACAACGCCGCCGAGTTCGTTCAATGGTTTCATTTCTGCCTGCACGGCGCCGCTGGCGAGGCCGTGACGCTGCGTTTCCTGAACGCCGGCAACAGCGCCTACCCCAAGGGCTGGCAAGGCTACCGCGTGCTCGCCAGCCATGACCGCCAGCACTGGTTTCGCATCCCCACAGCGTATGACGGCCAGGTCATGACAGCGCAGGTCACGCCCGACACGAACAGCATCTTCTTTGCCTACTTCGAACCCTACTCCTGGGAGCGGCATCTGGACCTGCTGGGCTCGGCCGCGGCGTCGCAGCATGTGCAGTTGGAGCATCTGGGCGAAACCCTGGACGGACGCGACATGACGCTGCTGAGCATCACCGACGCGAGCAGCGCTGTGCCAGCCAAGAAAAAGGTCTGGCTGACCGCGCGCCAGCATCCCGGCGAGAGCATGGCCGAATGGTTTGTCGAGGGTTTTCTGGAACGCCTGCTGGACGAGGACGATCCCGTCAGCCGGGTGCTGCTGCAGCGCTGCGTGTTCCACGTCGTGCCGCACATGAACCCGGACGGCGCGGTGCGGGGCAATCTGCGCACCAATGCAGGCGGCGCGAATTTGAACCGTGAATGGCTCGCGCCCAGCATGGAAAGATCGCCCGAGGTGTTTCTGGTGCGCCAGAGGATGCTGGAAGCGGGCGTGGACCTGTTCCTGGACGCGCACGGCGACGAGAAGTTGCCCTACAGCTTCGTCGCCGGCACCGAAGGCAACCCGGGCTACACGCAACGCATCGCCGCGCTGGAGGATGCGTTCAAGGCTTCCTGGCAGGCCACCAGCCCGGACTTTCAAACGGAATACGGCTATGGGCGCAATGCACCGGGTCAGTCCAACCTGAGCCTGGCCACCAACTGGGTCGGGCAGAACTTCGACTGTCTGGCCTTCACCATCGAGATGCCATTCAAGGACAACGCCGACCTGCCCGATGCAGCCACAGGCTGGAGCGGCGAACGCTCGCGCAAGCTGGGCGCCGGCGTGCTGCTGCCACTGCTGGCGGTGTTGCCGCAACTGCGTTAACCATGGCCAGCATTCAGGCCTTGCGATTGAGCAGCAACCCCTTCTGGAACTGGTCCAGTGCCTTGCCGATCTGAATCAGTGCCTCCGACGGGAACTGCTGAATCACTTCGTTCGTCGCCGGATCGGTGAACTTGACGATGGTTTCGCCGCTGCTCTGATCGACCGAAAACTGCAACTCCGGCGCAAGGGCGGCGACACGACGCTGTAACTCCTCGGTAATCTGCTTGATCTGGCTGGCGCTGGCCGTGGCCTGCACGGGGGCGACGACGGGCGCCGCCGACTGCGGTGCCTCCACGGCACTGCCCGACTGCCCGGCAGAGACGGCTGCGCGAATCAACGCCGCGCCGGTGGACGGTGACGAAGTGATGGACGAAATGCTTGTCATGATGACCCCCCGATCTCAAAAAATTTGCTGACGTGGACTTTGCTGGTGTCCTGGTACGGGGTGGCAATTTATCCCCGGTGTAAAGGAGTTATCGACCCGCACCCGCAAAGCTTGAGCGTCACGGTCAGGAAACAGCCGGTCAACTCAGGGGCAGCGGCGCTGGAAGTCCTGCATGAAGCCCGCCAACTCCTGCACGGACTGCAGCGTCAGCGCGTTGTAGATCGACGCCCGCAGGCCGCCGATGGCGCGGTGCCCGCCCAGACCCGAAAATCCCGCTGCCAACGCCTCGGCCAGAAAGCGCTGTTCCAGTTCGGCAGTGCGCAGATTGAAGGCCACGTTCATCAGCGAGCGGTCCTGTGGCGCGGCGCGGCCCCGGTAAAAGCCGTCGCTGGCGTCGAGCAGTCCATACAGGGTGGCGGCCTTGCAGCGATTGATGACGTCCATGGATTCCACGCCGCCGATGTCGTGCAGCAGCCAGCGCGTCACCAGCAGGGTCACATAGATGGCAAAGACCGGCGGCGTGTTGTAGTTGGAATGCGCCCGGGCCTGGACGCCGTAGCTGAGAAAGCCCGGCAAATCATCCGTTATGTCCCGGATCAGCTCGTCGCGCACCAGCACCAGGGTCACGCCAGCGGGTCCGAGGTTCTTCTGCGCGTGGGCGTAGATCAGGGAAAACCGCTCGGCCTCACAGGGCCGGGACAGGAAGTCGGAAGACATGTCACAGACCCGTGGCACGTCGTCGCGTCCCAGCACGCGTTGGAACTGCAGGCCTTCAACGGTCTCGTTGGACACGTAGTGCAGATACGCAGCTTGCGCGCTGAAGTCGAGTTCGCTGTCCACAGGTAGTCGCGTGAAGCCGCAGGACTCGCCGCTCCAGGCGACCTGCATCGGGCCTTCGCGGCGCGCTTCGGGCAGGGCCTTGCTGCTCCAGTAGCCGGTGTGCAGGTACTGCGCGGCCTCGGTCTTGCCACGCAGCAGCGTCATCGGCACCATGGAAAACTGCTGCGTCGCACCGCCTTGCAGCAGCAGCACGTGGTAGTCGTCGCCAAGTCCGAGCAGCTTGCGCACATTGGCTTCGGCTTCGGCCACGACCGCGGCAAACCAGTCGGAGCGGTGGCTGATGCCCAGCAGCGACAGGCCCACCCCGGGCACTTCCTGGATGGCGTCCTGCACCTGCTGCAGCACGGTCTCGGGCAGCACACCCGGCCCCCCGGAAAAATTCAGGCTGTTGCGCCGATTCATGGTTTTGTTCCGGTGGTCGTGGGCTGCGCTGTCAGACGGAGCAGCAGTTCGCGAAACGCGTTCTTCACTTTGAGCATGTGCACCTGCTTGTAGGGAAATTGATCTTCCGTGTCCATGGCGTGAACCACCATGGCATGGTCGATCTCGAACACCAGGAATTGGCCGTCGGGGGTTTGCGCGCAGTCGATGAACAGGTAGTCGAGTTGCGTGCGCTGCCAGATCGCGTCCAGCGCACCGCGGTGCTGCTGCACGAAGGCGTCGAAATTCGTCATCCAGGCCAGTTCTTCCGCGCGCTTGCTGGCCGATTCGTACATGCCGGCGTTGACGTAGTGGATCATCCAGTTGGTCGACACCGCCATGTGGCAGGCATAGGCCCGACCGCCGATGAGCGCGACACGCATCTTGCGGAACTGGCCGTCGGCGCCGCTGTAGTCGATAAAGGGCGACACGAAGAAGTCCGGCTCGTCAACACGCTCCAGATAGGCGGCCACGTCCTGCGGGCTCTGCATCTTCGCCAGGTCGCGTCCGCCCTGGGAGCCGACGGGGCGCAGGATGACGGGAAACGCACAGCCCGGGAAAACCTCAGTGAGTTGCACCGTGCCGCGCGCAATGGCCTGCAACTGGGCCCGCGCCGCGCGCAACGTCGGTGGCATGAGCAGGCCCGGCACGCCCTGCAGCAACGCACTGGCCCGGTCCCGACCCACGGCAGGAATGTGCTGCGGCGCATTCAGCACCGGCACCGACCAGGCGACCAGCGAGGTTTCCAGCGCTCGCAACAGCTCAGCGTTCGCGTCGGACTCGCTCAGCGCCACGATCAGCGCGTCGTGTTCTGGCACGTCAGCGTCCCAGGTGTCGCCGGGCGTGAGGTAGTAATGGATGAGCTCGATGTCACCGCGCTCCAGCAGGCATTCCAGCGGCGTGTTCGCCGCCAGATCGCCCGGCAGCATGAGCATCAGCAGGCGCAACTTCGCTGGTTGCTCGGAGGCCTCCAGCCGATAGACGCGCTGCAAGGCCAGCGCGTGCTCCTGCAATGCCAGGCCCATGTCACGATTGCCCAGGCACTGCATCAGGATGGACAGGTTCATCAGCTGATTCGCGTCTGCGGCGTCGGCGCGGGCCAGCATCTCCTGCCCCAGCGACTTCAGGTCCTGGCCGGCGATGCTCATGCGCAGGAAAGGTGCAAGCCCGAGAAATGGCGTGGCGGCTGGCGTGGGGCTCATCAAGGGGATCAGGTGGGTGAATGGAGGGACGCTGGCTCAGGGCTGCGGGGGGAAGTATCGACGATTGACATTTCCCTTTTGTAAACCGCTCAGTAGGCCGCCTGGTACAGCGCCAGGGCGTCGGCGTAAGTTACATCGCGCGGGTTGTTCACCAGCAGGCGCTGCACCTTCATCGCGTCCTCGGCCAGCATGGGCAGGTCGCTCTCTTTCACGCCGGCTTCCCGAAGGTTCTGGGCATAGGGCATGGCCGCGACGCGCGCCCGGATGGCGGCGACGAAGGCCCGGGACGCTGTCGAGTCGTTGGCGCTCGCCAACTCGGGCAGGATGGCGCGGCCCAGTTCGGCATAGAGACCTTCAGCCGCGGCCAGGTTGAACTCCAGCACCGGCAGCAGCACCAGGGAATTCGTCAGGCCGTGCGGCAAGCCGTAGTGCCCGCCCAGCGGATAGGCCAGGGCGTGCACAGCAGCCACGGGGGCATTGGCAAACGCCATGCCGGCGAACAGCGAACCCAGCAGCATGGCCTCGCGCACATCGGCATCCCGCCCGTCGTTCACGGCGGCAGGCAGATTCGTGTAGAGCAGCTGCAGCGCCTTGAGCGCCAGCGCGTCGGACAGCGGGTTCTTCTTCAGACGCGTGCTGAAGGCCTCGATCGCATGCACCATGGCATCGACACCAGTCATGGCGGTGATGGCCGGCGGCAGACCCAAGGTGAGTCGGCCGTCGAGCAGCGCCACGTCGGGGTAGAGCAGCGGCGAGACCACGCCTTTCTTCTCGTGGCTGGGCGTGGTGAGGATGGAAATCGGCGTCACCTCGGAACCCGTTCCGGCCGTGGTCGGCACCTGGATCAGCGGCAGGCGCGGGCCCCGCGCCAGGCCGATGCCGTAGATCTCCGGCAGGGCCTGGGGCGTGCGCGCCAGCAGGGCCACCAGCTTGGCCGTGTCCAGCGAACTGCCGCCGCCCAAGCCCACGACACCGTCCACCGCGGCCGCGCGCGCCGCATCGACGGCGGCCTGCACGCTGAGTTCGGGCGGGTCCGCGAGCACATCGGAAAACACCGTCACATCCACCCCGGCGCTGCGCAGCGAGGCCAGCGCGCCGTCGATCAGCCCGGCCTTGATGAGTCCGGCGTCGGTGACCAGGAACAGCCGGGAGATGCCCAGGCCCTTGGCGATCTCGCCCAGGCGCGCGGCGCCGCCCTGCTCGCAGATGATCTTGGGCGCGGTCTCGAAAGTGAAGGTGGACATGGGGACCCTTGGAAAAACGGCGGGGATGAAAGCCAGTCAGATTGTGCCGCGACGCGCATGCAAGTGGTCAAACGCAGCGGCGCGTGGCCCGGCCCAGCGCGCTGTCGCGCTCGCGCGCAAAGACCTTCCAGAAAGCCGCCTCCTGCGTGGTCGCGAAGTTGATGCGCATCAGCGTGCTGGCCTGGCGCCGGGCGTGAAACAGCGAACCCGGCGCCAGCAGATAACCCCGGTCGAGCAGGGCCTGCGCCAGCGCGTCGGTGTCCACGCCGGCGTCCACCCAGCCGAAGAGACCGGCGGGTTCGGCCGCAAAAGTACAGCCATGCGCCAGCGCCAGCTTCACACTGCGTGCGCGCGCCGCGTCCAGGCGCGTGCGGATGCGCTCGGCGTGGCGGCGCAGTTGCCCCTGGTCTATGCACCAGGCGACAGCCTTTTCCAGCAGCGCCGGCGTGGTCAGCGTGGTCAGCATCTTGGTGTCGAGCAGACGCTCCATCAGCGCCTGCGGTGCGGCCAGGTAACCGACGCGCCAGTTGGGCGCCAGAATTTTGGAAAAACCGCTCACGTAAATGCTGCGCTGCAGCCCATCCAGCGCGCACAAGCGCGTTGCCTGTTCGGACGCCAGGTGGCTGTAGGTGTCGTCTTCCAGCACGAAAAAATTGTGCTGGTTCGCCAACTGCAGCACGCGGTGCGCCGCGCCCGGCGCCAGGCTGTGTCCCGTCGGGTTGTGCAGCACGCTCACACTGACGAACAGCTTGGGCGCCTGCGGGCTGCCGGCGTGCGCGGCGCAATAGCGCGCCATCACCTCCAGGTCCGGGCCGTCGGCGCGCCGCGGCACCGGCAGAATCCGCATGCCCAGCGCGTCCAGGCGCGCGAATTCGATCGCCCAGCCGGGTTCTTCCACCATCACCGTGTCGCCGGCGCGCAGCAAGGTGCGGCTCACGATGTCGAGCGCGTGCGTGGCACCCACCGTGGTGATGATCTGCTCGGGCGTGGCCGGGATGTGCAGGCTGTGCAGCTTGCCCGAGAGCGATTCACGCAAACCCTTGTCGCCCGCCGGTTCGCCGTATTGCAGCGACAGCGCCTGCAGGGCCTGGGTGCTGCTGAACCGGCGCACCGCCGCCACCAGGAAGCTGCTTTCCAGCCAGTCCGGCGGGAACACGCCCATGCCCGGTTGCGGTTTGTCGCTGGGGCGGTGAAACATGCCGCGGATCAGCGCCGTGGCGTTCAGTGGCGCGCGCCGGGTCTCGCCGCCCGGCTGCCGCGCGGCCACAGGACTGGCGCTGGCAACCGCATCGCGCACGTAAAAACCGCGATTCCTGCGCGCCAGCACCAGGCCCTGCGCCTGCAAGCGGTCATAGGCCGCGACCACCGTCGACGGGCTCACGCCCTGGGTCTGGGCGCAATGGCGCACCGAGGGCAGGCGTGCGCCAGCGGCCAGCAGGCGCGTGCGGATGCGCTGGGCAAAGAGCTCGGCCAGTTGGTCGGTCAGCGACTGCGCGGCCGCGGGGGTCAGCATAAAGGGTCCTTCATCGAGACGTGGGGCACACTGTGTGGCCCCTGCCACCCATACAGATCGCCGGTTTGTCTGCGTAACTGTACTGGTTGTGTGTTGGTTTGAACTATAAAGTCTGAGTCCCTGTCCTGGCAAGCCCCTGATTGATCGCACCACCCCGATGAGCCCCTCCGAATTCACCGCCCTGCTGCTGCTGTGCACCGCGGCCAGCTTCACGCCCGGCCCCAACACCACGCTGTCCACCGCGCTGGCGGCCAACGGCGGCCTCAGGCGTGCCATCGTCTTTGTGCTGGCCGTGCCCGTGGGTTGGGGCCTGCTGCTGGGCCTGTGCGCCGGCGGCGTCGGCGCCCTGGTCGTGGCTGTTCCCGCCCTGCGCCTGGGGATCACGCTCATTGGCACGGCCTACCTGCTGTGGCTGGCCTACAAATTAATGGGGGTCAGATTCCAATTAAATCCAACCGGCTGGACCAGCCTGCCGGCGCAGTGGCGCGAGCCCGATGCGCAGCTGCGCGTCGGCTTTGGCCAGGGCGTGCTGCTGCAGTTCCTCAACATCAAGGCCTGGATGCTGGCGCTCACCGTGGTCGCGGGCTGGATCGCCGGCAAACCCGACGCCCTGTCCAGATTCACGCTGGTGCTGCCCACCCTGCTGCTGTTCGCCCTGGCAAGCAACCTCAGCTACGCGCTGCTGGGCTCGCTGCTGCGCGACTGGCTCAGCCGCGGCGCGCGCCTGCTCCGCTTCAACCGCGTCATGGCGGCGGTGCTGGTGCTGACGGCTGGCTGGATGGCCACGCTGTGAACGCCGCACAGCAAACCCTGCGCAAAGGCCTTTGGCTGGGCGCGGTGGGCGTCGTGATCTTCGCGCTCACCCTGCCCATGACGCGCATTGCCGTGGGCACGCCGGACGCGCCGCAACTGTCGGGCGTGTTCGTCGCCACCGGGCGCGCCGTGGTCGCGGCGCTGCTGTCCCTGCCTTTCCTGTGGTTCACGCGTGCGCCCTGGCCGCGGCGCGCCGACTGCCTGCCGCTGGGCGTGGTGGCGCTGGGCGTGGTGTTCGGCTTTCCGCTCTTCACCTCGATCGCCATGCGCCATGTGGAGGCAGTGCACGCCAGCGTGATGCTGGGTGTGCTGCCGCTGGCCACGGCGCTGGTGGGCGCGCGCCTGCACCGGCAGCGCCCCTCCACAGGCTTCTGGCTGTGCGCCCTGCTCGGCACGGCGCTGGTCGTGGGCTTCGCCTTGCTGCGCTCGGGCCAGAGCGGGCTGCAGCTGCAAAGCGCCGACCTGCTGCTGCTCGCGGCCATGGCCTGCGCCGCCGTGGGCTACGGTTGGGGCGCGCGCCTGTCGGGCGCGATGCGCGCCGAGCACGTGATCTGCTGGGCACTGCTCCTCACCCTGCCGATCAACCTGCCGCTGGCCTGGGCGCAATGGCCGGCGATGCACATACAGCCCCTCAGCTGGGGCGCCTTCGGCTACGTCAGCCTGTTCTCCATGTGGCTGGGCTTTTTCGCCTGGTACCGGGGTCTGGCGCTGGGCGGCACGGTGCGCGTGAGCCAGGTGCAACTGATCCAGCCCTTCCTGTCCATGCTGCTGGCCGTGCCATTGCTGGGAGAATCGCTGGATGCCACCACGGTGGGCTTTGGCCTGGCCGTGATGACCACCGTCTTTATCGGCCGAAGAATGCCCGTCTCCACCTCGATTGACCTGAAGGAAAAACCATGACCGCTTCCCAGACCCCGAACTCGCCCTGGCTGCTGGCCGAGCGCGCCGCGCAGATGAACCCTTCGGTGATCCGAGAAATCCTCAAGGTCACGGAGCGCCCCGGCATCATCAGCTTTGCCGGCGGCCTGCCCTCGCCCAAGACCTTCCCCGTAGCCGAATTCGCCCAGGCCTGCGCCAAGGTGTTGCGCGACGACGCGCCCGCCGCGCTGCAGTACGCGGCCAGCGAAGGCTTTGGCCCGCTGCGCGAGCAGGTGACGCAGATGCTGCCCTGGCAGGTGGACCCGGCGCAGGTGCTCATCACCACGGGATCGCAGCAGGGGCTGGACCTGGTGGGCAAGATCCTGATCGACAAGGGCGCGCGCGTGCTGGTGGAAAC
>CAIKVZ010000089.1 GCA_903830985.1 uncultured beta proteobacterium
CGCGGCGTCACGCGGGTGTGGGGTGGTCGTCGCAGCGAGGTAAAGGAGGAGGGTCTGGCGACGCCAGGCCCGGGGGACACGAGCGGAGGCGACCACCCTGCGACCGCGTCTCCAACCGGCCCCTGAACCCTGAACCCTGAACCCTGAACCCTGAACCCTGAACCCTGAAAGCACGAATGCGACCGCGAGTGCAGCTCAGACCGTCTTGACCACCTGCTTGCCGGGTCGGCGCGAATAGCGCAACAGGGCGTCGCGGACTTCAAAGCTCAATGCCACTTCGCGTCCGTCGTAAATCATTTCCTTCAACCACGCGACTTCGCTGGTGATGGGCGCGGTACCGGTCAGAGTGCGGTGCCAGGTCTTGCGGGCCCCGTCCCAGCGGTAAGCACGCGCCTTGAGTGAATCCTTGGTTTCAAATCGGGCATTCACCGCGTACACCGTCCAGTCCTTCAGCGGCAATTGGTCCAACAGCGATTTCATGACCAATGCATTCGACTTGGGCAGCGTCTGCTGCAATATGTGCAGCAAGGCCATGCAATCGGCCTCGGCCCGATGGGCCTCGAAAAAGAATCCGAATTGCGCCGCAATGTAATCGAGCTTGCGCGCACCCAGGCCTTCTGCGGTCCAATCGACCTGATCGAGTGAACAGCCCCAAGGCAGGGTTTCGAAAATCGGCAACCTCTGCTCGAGAAATGGACGGTCAAAGCGCGAGTTATGGGCAATCACCAGCGACGCACCTTCGACCAGGGCGGCCACGCGCTCGTCATCCATGCGCTGGCCGGCAACCATGTCGTTGCTGATGCCCGTGATAGCGGTGATTTCCGGTGTGATGGCAAAGCCAGGGTCTTCCAGTGCGCCATAGGTCTCGAGCACGCGAAAGGCCTGGCCGGTCAGCGGGTCGTATTCGAATACGACCAGGCCGATTTCAATGATCCGGTCAGCGTCCTGATTCAGGCCCGTGGTCTCGGTATCGACGATCACGCCTTTGGCCAGAGGCTGGCCCGCAGACTCGCCAAATGAGGCCACAGGCTGCAGGCGGCGCAACACCCGGTAGTCGGGGTGCGCCTCGACAGCCCGTGCCGCCGACTCAGCTTGCGCGTCGGTCAGCGGCGCCGAACTCAAGCTGCGACAACGACGGGTTTGGCGGCGGCGACTGCCTTGGCAGCGACCTTCTTGGCAGCAGGCTTGGCGGCAGCCTTCTTGGCAACGGGCTTGGCCGCAGGCTTGGCCGCCACTTTCTTCGCGGGCTTGGCCACGGCCGCAGGCTTCTTCGCAGCCTTGGCGGGTTTCACCACAACGACCGGGGCCGCGGCCTTCTTGGCAATCAGGAAGTCATTCTTTGATTTACCCTTCTTCAGACCCTCAACAATAAAGGTGGGTTGCTTGCCTTTACCGGTCCAGGTCTTGCCCGACACCGGATCCACATACATGGGAATACCAGCGGGCTTCTTTGCCGCGGCAGATTTCTTGCGCAATCCCTTCACGACCTTACTCAGCTTGGCGGTGAATCCCAGATCGGCGGCGGTAAGACCGTATTCAGCGATCAATCCACGAACCTTGGCAACGACCTGATCGACTTCCTTCTTGAAGAGGTCGGAAGCCTGTTTTTCCAATTTGGCGATCTGAGCTTTGACGTTGCGGTAGGTGGACATAATGGGTTTTCCCCTGTGAATTGAAAACCCTATCATATCGCGAATTCAATTTCAGACGCGCCTGCCGTGCAAATCCCGACCCGATCACACATATTGGCCCACGCTTCATTGCCGGATTCAGCGTCTATTGCGGCGGCATTGAACGGATTCGCGCCCGCATTCAATGCCGCGATTTGGTTCGCCAAATCCACCGGCAAAGCGAGGCAATAGGCGGCAAGGATGTGATTGCGATTTTTCAGTATCGGGTGGCGAATACCGCTCATTGGCCATGAGCAGGCAATGCTGGAGTCGTCATTGCGAGCCACCTCGACGGCATGGCAATTCATTTGCCGCGTCGGCAAGACTCCTTGCAATGACGGTGCGGGTTCATGGAAAGAAATTGGCGCAGGGGCCGCGCAATGATGCAGGGTATTCGAACAAGGTCGTTCATGGCGAATGCGCGCGTGAGCCAACCGGGTGCATTCATTTCAGGGCGCATCACGAACCAATACCGCTCCGAATACGGTGTCGATTCGCCTCCAGCTTATCTGTCAGCGCAGCAAACCGGCTTGCGCGATGACTTCGAGCAGGCCCTGGCTCAGCATCGCGTTCTCCGATTCGGGGAATCCGTGCTTGTCGAACAGTTCGTTCACGCAATTCAATCCGTCCAGCAAAAAGGATTTGAGCTTGTCGGCGTCGATCTGCACCGTGCCGCCGCCCGGGTACTCGGCGCCACAAGCGCAGGAGCCCAGGATGATGATGCTATCGTCGACCTGGTTGAAAAAATAGGCCCAGTACGGCCAGGCGGCGCTGAACTCGCGCAAGAAATTGCGCACTTCGACAATGTCGACCAGTGCGCGCGGATCGTCGTCGTAGCCATCCACCACCATGGACATCTGGCCCCGGTACAAACGCGTGTCTTCGCGCGTGGCCAGCAGGATCTTGAGTGGCTTGACCACCGACGCCACATCCATGTGCTCGATCGCCCGCCGCGAAATCAGCAGGATCACGGGCTCGGTGACGCCGGGGCGAAGATCGATGTGGGGCGGACTCATGCCGTCATTTTCAGCGAAACCAGGCGCAATGGCATGCGCAAACGCAGAGAAACCCTCTACCGCAGGTGAGTCAGCGGGCTTTGCGCCACGACCCTAAAATCAGCCGCAAGAACGGATGCCCCACCATGACCAAACCCCTTATCGCCCTGGACTGTGACGGCGTGCTGCTCGATCTGAACCTGGCCTACGCCAAGGCCTGGGAGCGCTACTCCGGCGCCTACCCCGCCGAACTCGACCCGCACGCCTACTGGCACCATGAACGCTGGGACGTGCAGCGCCTCAAGGGCGAGCAGATGGAGCATTTCAGACAGTTTTTTGACGCCGATTTCTGGTCCTGCATTCCGCAGATCGCCGGCGCCGTGCAGGCCTGCGAGCGCCTGCACGACAGCGGCCATGAACTGGTCTGCGTCACCGCCCTGGAAGAGAAATTTGCCGACGCCCGGCTGGTGAATCTGCGCGCGCACGGCTTTCCCATCGATCGGGTCTTTGCCACGGGCCACCAGGCCGGCACCGTCAGCCCCAAGGCCGAAGTGATACACCAGCTCAAACCGCTCGCTTTCGTCGACGATTACCTGCCCTACATGGACGGCATTCGCGCCGACATCCACACCGCGCTGATTCTGCGCGGACCCAATGGCAGTCCCAACGTCGGCCCCGGGCTGGACGCGGTGAAGTCCACCCACACCGACCTGTCGGCCTTCGCCGACTGGTGGTTGAGCAAGGCCTGAGGCCAGCGGCGGCAAGCGGCGGCAAGCGGCGACAATGCCCCATCAGGATGCCACGCATCCGCCACATCGGGAACCACGCCATGAGCCAAGAATTGAATCCACCTGCCGAATTGAAGAAGGCCGAGCTGTGCGAGCCCTGCGCCGGCATACAGCGCAACTGGCGCCGCGCACCGGGACACGCCGAACTGATGCAGGGTCTGAACCGCAAGGAAGAGCGCAAGCACGGCCAGGTCACCGTCACCCGCTACCGCTGTGAGCGCTGTGGCACGCAGTGGGACTACGAGAACAACAAGGTCGACCTGCACGCAGGTTGGTCCTTGGTGGTCCGCAAATACTAGCCCTCATGCGCCGCCTGACGGCATTCCTGTTGGGACTGCTGCTGCTCGCGGGCGAGGCCTGCGCCGGCAGCATTCTGTTCATCGGCAACAGCTTCACTTTCGCCTGGGGTTCGGCGGTGCGTTTTTACCGGGCCGACACAGTCACCGATCTCAACGGCGAGGGCACGGGCGGTGTGCCGGCCCTGTTCAAGTCGTTCACCGCGCAGGCGGGACTGGACTACGACGTCTACCTGGAAACCCGGGGCGGCTCCGGCATTGACTGGCATGTGGCGCACAAGCTGGAGCTGATCGGCCAGCGACCCTGGGACGCCGTGGTGATGCACGGCTACAGCACGCTGGACCCGAAGAAGCCGGGGGACGCCACGCTGTTGATCCGCAGCGTGCAGCAGATGGCCGAATTTTTGCGCAGCAAGAACCCACAGGTCGACCTGCGCTTGATGGCCACCTGGCCGCGCGCTGACCAGACCTACCAGCCCACCGGTGCCTGGTTTGGCAAGCCCATAGCGGCCATGGCGCGCGATGTGCGCGCCGGCTACGACTTGGCGGCAGCGGCCACGCCCGCCATCCGCGGCGTGGTTCCCGTGGGTGAGGCCTGGGTGCGCGCCATGCAAACCGGTGTGGCCAGCGCCAACCCCTATGACGGCATCGCCGCAGGCAAACTCAACCTGTGGACTTACGACCACTACCACGCCAGCAGCTACGGCTACTACCTCGAAGCCCTGGTGCTGTTCGGCAGCCTCACCGGGCGCGACCCGCGCTCGCTGGGCGCGAACGAATGCTCGGGCTTCGAGCTGGGACTGTCTGCCGCGCAGGTGGATGCGCTCGAGCAGGTCGCCTTTGACGAACTCGCCGCCAACGGTCCGATGCACGCAGCGCCGCGGCAAACCACGCAGAATGTCGAGCCCATGCCCTGCACGCCCGCGCGCTGACGCGACCCTGCAGACGCCGTCGCGGCGGACGGACGACGCTGTTGCCGAAAGAATAATTTGAGTCGTGTGGGAGAATGTGCGCTGCCGTACAGGTGCGCCTTGCACGCCGGCAGCGCGACCAGGCGCCTGGCTCCGCGCAAAATCAGAGGTCAGCAATGACTAAATTACCCTGCGACCCTGCACCTGTCGCTGGTACAGCGATGCCCATGCGCCGGGGCCGCCGCCAGTTCGTCTGGCTATCCACGCCGACGTTTTCCAGTTCTTCGATTTCCCCATTTCCAAAGTTCTGGGCAGTTCCCGCATGAAGCTGAACTCCAAGGCAGCAGGCGCGTTGTTGCTCAGCGCCCTGTTCGTGGGCTTGAGCGTGAGCCTCACTTTCTGGATCCTCAGACAAATCGATTCATCCTCCGCGGCGCAAACGCGCATCGGCAACCTCATTGACAGTGCCAACGATCTTCTTTCGGCGATGAAAGATGCCGAAACCGGGCAGCGGGGCTATTTGCTGACCGGTGACGAGGACTATCTGCAACCCTATCTGGCCGTGCGCGATGGACTCGGCGATCGACTCAAACAGTTACGCCAAATCAGCGTCATCGAAGCGGCCCAAGTGCCACTGCGCACGCTGGAGCCCCTGCTGCAGGCCAAGCTGGCGGTGCTGGCCCAGGCGATCGAATTGCGGCGCAATCACAACGAGGCTGGGGCCCTGAAGATCGTCAATGAGGGTGGGGGCAGGCAAATGATGGACGCCATCCGCTCCGATATCGGCCAGTTCGTCCAGATTGAAAACAGCGCATTTGCCGTGCAGGACGCCCAATTCCAGTCCAATATGCGCCGCCTGTTTAGCCTCATGGTGGCGGCCAGTTTGCTGGTGCTGGTAGCGGCACTCGCCTTTGCCGTCCTGTTTTACCGGCAGGCCCAGCAGCGCCTGCAAAACCTGATGCACTTGCAGACCCTGGATTCATTGGCGCAGCAGGAGTCGCTGAACCAGGTGCTGCAGCAAACCAACGTCAACCTGCAGGCCAGCGAAGAAAGGCTCGCCGTGACGCTCAACTCCATTGGCGACGCCGTCATCACCACCGACGCCCAGGCCCAGGTCACCAGCCTCAACCCCCTGGCCGAGCAACTCACCGGCTGGACCCAGGCGCAAGCCCAGGGTCAGCCGATTGGCAAAATATTCCAGATCGTTCACAAGGACAGCCGGCAACCGGTGCTGATCCCGGTGATTGACGCCCTGGCCCATGGCACGGTACAGGGACTGGCCAACCACACTGTTCTGCTGGCGCTGGATGGCCATGAGTACGACATCGCCGACAGTTGTGCACCGATCAAGACCCGTGATGGCGATGTCATCGGTGCGGTGCTGGTGTTTCGCAACGTGACCGAGGAATATGCGGCCCAGCAACTGGCCCGCGACAGCAGCGCGCAGATGCAGGCCATTCTGAATACCGTGGTGGACGGCATCATCACGCTGCGTGCGCGGGATGGCAGGGTGGAGACGGTCAATCCGGCGGCGCAGAGGATGTTCGGCTACAGCCAGGCCGAACTGCTGGGAGAAAATTTCCAGTTGTTGCTTCCCGACCTGGAGGGCACGCCGGACAAGGGCGGCCAGCCACTCGAGCAGTTCATCGAAGGACAAGGCAGCCAGGCGCCGGGTTTCGGGCGTGAGTTGCTTGCGTGCCGCAAGGATGGCAGCATTTTCTCCCTGGAGATGACCACGAGCGAAATGTGGCTGGGTGGTGAACGCCACTTCACCTGCATCCTGCGTGACTTCACGGCGCGCAAGCTGGCTGAAGACGCCTTGCTGAAGGCGGGCGCACTGCAAAGTGCCATTTTCAACAGCGCCAACTTCTCCAGCATCGCCACCGACGCCCAGGGCGTGATCCAGATTTTCAACGTCGGCGCCGAGCGCATGCTGGGCTATTCAGCCGCCGAGGTGATGAACCAGCGCACCCCGGCCGACATCTCCGACCCGCAAGAAATCATTGCCCGCGCCAAGAGCCTGAGTGTTGAGCTTGACACCCCCATCACGCCCGGCTTCGAGGCACTGGTGTTCAAGGCCTCGCGCGGCATTGAAGACATCTACGAGCTGACCTACATCCGCAAGGACGGCAGCCGCTTCCCGGCGGTGGTGTCGGTGACGGCACTGCGTGACGTCGACGATGCCATCATTGGTTACCTCTTGATTGGCACGGACAACACGGCGCGCAAGCAGGCCGAAGAAGACTTGCTCAAGACTGGCGCGCTGCAAAAAGCCATCTTCGACAGCGCCAACTTTTCCAGCATCGCCACCGACGCCCGGGGCGTGATCCAGATTTTCAACGTCGGGGCCGAGCGCATGCTGGGCTATTCAGCCGCCGAGGTGATGAACCAGCGCACCCCGGCCGACATCTCCGACCCGCAAGAAATCATTGCCCGCGCCAAGACCCTGAGCATCGAACTCGACACCAACATCACGCCCGGCTTTGAGGCGCTGGTGTTCAAGGCCTCCCGCGGCATTGAAGACATCTACGAGCTGACCTATATCCGCAAAGACGAAAGCCGCTTCCCGGCGGTCGTGTCGGTGACGGCGCTGCGCGATCAGCAGGAGGTCATCATTGGCTACCTGCTGATTGGCACCGACAACACAGCGCGCAAGCAGATTGAGGAGGAGCGCAAGAAACTGGACCAGCGCCTGCGCGATCAGCAGTTCTACACGCGCTCGCTGATCGAATCCAATATTGACGCGATCATCACCACCGATCCGTCGGGCATCATCACCGACGTGAACAAGCAAATGGAGTTGCTGACCGATTGCACGCGCGACGAGTTGATTGGCGCCCCGTTCAAGAACTACTTTACCGATCAGCAACGCGCTGGGGCGGCCATCAGTCTGGCCCTGGTGGAAAAGAAGGTGACCAACTACGAACTCACTGCGCGCACCCGGGATGGACTGGAGACAGTGGTGTCTTTCAACGCCAGCACCTTTTACGACCGTGACCGCACGCTGCAAGGGGTCTTCACGGCCGCCCGTGATGTGACCGAGCGCAAGCGCCTGGACCAGGCGCTGCAAGAGAAAAATGTCGAGCTTGAAAGTGCCCGTCTGGTGGCCGACAAGGCCAACCTCGCCAAGTCGGACTTTCTGTCCAGCATGAGCCATGAGCTGCGCAGCCCGCTCAACGCCATTCTGGGTTTTGCCCAGTTGATGGAGTCGGAAACGCCCCCTCCGACCCCACGGCAGAAAGAAAGCCTGGCACAGGTCCTGCGGGCCGGCTGGCATCTGCTCACGCTGATCAACGAGATTCTGGATCTGGCCAAAATTGAGTCGCGACAGGTTCCCATCTCAATTGAGCCGGTGTCGCTGGCCGCGATCCTGAGCGATTGCCAAAGCATGTTTGTGCAACAGGCACAACAGCGCTCCGTCACGCTGGTCTTTCCGCCAGCCGAGATGGCGTATTTTGTGCTGGCCGATCAAACCCGGCTCAAACAGGTGTGCATCAACCTGCTGACCAACGCCATCAAGTACAACAAGCCACAAGGCACAGTGGAAGTGAGCTGCAAGCCGGTGGCACAGGGACGCATTCGCGTGAGCATCCGCGACACCGGCCATGGATTGCGCCCGGAGCAGCAGTCACAGTTGTTTCAAGCCTTCAACCGTCTTGGACAGGAGGGCAGCGGCGTGGAGGGAACAGGCATTGGCCTCGTGGTGGCCAAACAGTTGGTGGAGTTGATGGACGGCAGCATCGGTATGCAAAGCCAGGTCGGGCAAGGCAGCGTGTTCTGGTTCGAACTGATGTCGGTGGCAGCGCCGGCTGTGCCTGCCGAAGGCAGCCTGGTCAGCCTGGCCCTGCCGGACGTGCGCGACCGCGCACAGGAACAAACGCTGCTGTATGTGGAAGACAACCCGGCCAATATGACACTGATCGAGATGATCATTGCGCGACACCCCCATCTGCGCCTGCTGACGGCGATCGATGGGTTCTGCGGCTTCGAGCTGGCCTGCAAGGAGTTGCCCGATGTGATTTTACTGGACATCAACTTGCCGGGCATGGATGGCTTTGAAACCTTGAAACTGTTGCGCGATGACCCCAGGACGACCCATATTCCGGCACTTGCCATCAGCGCCAATGCCATGCCCGCCGACATCAAAAAGGGGCAGGACGCCGGTTTCTTGCGCTACCTCACCAAGCCGATCAAGGTGGATGAATTCATGTCCGCCCTGAACGCCGCATTGGAATTCTGCAGGAGCACCCGCTCATGATCCGGCCTGTGCCATGCACCGGGCTCTGTACCGTGCGGCCGGACCAGTGGGTGATGCTGCACGCGGGCAGGCCACGCCCGCGACACCAACGTGCTGACGCACGGCATGAGGGCGTCGCGTGAAAGCCATACCAGACCTGCTTCAGGCAAAAATCCTGATCGTGGACGATCAGCCAGCGAATATTCTTTTGCTCGACATGATGCTGCGCGGTGCGGGCTATGTGTCTGTGACTTCGACGCTGGTTTCCAGCGAGGTCTGCGCCCTGCACGCTTTGCAGCACTACGACCTGATCCTGCTGGATTTGCAGATGCCGGTGCTGGACGGATTTCAGGTGATGGAAGGCTTGAAGCTCATCGAGACCGACGGTTATGTTCCCGTGCTGGTCATCACCGCCGAGCCCGCACACCGCTTGCGCGCCCTTCGTGCCGGGGCCAAGGATTTCATCAGTAAACCGTTCAATATGGTCGAGGTGCTGGCGCGGGTCAATAACATGCTGGAAGTGCGCCTGCTGCAAAAGGCCCTGATCCAGCAAAACGAACTGCTGGAGCGGCGTGTCTTGGAGCGCACGGCGGAGCTTCGCGAGGGCTATGTGGAGACCATCATCACCATGACGCGCGCGGCAGAACACAAGGACGAAGACACCGGCACACATGTGCAGCGCATCAGCTACTACAGCAGCGCCCTGGCACGCCTGCTCGGTCTGAACGAAGAGTTTGTTGACCGCATTTTTCACGCCAGCCCCATGCACGACATCGGCAAGATCGGTATTCCCGACCACGTGTTGTTGAAAACCGGGGGGCTCAGCCCGCCAGAGTGGGACATCATGAAGACGCACGCCGAAATGGGAGCCCTGATTTTGGGAAAAAGCAAGTCGCCCTATCTGCAGATGGGGTCTGAGATTGCGCTGAACCACCACGAGCGCTGGGACGGCACAGGCTACCCGAATGGCATGCAGGGTGACAATATTCCGCTCTCGGCCAGGATCATGAACATCTGCGATATTTACGATGCCCTGCGCAGCAAGCGACCCTACAAACCGGCTTTTGAGCATGAGAAGACAGTCGACATCATCACCAAGGGTGACGGCCGCACGCTGCCAGCGCATTTTGACCCCCTCATCCTGCAAATGTTCGAGCAACACCACACCAGCTTTCGTGACATCTTTGCGAATTGCACAAAATGAGCACGGACTTCAGCTTTCGCACCCGGGCCGGCCACCTGTCTGCATCCCGAAGAAACCACGGCAGTCGACGCAGTGAGCCCTCATGTTGCGGCGTGCTTCGGAGGAAAAGTCCATGAAGGCGCCGGCGCAGATCCTGGTTGTCGACGACATGCCAGCGAATGTTGAATTGCTGGTGCGGATGCTGGAAGCGCGCGGGTTTCAGATGCAAACGTCACTGTCTGGCCTGCAGGCGCTGCAGGCCGCACGCAGCGCGCCCCCGGACCTGATACTGCTTGACATCAACATGCCGGACATGAGCGGCTTTGAAGTCTGCCAGCAACTCAAGGCTGACGCGCAGCTGCGGGACATTCCGGTCATCTTTGTCAGTGCGCGGGATCAAGAGAGCGACAAGGTGAAGGCGTTCCAGGTGGGCGGCGTGGACTACGTGACCAAGCCTTTTCTGCTCGATGAAGTCTATGCCCGCGTGCAAACCCATCTGGCGCTGCGCCGCTTGCAGTGTCAGCTGGTTCAGCAGAACGACTCCCTGGCCGACCAGGTGGCGCAGCGCACCCAGGAACTCACACAGGCCTGGCAACAGGTGCGGGAGTTGAGTCGACTCAAGGGCGATTTCCTGCGCATGATTTCCCATGAAATGCGCACCCCTGCCAACGGGGTATTGGGTCTGAGCCATCTGCTGATCGATCTGTGCCCGCCGTCCGATGAACGAACGCTCTATGCCAGCCTGTTCGAGGAGAGTTCGGCCCGTCTGGCGAACCTGTTTGAGGACGCTTCCATGATCGCCGACATGGACGCCTTGACCTCCAAGAAGCACGACAGCCTTGAGGTTCAGAACCTGCTGGCGCAAGTGCAAAGCGCCTTCCCGCAGACCCGCATGGCGATTGATGCATCGCAGGCTCCCGCCCCCTTTTATATTGAAAGCCAGCTGCCACTGATGCTCAAGGCGCTGAAAACGGTGCTGCTGCTCGCGCTGGCCTTTTCCCGCGATAAAGACGCCGCGCATGTTGCCCTGGGCTCGGACGGGCAGCGCCTGTGCATGCGATTTGCCGTGGATGAACTGGCCCTCTCAAGCGCCCAGGCAGCCGACTTTTTCACCGTCGAGTCGACTGCAAGGGCTCAATCCCCTGCGGAATCGATGGGGCTGGCCCCCGTGGTGGCCTGCCAGATCATTGGCAGTTTTGGCGGGGCATTGCGGCTGATCAAGGGCGCGGGATGCACCGGTTTTGTGGAAGTGGCCTTTCCCGAAACGGCAAACCCTGAGCCAGACACCCCGGATTGAGCCGCGCGCAGCAGGCTGTCGCGCTCCACGCTGTTGCTGTCGGAAAGGTTCGCATCCCGCAGCAGCGCAACGCCATGGGGCCCGACATCCAGCGCGGACAGGAGTTTGCCGAAATACTCCACGGGAATTGCCGCTTGAAGTTTCTGGTACGCGACGACCTTCCTTTGCGCTTCAATGGTCAACGACCAGGCCGGCGCCAGCCTGTGCTGTGGCGCGCACCGACGGTGCTGCGTCGCGGCCCTGCGGCACGCGGCGCTGCAGCGCAGAACGCAGCGCCGTCACAGAGACCGGTTTGGCCAAAAAGTCGTCCATTCCGGCTGCCAGGCAGTTGTTCCGGTCTTCCTCGAAAGCGTTGGCGGTCAGGGCCACGATGGGCATGCGCGCCAGGCCGTGTTGGGCCTCAAACTGGCGTATCAGCTTCGTCGCCGTGTAGCCGTCCATGACCGGCATCTGCACGTCCATCAGCACCAGGTCGTATTTTTCATGCCCTTGTCCGAGCGCAATGGCGTCCAGCGCCTGTTGACCGTCGGTCACCAGTGTCACCTGCAAACCGAGCTTCTTCAGCAAGGTCTGAATGACCATGGCGTTGACCGCATTGTCCTCAACCGCCAGCACCCGGCCCGGCAGCGACTGCAGTTGCGCCGGCGCGCCGCCGATGGGCGTGCGCGCTGCGGCGCGGCTGTCGTGCTCGACCGAAACCAGCTTGACGCGCACCCGAAACCAGAACCGTGAACCCTGTGCGGCGACACTTTCCACGCCAACCTCGCCGCCCATGGCCTGGGCCAGGCGGCTCACCAGCGACAGACCCAGCCCCGAGCCACCGAACTTGCGCGTGGTGGAACTGTCGGCCTGGGAAAAAGGCTTGAACAGCAGTTCGATCTTGTCCGCGGCAATCCCAATGCCCGAATCCCTGACAGAAAATTCCAGCAGCACAGACTCCTGATCGCGTTGCAGTTCGGTGGCCTCGATGCTGATCGCGCCGACAGCGGTGAACTTGATGGCGTTGCCCACCAGATTGGCGATCATCTGGCGCAAGCGGTACGAGTCGGCCCGGTAGCGCTGCTCAGCCGGGCCGTGCCAGTGGCATTCAAGCTGCAGGTTCTTGACCTGGGCCGCGCCGGAAAACAGCGTTCGGGTCTCCTGCAACACAAAGGCAGGCTCAAACACCCTGGACTCAAGCACCAGCTTGCCGGCCTCGACCTTGGACAGGTCCAGTATGTCGTTGAGCAGCGCCAGCAGCACCCGGCCTGAGGTGAGGATGGTGCGCGCGTAGTCACGCCGCTCGGTCTCGGCCAGGGCCGGCATCAGCAGCAATTGCGCCATGCCCAGCACGCCGTTCAATGGGGTCCTGAGCTCGTGCGACATGGTGGCCAGGAAGTCGCTCTTGGCCAGGTTCGCCGCTTCGGCCTCCTGCCTGGCCTGCGCCAGCACGACCTGAGACTGCTTGCTCGCGGAGATGTCGGTGCGTATTGCCACATACATGACGGGCTTGGCGTCCGCCCCCATGAAGGGCGCGATGGTGGTTTGCATCCAATACAGATGGCCGTCCTTGGCCCGGTTGCAAACCTCGGCCTGCCACAGCTGGCCGCGGGCCAGGGTGCGGTACATGTCCTGGAAAAATTCCGCCGAGTGCGTGCCGGAGTTGACCAGGCGGTGGTCCTGTCCCAGCAACTCCTCGCGCGTGTAGCCGCTGATCTGGCAGAACTTTTCGTTCACCGAAGTGATGCGTCCCCGAACGTCGGTGGCGACCACGATCGAGTGTTGGTCCAGCGCGCTCCTGATGTACCCCAGTTCGTCCTTCGCCTCGCCCTCGCTCTGGCGCAGCGCACGCGTGAGGATTGCCTTTTGCTCCATCGCGGCGGCCAGCGACAGGCCGGACAGCGAAAGCACGGCGCTGAAGAACCAGAAGCTGAGAGCCCGAACCTGCACCGCGTCTGCCGCAAAGAAGCCGCTGCCGCGGTAGATGCCCAAATAGCCCAGCGCGGCGATCAGCGCCAGCAGCGCCGATGTTCCCCGCAGCCCCAGCCGCACCGCAGCCAGTGTGACAAACAGGAACATCCAGTAGGCCTTGCTGAGCACATTGAACAGCGCGTGCAAAGGGGTTGCAGCGCCGGGGTGAAACCATTCGAGAAAGATGAAGCCGCAGGCCAGCACCGACAGGCCGAACAGCGCCGTGGCCTCAACGAGCCATGCCGACGAGGGCATGGGCCGCTTCAGCTGCACCGTAGTCCACCAGCACAGCATCAGCGGCGTCAACAGCAGCACCCCCAGACTGTCGCCCATCCACCAGTCGATGACGCTGGACCCATAGCGGTCCGCGGTCACAACGCCCGCCAGCAGCAGACCGGCCGAGCCGATGACGGCGCTCACGCCACTCGCCACCAGCCCGCCCAGCAGCACGATGCGCAGCAGGCTGCGCATCGTCAGCTCGCGCACATCGCAGCGGGGGTCGCGCCGCACCAGCATGCTGCCCAGCAGCGCTGCGGCGGACGCACCCAAAGCGCTGCCTGCGGCAATCCAGAGCGCCGTGCCGCTCCAGGCAAGGGCGCAGAACGCACCCGCGAAGATGGCCAAGGCATAACGCGGGCCGCCCAGCAGCAGCGACGCCAGGGCCACGCCGCTGGCAAGAAAAAATTCGCGGGTCTGGGCTTGATGCGGAACCCAGGCCACAAAGACCCAATGGATCAGACCGTAGGCCACGGCCACGCCCAGCAGCCTGACCCGGGCGCCCGTGGTCGGACTCTGAAGAGTGGCTGAGAGCTTGGCTGCTGATGATTTCACGATGGGTGGGGACCGCTAATTTGGCGCAGGCTTCATGCGGCCAGGCTTTCCAGGTGCTGTGTGATGAGGACCCGGGCCTGCGCCAGGGCCTGGGCCAGTTCGTCGTGCAGGGCGCTGCAGACCACCCCTTCGCCGTCACTCCCCGCCGTTTCGATCTGCTCGCACAGTTCACCCAGTTGCAGCGCGCCGATCATGCGGGATGCCGATTTGAGCGCGTGCGCCACGTCGGCCACCACGTCGAGTTCACCCGCTTCGCAGGCCAAGGCAATCGCCGCCACTTGCTGCCCGGCGTTCACCAGATAGCGCAGCAGCAGCCGACGCTGCATGGCCGGGTTGTCGCCCACCATCTTGCCCAGGGCGAAGGCATCCCACGCGGGCAGGGATTGTGGCGCGGCGGCGCTCTCGTCCGGCAAGGCTTGCAGGTGCCGGGTCGCCAAGGGCAGCCACTTGTGCAGCATCGGGGCCAACTCCACCATGCGCAGCGGTTTGCTCAAATAGTCGTCCATGCCGCGTGCCAGGCAGCGCTGGGCCTCACCCTGCATGGCGTTGGCGGTGATGGCCACAATCGGCAAGCGACGGCCTTTGGCTTCAACTTCAGCTTCAGCTTGCCGGATGGCTTCGGCCAATTCAAATCCGTCCATGTGCGGCATGTGACAGTCGGTCAGCAGCAGGGCGTAGCGCCCGCTGCGCCACAGCGCCAGCGCCTGCACGCCGTCCTCGGCCACCTCGCAGGCATAGCCCAGCAGGCGCAACTGCTCGGTCACGACGTCGCGATTGGTCTCGTTGTCATCGACCAGCAACACCAGTTGCCCGATGGCCAGCGCCTGCTCGACGCTGGGCGCCTGCCGCGCGACCAGTGCATCCGTGTGGCTCACCAGCGGGGCCGTCACCAGGCTGGTTCGGCCACTGGCTTGGGCGATGGCGTCCATCAACTCGTGGTACAGCAGCGGGTGGCTGCACAGCGCTGCGGCGTTGGCCTCGGCCTGGTGGTTGAACGCCCGCAATTGCACCATGCCCACACCGGCGGGAAGCTCGAGTTCGCCGGCCGTGAGCATCGTCTCCCCACCCAGCACCAGCACCGTCGGCCCGGTCGGGGGCGTCTCTTGCAGGTGCTGGCAAACGGCCCCCAGGCCTGGCAAGACAGTCACTTCTGCCGCAGCCGCGAGTGCGTAGGCGCAGACGATCTTGCCCACCTCCTCATCCTGCACCGCCACCAGCAACTGCAGGCCTTGCAGGCTGGGGCCGAACATCGGCATGGACCCGTGAGGGGGTTCTTGCAGCGCCAGCTCCACGCAAAATTCGGAGCCCTCACCCAACTCGCTGCGCACGGAAATCCTGCCACCCAGCAGTTCCACCAGGCGTTGGCTGTTGCTCAGGCCCAGACCGGTGCCACCGAACCTGCGCGCCGTGCTCTCGTCGGCCTGCATGAAGGGTTGAAACAGCTTGACCAGCACTTCCGGGCTGATGCCGATGCCGCTGTCAGTCACCCGCAGCCGCAACCCGGCCTGGCCTTGCGCCAGCGTGCAGGGCTCCACCACCAGCATCACCTTGGCCGGCCGGCCGAGATGGCCGCTGGTGAATTTGACGGCATTGCCCAGCAGGTTGAGCAGCACCTGGCGCAGCCGCGTCGGGTCGCTCACGATCTGCTGCGGCAGCGCCGGCGAGACGAACAGGCTCAATGCAATCGCCTTGACGTTGCAACTGGCCACCATGAGTTGCGCCACGCCTTCGAGCAATTCACGCAAATGGATCGGTATGCGCTCAACGGTCAGCTTGCCGGCCTCGATCTTGGAGAAGTCCAGGATGTCATTCAGGATATTGAGCAACACCATGGACGACTGCTGGATGGTGGCAAGCATGCGGCTTTGCCCAGGCTCCAGCCTTGTTTGCTGCAGCACGTCGACCATGCCGATCACCCCGTTCATCGGCGTGCGGATCTCGTGGCTCATGTTGGCCAGGAATTCCGACTTGGTGCGGTTCGCGGCCTGGGCGGTCTCTTCAATGCGCTTGTGCTCCGTGACGTCTTCCTTCACCACGATGAAATGGCTGACCTGTCCCAGAGCATCACAGACCGGCGTGATGGTCATCTCTTCGCAGTACCGCGTTCCGTCCTTACGCCGATTGATGAGTTCGCCCTTCCAGGCCTGGCCGGAAAGCACCCTTTGCCACAACTTGGCGTAAAAGGCGTCGTCTTGCACGCCCGATTTAACCAGCTCGTCGGGGCTGTGCCCCACGGCTTCAGCCGCGTCATAGCCC
>CAIKVZ010000090.1 GCA_903830985.1 uncultured beta proteobacterium
CTCGGCCGTCTCAGCGAATTTGCGCTGTGCCTGCTGGGTCTTGAGGTCGGCCTCGATGCTGGCACGCAATTCCTCAAAGCTGCGCTGCTTGGGCGCTTTGATGTCGGTGAGCTTGATGATGTGGTAACCAAAATCAGACTCCACCAAATCACTGATCTCACCCTTCTTCATGGCAAAAGCTGCCGTCTCAAATGGTTTGACCATGGCGCCACGCGCAAAGAAATCAAGATCGCCGCCGCTGGCAGCCGAGCCGGTGTCCTGCGAGTTCTTTTTGGCCAGTTCGGCAAAGCTGTCGGGCGCCTTGCGCGCCTGCTGCAGCAATTCGGTGGCACGTGCCTTGGCCTTTTCCCGGTCAGCGGCAGGAGCGTCCTTGGCGGCATTGATCAGGATGTGGCTGGCACGGCGTTCCTCATTGCCACTCAGACGCGCCACGTTTTGCTCGTAATAGGATTTGAGATCGGCCTCGTTGATGACAATGCTCTTCTTGACCGATTCCAGATCCAGCATCACGTATTCAATGCTGGCCTGCTCGGCAGCCTGAAACATCGCCTCGTTGGCCTTGTAAAAGGTTTCCAGTTCGGCATCTGTCGGCGCCACCTTGGCGACGAAATCAGCGCTCAAAAAGTTGGCAATCTGTACCTCACGCCGCTCGAAGAACGCGTTCAGGGCCACATCGGCCGGACTCGCGGCAGAAAAACCGGTGTTGACCAACGCAGCCTCAACCTGACGCACCGACAGATCATGGCGCACGCGCGCTTCAAAACCTTCGGGTGTCATGCCCTGGCTCGCAGCCAGTTGGCGGTAACGCTCCATGTCGAGTTTGCCATTGGGCAGACGCATGGCGGCAATGCTGGGGTCTTCCTGCAGGTCGCGCGCCAGTCGCGCGTCACTGGTGGTGAGTTTGAACTTGTCGGCAGCCTGCGCCAGCACGCGTTCGCGCACCAGTTGCTCCAGCGTGGCGTAACGCGCCTCGGGCGTATCGAACAGCTTGACGTCAACATTAGGCGCCTGCGCGCGCATGCGCTCGACCTGCGTCTTGTGCGCCGCATCCCATTCACCCTGACTGATATCCTGACCGCCGACACGCGCAACAGCCTCGCCCTTGTCACGCAAGCGATCGTAGCTATTGATGCCAAATAGCACGAAGGACGGGATGATCAGCAAGAACATCAAGCCCATCATGATCTTCGTGTGCTTTCGGACAAAATCAAACATGCGCAACTTCTCCAGTAAGAAACAAAAAAAGGCGAACCGATTGTTCGCCTTTGCCGCAAGTGGTGGTGGGTGCTGACGGGCTCGAACCGCCGACCTACGCCTTGTAAGGGGGTCGTAAAACTATATAAATCAACAACTTACGGTATCTGCTACCAGCCGAAGAATTAAAAACTGATTTCGCTGCACTAAGCGTCGGTCCACCAACTATCATGACAAAAGGCCTAAATCTAGGCACCAAGAATTTTACCATTACACAGATCCATCCTTGTGCATAGCACCGCCAACCTGGCGGCCTCCTCGGTCAATTCGATACACCCAATTCAAAATTCTGTCTATCCCCGTTCGGGTCATTGATGATGGTTTTCGCTACATCTCTTGATGTATGCCAAATGATTTGAAATAGTCATCAATTTGACAGAATTCAACTGCACGCGAACTTTTTTAGCGCATACACTCGCGGCTTACGAAACAAACCCGTAAGAAATCATGAGCACATTTGGCACAAGGTTGAAGATGGTGATAGATGAGAAGAAACTCTCGCTCACGGAGCTTGCTCGTTCCCTGGGAAAAACCGCCCCGACCGTTCACAAATGGCTCAACGGCGGCGACATTCAGTATGAAACACTGCGGTCATTGGCAAACACTTTGGGGGTGAACTGGGTTTGGCTTCGCCACGGCCAGGAGGCGCTCGCTGACGCCACACACTTGAGCGCATCATCTTTCCCGGGATCGGTTCTGATGGACATTGTTATTTCCGAACGTCGGCATGTCGAGATTACGAACGCACTTTTCATAGGCATTTGGGAGTACGACGTTCTTCGTGCGAGGTGCTACTTCGACGCCACCGCAATTGAAATGCTGTCAGGGACAAGGGAAAGCGGCCGCTGGTTTGGCGCGGCAGACGGCTTTGGCGCCAATCTTCCTCCCAAGTTCACCAGAGCCGAAGACAGCGCGGCTCTTAAAAGTATGTACACATCCTGCCCACAGTGTGCAAAAACTGGCGACAAAATCCATACCCGGATTCGTGCCAAATGGAATCCAGAAGCCTGGCTCCTCATGGTTGGCATTGTTCAAAAAGATGGCAGCGATCGAGTCATTCGCGTTACTGGAAACATGAGATTGGAAAGCGGTATCGCAGAATTAAATAAGCGCGCTCATGAGGCACAGGAACAAGCTTCCCAGGGTTGAAAACAGACAGCGTACTCAGGGCATTTCCCCTACAGATTGAGTCAACTCAATCGCGTTATTTTTTCAAAGGTTTATCATGCAAATTGTCTTGGCAGGCGTCCATCTTGAGCAGTTTAATGCCTGGAGTCGGTCCATCATTTCTTCTGCAAGCAAGCTTGCGCAGGAGTCTCAAAGCCCGATGGATTTGCATCATCTGAAAACAATCATCGAAGCCTGTCATTCAGCACGGGAGGAGCTCGATCTGTTTTTGGCGGTCATCGATTACCCGGTCCCGGCTGCCGTCATGGACCTCATGATCAACGCCAGCGCACAGGAATTTTTGTATGCCACATGACAAACTGTCTATTGCAATAAATTGACGTCATGCCTACTATTCCGTTCATGATCAAACGAATAATCCAGTCGGCAGCGGTAATCGCCCTGGTCCTGCAGTTGCTATCCTGCATCTTCCTGGGCGAGAGCAACATGCCATCCGTCGGTTTCTAGGGCGCAAGCCGCCGAGAGAATTTGTCCTTGAGCGCATTGAGACGGTTGATCTCGATGCGCTTGGATTCAATGTCGCGCTCACTCAACTCCACCACCCGGATCTGATGATTGATCTTGGCGATGGCGCCCTTAACAGCTTCGACGTTGCGGTAACCCTTGATGCTGTCGGCGTTGTCTTCCCTGAACTCTCTGGCCTCCTCCGTCTTGCCCTCCTTGCGCAGCGCCTGCCAGGTGGCGTAGGCCTCGTCCATCGCCTTGGCCTGGTCGTAGACATGGCTGACGTAGCGGCTGGGCGCATCCTCGAGCTTGGATAGCATGCCGCCGGTCGCCCCCTTCCACATATCTGCTTCCGGGCGCGTCGGCTCATTCGTTGCTCGGCGTGCGATGATGTCAGCGCTGCCGACGATGAAGGTTCCGAGCCAGCCAAAGTAGCCCTGGATCAAACTGTCCAACTGGACTGGTGACAGGGTCTCGGCGCCAAAGACGCCGCTCACCGTGTTCATGGCGGTGCTGGCCGCGCGCGCGGTCATGCTGGTGTTGCCGGTGAACCGGTAGTCCGCCTTGAGCCGCTCCATCCCCATGGTCTCGATCGGACGACTACTGAAGCTGTTCTTGTTGGCGTAGACGTCGAGCATCGGCTTGACCAGCTGCGGGATCGGGTTCATCGACAGGTTGTCGCCCAGGAGCGACAGCACGCGGCTGCGGAACCTGGCGCCGGTCATCTCGTCGTTGAAGATCAGCTCAGCCGAGCGCTCGGCCAGGGTCGCGATGGCACCCAGCTCGAACGGCTTCGGGATCCGGAAGGCCGTGCCGCCAAACTTGAACCACCAGAAGTTGTCGCGGTCGTAGTCCTCCCGCTTCTTCCAGTCGTCGTCGTCACCATAGGCCGCCAGCAAGGCCAGCGAGGCCATGGCAATGGCGGCGGTCACATAGGCCATGCGCTTTGGATCTTCCTTGGCCGCCTTGCCGATCTTGTACAGGCCTTGGATGCGGGCATTCAGGAACGGCACCACCTGGGTCAGGAAGCGCACCGAGGTCCAGGAGCCGGCCATCGAGAAGTCCATCAGGTCGCGCGCCTGCAAGGAGGCGTCAGCATGGCTGACACCCTGCTTGACCAGCTGGTCGTAGAGGGATGCGCGGTTGATCGCCTCGCCCCGGTTGCCCAGCTCGTTGTAGGCCGTGACACCGGGCTCGATGAACTTGCGGTAGAAGGCTTTGACCGCATGCTCGTCACCCAGGATGGTGGCGGCGTCGACGCCAGATTCAACCAGGGCCTGGACGCGCTTGGCTTCCGAGCCCTCGAGCATGGTGCCGAAGTGGATCGTGCCACCGCCGGCCAGCAGCCGGAAGTAAACGTCGTTCTCCGGGTTGGTCAGCTTCCAGCCCTCCACCACATTCTTGACCGGGTTGTAGCTGATGTTGCCAGTGCCGATCACCTGGATCGAGTCACGGATCAAGTTGCGCACCTTGAAGAACGGGGATGCCGTCACGCCCACGGTGAGCATGTTCTTGACAGCGCCCATGGCGTTCATCATCGGGTTGCGCATGCCGGCGTATTCCAGGCTGCTGATGGCCGTCAGCACGTACGGGTCATCGACCAGGTAGTAGTGCTGCTTGCCCTCATCCATGAACCAGACCACGCCCTGCTTGTTGCTGGTGGCCTTGCCCATCTGGCGTGCTGTCTCCTCAGTGGTGGAGATGGCGACGCCGGCCTGCTCTGCCGCTTCCAGGGTCGCCTTGGCTGCGCGGTTCTTGGCGCCGGCATCCAGCAGGTGTGCCCAGTTCATCAGGGTGTTGTCGAGCAAGTCAGCGTTGAGCTTGTCGGTGCCGCCCTTGAGGTGCTTGAAGGCCTGCTGGCGCACCGAGCTGCCCTTCATGCCACCACCGCCGACAACGTTGGCCTCGTCCGAGACGCGGTAGAACGGGACATAGAACTCGTTCTCCCACATCTTGCGCGCCTCACCATCGATCAGGCCCGACTGCTCGGCCATGTCCATGACGTTCTTATTGAACTCGCTGAAGGTCTTGAGCGAATCGGCGTAAGCCTCGGCGCGGTTGCGCGTCACCTGGCCAGCATTTGCACCATGCTGCAAGGTGTAGTCCGCATTCATATCACCATCCTGCAAAGTTTTGATGGCGGCGATGTCTTCGCGCGTGAACAGGTTCTCGCGGCTGACGTTCTTCTTGTCGTTGCCCAGCGCGCGCTTCTCGGCGGCCTGCTTGCGGGTGCGCTTGGCTTCTGCCATCAGGTCGTTGGCCTGCTTCAGGTTCGCCTTCTGCGCACCCTGGTTGCCGGTCATCGACTTGGGAACATTGCCGGCCTGCTGCAGGTACTGCTTGGCCTGGTCATCGAGCGCCTTGGCTTTGGCATCGAGCGCCTTGGCTTCACCGAGTAGCTTCACGCCATCGGCGCGTGTCTTCTCTGATTCATCCATCAGGTTCTCGGCGCGGTTGGCCGCGATCCAGCGCAGGAAGTCGTGGTGCTCACCCTGCAGCGGGATCAGCAGCTTGTCGACGACGCCGCCGCGCTTGGTCTCATCGAAGTCGTAGACACCATCATTCAGCTTGAGCATGCCGCCCTTGAGCAGTGTCTCAAAGGAGCCGGCTGCACCCTTGGCCAGGCGCAGCAGACCGTAGGCCTGCTTGCTCAGCTCCCGGATTGGAGCGAACTGGTCGACGATACCCTGGGCCAGCTTCTTGCCGGCATCTTTCCAGAGCTCCTTGGCGCGCTCCTGTAGGGTTGGTACCTCAACCTGGAAGCCGACGTTGCTGAAGGCTGCAAGCTGTCGTGCTGTGTGGACGCGCTTTGTCTGGCCGATGATCTCGCGTCTAGAGTACCGCAGTTCTGCCGCATCCCCGGCAACCAACCGCTCTGCCGGGCCAGGATTGGCGCCAGTGGTTAGATATTCTCCGAATGGAGACTTGGGATCCCTCCAGCGGATGATGGTTGCTCCGTCGACTCCGGAGTCATTAACCACTTCAGCCGATCTCTGATGTACCCCGCTCCGCTCCAATCCGAGGATGGCGGAGATGATTGAAGACCCTGGATAATTTCCTCGTCCTCCTGGGTTACGTCCGAGTTTTTCTCGGAGATCTGAGTAGAAGTTCCCATTGGATCCTTGTTCGTTTGCGGGTTGTATTTTCGCTTGCTTAGACTCCTCAGTCAAGACGGATTCATCTGCATCAAGTGCGGTGTCCTTCTTGCTGAACTGCGGCATGCCGAAGCCGACCTTCTCGCGCAGAGCATCGGTGATGGTGAACCCCTGTTGCTCCAGTATGTCCTTGCCTGCCGCCGCGCGCATGGCCGCTTGCTGCGAACCATGTGTACTGATTGTTTCTCCAGTGTTGGCATCAACTACCGAGCGACCCTGTACGCCGTACTGGCCTTGACCGATCTGCACCGTCTCCAACTTCCCACCGCCCAGCTTGCGCAGGACATCCTTGGCGATGTTCGGGACGATCTTGTCGTAGAAGGCAATCATGCCTTCGCCGCCCAGCTTGAAATCCTTGGCTCTGATCATCTTGTTTCCGTCGCCGGCATCACTGCCTTCTCCGGAAACAATTTGCTTGGCGAGATCCTTCCCGATCTTTTCCTCAAGATCAGCCGCCGTCTGCTGGTACTCGGTCATGACGCGACCGCCTTGGTGGTCTGTTACGCGGAGGTAGTATTTCCCTGGATCCGTTTGCTCGTACTCGACGTAGTCAACGACTTTGGCCAGGTTGTATCTGTCAGCGCTCTGCTCGCCGCTGACAAACGCCACCTTGTCATAGCCACCATCGACTGCCATCTTGATGACGCGCTTGAGGGCCAGTCCAACCCAGGCATCGGTCTTGCCGACGAATGGTGCAGCCGGAACCATGGAGCCAACCTTGTTGTTGTGCTCGGCAATGGCCTGCTCAGCCGCTACGGCTGCCTCCATCTCCGGACGCAGCTCAGCCTGACGGGCTGGGTTGGCGTTGTTGGAGTTGTATGCGTTCAGCGCATCCGTCGCGCGTGATCGCGCCGCCTTGTACTCAGGGCCGTCCCAGTCAACCTTCTGAGTGGAATCTTGGAATCCTTTTTTCTTGCCGGCCTGACCCCAGTCGGATTGGAGCTCCTCTACAAACAATACCTTATTACCATCGGCATCCACTCGGTCGTTCAGGCGGATGTGCGCCAAAACATTCTTCTGGCCCCAGTGGCTGGAGATATAAGCCGGATCCTTTTTGGCATCACGCATCTGCATTGATAGCGTGTTCACTTTTGATTCCAGATCCTCGTACTCTGAATTCAATGCGTCAATCTCGGCCTGGACCTTGATCTTTCCACTGGTCACATCCAGCATCTTGACCTGCACAGCCATGAATTGCTTTTCGGCAGACTTCAATTCATTGGCCAATGATTCCTTCACAGCAGGCAGCGTCAACAACACCTCACGGTAATTGGTGCCGCCGGGGAGTTGGTACTGGCTGTACCTCGCCTCACTCTCCCTGTCCTTCGCGTCACGCCTACCATCAGCAAGACGGTTGTATTCAGCCTTTTCCTCCGGGGTGAGCGCGCCGACAAGATCTCCGCGCACAACTGCATCCGGATACCGAGCCTGCATTTGTTGGCGGAAACTCTGGAATGCCGTATTGGCTTGGTCACTACCGCCTAGCACCACCTCCTGCACCTTCACCCCATTGGCGTCCAGGTACTGCAGCAGCGCATCCTTGGCTACCTTTCCATCCTGGAGGTCGAGCCAGTCATTGACGCCGGTCCATTCGATCTCATCAGCCTTCACACCCTTTTGCGTCAGGGCCTTGATGAAGGTCTTCCATGCGGCGGCTGGAGCCTGGCGCATGCTGGAGTTTTCAACCTGGCTGGAGAGCTCACTGTAGAAACCGAGTGGGTCGCGTGCGCTGCGGCGGATGTCATTGCTTGCGCTAAATCTCCCGTCGTTCCCGATAGATGACTTGATCTGTGACGGCTTTCCGATCACAACCCAAACCTTTGCGCTGCCGCCATTGCTCATGTCAACGCCGTCATACCCAAGCGACTTCGCCTTATCGAATATCTTCCCTTGAGCTGACTTGTAGTTTGTCGCTGTCATTAGCGTCTTCATCTCATCAGGAGTGACAGTGTACGGGTTCTTGATGGAAAGCCACACAGGCATGACGCGCGATGCTGTATTTTTTGGCGTCAGTTTCCAGCCATCCTGATGGAAGCCCTGGCTGTCGTTTTCCTTTGCATACTCAGAGGCTCCCTGCGGATCGTTGGTGAACCAGGCGCCGTTCTTCGGAAGTTTGAAGGAGCTGAAGTCAACGTCCTTAGAGGTTCCGGTGTACATCTGCATTGGCTTTCCATCAGCCTCAACAACCTTGGATCCGTCAAAGAACTTCTGGAATTCTGGCGTATCAGTCAGGTCGCGCGCGCTGCGCTGAATCGCTCCAGCGGTGGCATCTGCCCACATATCTGCGTGAACTTGATCGATCTGCCGATCTCCATGTGCGTCGCGTACTTTGCTGATGCCAGATGCAAGCAACCGCTCTTCGATGTTGTCGCGGATCTTTTCAATAGCGGACCTGGCGCGGCCGTTGTCGAGTGCCATCCATGACTCATCTGGATTCACATGGTACTTTTGTATGGCAGCGCCCAACCGCTTTGCGCCATCATCAAAGATGGACTGCTGCGCTTCGGTCAATGGATCCTTGGCGCTGTGCTGCACGTCACCAAACCTGAACCCAGACCCAGCCTCAGCAAACGCCAGATCGGCCTCAGACGCTTCGGAAGCCAGAACCATGGCATGACCATACTTCAGATGGAACGAAGGCGCCACGGCCTGGATAGCGGCCATGTTCTTGACGATTCCCATCAACTCCATCGGAGCCGGCGTGCGAACCAGCTCGGAACCTTCTGTGCGTGTATCGAACTTGGATGTCGCTGACTCCATGACCGGGTTGGCCTTGGCGCCTGGAGCTTGGGTCTCCTCAACCGGAACTGCGTTGTGCTGCTTCCCCAGCAGAACCGCAAACCCTTGTGGCATGACTGGGTCGTTGGCCAGGTAGCCATCGAATCCAGCATTCAGAACCGCACGCTCCCAGTTGTTGGAGCCAGGGTTTTTCTTGACGATACCCAGCGGATCCTTGTAGACGTCGTACAGGTTGTCGAGTTGGACATGGTGGCCATAGGCGCCAACGCCGGACTCGGCGCGCACGCCGTTACCCTTGTCAACATAGAAGAATGAGCGCGGGCGAATGTCAGAGTTTTCCTGACCTGACAGGCGCTCGGCCTCCAGGCCTTTGAGGCCGGTTCCGTAGAGATTTGAATCGAGTGATGTGCGAGCAGTCTTGCTGAAGTGGTAAGCGACCGAGCTGCTGGAGCCGGTTATTCCTTGGCCGTACCGTGGTGGAACTCTTCCACCCGTTTCACTGCTGCTTCGATCTCCGCTGTCGTCGGCCAGTCTTGCTGATTGCTGGAGGGCTTCTTGCCCTGCGGGATTGATGCTGTCAGCTCGTCCCCACCCAATCCCTCCGTCACCGTGACCGTAAGGCCAGAGGCGCGCAACCGATCGTCCAGCGCTTTTAGCTGTAGATCCCAGGAGTCCAGTAGCTCTTGCGATTGCGGTATCGAATCCGCTTCTTGCTTGTGTGTCATGTGCATCTCCAACATAGTAGGCTTCGACAAAGCCATCGCCAAAAGTCAGACCATAGAGGCCAGATTTGTCGATGACCTTCTGGATCTCCTTGCGCTCCATGGCGCGCGTCAGATCCCATTTATAAACCGGAGTGGCATAACTGCCATCGGGGAACTTAGTGCCAGCCTGCTCAGTTGTTGACTGGCGAACATGGATCTGTTCCTGTTTGTAATTATCGGCGAACTGCTTGAGTGCAGCAAGCACGACATCACGATCGTTTTCCTTGAAAGTTAGCGTCACCGCCAGGGATGGCTCAGAGTAGCCGCCGTACAAACCGGTTACGGTGTCGTACTTCATGGCCGCAGAGGTGCCCTTGAGCGCCTCCTTTAGTCCAGAGAATGCCACCTGCTGCAACTGGGCGTGCGCCAGCTCGTTGCCGGCCTGGGCCGCGCGGTAGAGCTTCTTGATCCACGGGATGTTCTCGGTCGAGGCCGAGATCGATACCTTCATGCTGTCGCGCGCATCCTTGGGTGCATTGGTCCGGACTTGGCGATCCTGTACGTTTTCAGCAATACCCGCGTCGAATGATGTGGCTCCGTCGGCAACAGTCACTCCGTGGCCGCCACCTTCCCAGGCGAACGGCTTGTCTCCGCCGGCATCGATGGCCAGCTTCTCGATTGCCGAGCGGCCTTGGTCCTTGGTGATCTCGCCTGACTTGACGCGGTCATGGATGGCGTTGACGCCACTGGACAATCCGTCCTTCAGGTTGGACGGGAACAGGGAGCGCACAGCTTCCCAGGTGATCGATTGCATCTCGCGCGCCAGCAGGCCGCGCTGGGCTGCCGCATCACGGTACGCATCTGCCACCAAACCATAGGTACCACTAGCGCCAGAGCTTGCGCTCTCTCCGGCTCCAGGGACTCCCTTGGTGGTGCTGCCGAAGTTGTGCGAGACCTCGAGTGAGTTTCCGCTGACCGCCTTCAACAGCGCGGCCGCGATCGCATGGGTATCGATCGTGACGTGGCCGTCTCCGCTACCTGGCTGGACGATGTTGTTGTAGAAGTTGCGGACCTTGTGCTCGCTGCCGAGCTGCTTGTCCAGGTTGAGGAACGAGCCATCACGGAAGATGCTGACAGCCTTCTCGATGGTGTCGAAGCCGCCCCAGTTCACATCCGCCATGGAGCCGTCGTCGTTTGCCACAAATGCGTCGAATCCGCCTTCTGGTGTGACCAGGCGATAGCCGCGCGGGAAGTAGGCCTCATCGAAGCATCGCACAAAGTAGGCGGACTCGGTTGGGCTCATCTCGGAGAGTGTCTTGCCGCTGGAGGCGATGGCTTCCATCTTGGAGATGTGCGCCTGGCGTGATTTCTTCTCGGCCGTTGTGGAAGACGAGTTCAACCAGCTGTTGGCCCACTGCGTCATTCCGTCAGACCAGGCCTCATTCTGGTGATTGGTCAGGATCGTCAGCGCGCGCTCGGCCAGAGAGACGTTGGAGAACCAGTCTTTCTGTGGCGAGAATACAGCGAGGATGCCTCCGGCCTGGCGGTCGGTGGTCAGGCCAAACTTGGACTTCCAGTCGTTCGCAATTCGGTTGGCACCGTCGTACCAGAGTTTGGCACGCTCACGCACGCCGGGCTGGACGCGGTCGTGCAACCAGAGCAGGTTGTCGACGATGGTCTTGTGCAGCTCCTTGAGGACGCCGGCCGTGTCGCCCTCTCCGCTCAGGGTGTTGTACTGACGAACAGCAGCAACCAGCTTCTCAAGATAGTTCTTGGAGTCGGTGATGTCCTTGGTGTCGATGACCCGCTTCTCGGCGTAGCTGCTGGGCTGGTAGCCAGTCTTCTTGTGCGGCTTGGCGGTAGGCTGGGTCGTGCTGACGGTCAGGCGGTCTTCCGGGTTGACGAAGTCAGGGTCATGTAGGCTATGCCGGATGTCATCGCTGTAGCCAAACTCCCCGCTGTTGAAGTCGGCGCTCTTGAGTTGGGTCGAGTGTTTTGCAACGAATACGTCAGACGGTTCGTGGCTATAGGGGCCGCCGCCACCGCCGTCGTCGGTCACCTGGCGAATGATGGTTCCGTCGCCAGACTGGTTGCCTCCGCGCACAGCGCTGTCTGTGGTCTCGAAATGCGGATCTCCGCCGGCAGGTGACACGGTTGCATCAGCATGCTCATCGGCCAGCTTGTCGGCATCCTCTTGTTCAGTAAAGAATCCGGTTCCGTCGGCTGCATAGAGCTGCTCGCCTTGCGCATCGAGCACCTTGTACTGACCGTGGCGTGAGCCGTCCCAATTGGCGCCCTCGAAGTGGGTCTCATACGGGTTGCGCAGGTTGATGAAGGTGGCATAAATGCCGGCCTGTGTTGCTGATTCGTCAGGCATGACGAAGTTCTTCAGGGCCGATTGCACCGCCTCCTCCTGTGTTGCAAAGACCCCATCAAAATTTCCGTCAGGAGCGGTCAATTCCCACTGCGCTGGCTGTCCATCCAGCGAGGCGCTGGTGAACTGATAGCCATAGGACTCGAGATCGGCCTGGTTCTTGGGATCTCCAGCAAAGGAGATCTCCTTGACGTTGCCGCGATGGACGTAGCTGCGCGCCATATCCTTGTTGCTGGTCGTGAAGATTCCAAGGTCGCCCCGGCGTGTGCCGCCAGGCTGGTTGAATTTGTAGAAGCCGCCCTTGTCAGTACCATGGTAAACGACGAGTGGTTCCCCGTTTTCATCGACCACCCTGGACACCGCGCCCTGGTCATCGCTCCAGACGCCGCCCTGCTCTTTGGCGAACAGCTCCCAGTTTCCGAACCAGCGCTTGAACGATGGCGTGCGGGTCTGGATCCACTGCCGCTCATTGAGCAGCGTGTCCTTGCCGTTGGGCGCCTTCATCCAGGTTGGCTTACCTTCGTGCTCAGCCTTGACGGCGGCGTATTCCAGCTCGGCGGTCTCGCGCGCGCTGTACAGGATCGGCTCCTTGAAGGACTCGACTTGTTTGAGTTGGCCTTTGAGCATCATGTTGCTCATGACGGCACGCGCCAGCGTGGAGCGGCCCATACCGAAGGCGCGGGCATCGACGCTCTGGAGCATCTTGGCCAGCTTGGCTTCCTGGTTGACACCCTTGCTGTCGGTGAAGACGCCGGCCTCCGGGCTGTAGCGCAGGCCGTTGAAGCCAGGGATCAACTCCTTGGCGTTGCGGATGCTGGCAGCGATCATGCGGACCAGGTTGGCCTCATGCGCCTCGACCCGGGTCGCGTTGTCCTCAAAGCCGTACAGGCGCTGCGTCGGGTGCGGCGTCATGACGTTGGACTTGCCGGTGCGCAGGGCGGCCGAGAACTGCTGCTCGGTGCGGCGGTAAGTGTTGATGCCGGAGAGTGAGCCCTCGGGCTTGAGCGTCATGTTGCGCTTGGCCGCGTACTCGGAGACCATCTGGTAGACGGCCGCACCCAGGCCGCCCTTGCCCATGTCGGAGGTGTTGACGCTGAGCTCCCACTTGCCATTGACCTTGTTGGCCGTCAGGATAGCGCTGTGGTCGGTTCCGGTCTCTGGGTCACGGAAGTCGATCGTCTGCACCTTCTCGGTGGCCTCGTTGGATTGCTGGACGATGGTGACGTCGTAGTTGTCCGTGATGCCCATGGCGGCAGCGATCGCCTTCAATGACTGGTCGTTGGCCGTAGTCCGGTCGTAGCGCCGCGCGCCCTTGGTCTCGGGCATCTCATTGATGGCTTGCCAGCCGTCGAGCAGAAGACGCTGCTGCGGTTTGGTGAAGCTGTCTGCCAGGTCAAATCCGCGCTCGCGCAGATCGCGTGCTGCCACTTGGCGGGCGGTGAAGTCCTTGACGGCCTGCTCGGTTGCAGCGCCATCGGGCTCGTTCATGGTCGGACCAACCCAGGTTCCACGGAGATCGACGTTCCATAAGCCTGTATGGTTCTGGTCCATACCGACACGGAAGCTCTTGCCTTCGACGTAGAGGTTGGGCACCAGGACGCTTTGCATGGTTCCGGAGCTGCCCTTGTCGGCCTTCCATGCGAGAGCTGGGTAGGCATCTTCAGCGTGGATGCCTTTGGCCTTGATCTCGGCATCGGAGACCTTGGTCTCTTCAGGCTTGGCGTTCTCGGCGTCGAGTTCGGCCTGCAGTTCGGCTTGTTCGCGGGCGCTGTAGTGAACGCCGGCTGCTGCATCGATGTGTCCGCGCGTCACCGCAATCGGAATACCGCTGGAGACCCAGTCTCCGCCAGACATGAACTTGACAGATGACTGGTCCGAGAATATAATCCCGTCGGTTGATCGCTGATTCGACTGCGTCGCAGCTCCAGGTATAGCACCGGTCTTTCCGGCAGAGGAGATCATTTCCTTGCTAGTAACAGCCTTAATGCGATCAACCTCTTTTTCCGGCGCCCAGACGAATGAGCCATTCTGGATTGACCGAAGCACATAAGCCAACGAATTCTCTCTTCCGAACAAAGTCTTGAGGTCTACCACCTCAAGTCCAGAATCCATCTTCTGCAGCGCAAGCAAATACGGGCGACCTTGCGCATCAACCTGATCAGACAGGATGTTGTAGCGCTTCTTGTATCCCTCTCCTGGCTTGGACTGCAGGTTGCCAGAGGCATCCTCGTAATTCACGACCAGCGCGCGCGGGGCAACCAGCATCTGCGGGATCTTGCCGATCAGGCTCGGTTCGATGGCGCGCAAGCGGTTGGTCAGGTGCGCCAGGAATCCTGGGCGCGCAATGATCTTGTCAGTCGATCCCATGCCGGCCATGCGCAACGGGGTGGATGGACGCAGGGCCACATCAATCACAGAGGCCGGCCGACTGCGGTCGACATAGGCCTGCGCCCAAGACTCAAGGCGCGAGCTGTGTGCCACCACGTCTAATCCAGTGCTCTGCGCCAGCTTGGGATTCTTCTCCGCCCAGGCGGTGGCCACATCGATGGCGATCTGTTTGGCTTCTTCGAGCTGGGAGATGTAGAGGTCGACGTTCTTGACGCCGGCCATTTTTTCTGCAATGCCGCGCAGTTTGACAATCAACTGGTCCAGCAGTGGGATCCATTCGCGGACAAACTCGCCAAACAGATTTGGCTTTTGAGCCTGCAGTTTATTGAGCCATGCACGATCATTGAAGCGCTTGCCCATGAAGTCGGCGATCATTTCGTCCTTCAGGAGCTCGAAGTGCTTCGGCGTCATCTGCTCGTAGGGCTCAGTGATGCCGCTGTGGGTGCGCCGCAAATACTCAAAGTAGTCGCGTTTACCCTGCTCGCTGTCGATCATTGACCAGAGGCGGTCGTAGAGCTTCTTGATGCCAGGGAATTTCTCGCTCAGGTGTTTGAACTCGTGTGCAATGGTCCAAGCCACATTCATGTGCGGCCGGTCAACGCTCACAAAGAAGTGACCGCCTGCCTTGAGGCCGTCATTCTGGTCGTTATGAATGGCGATGCCTCGGTACCCGGTGATGCTGGCAAACGCATCGAGCAAACTGTCGAGCGCGCGCGTTTCGGCGAGCGACGGGTTGGCTACAGAAACAGGGCCGGTTTTATTCTGATCAAGAGCGGCAACAATGGGCTCATTGGCGATGGCGCGTCTTACGCTGTCAGCATCCAAAGCAGGTCGTGCTGCTTCATCAGCGGTAACAACTTGTCCTGCACCTCCTGCGGGTACTGTTCCGGGCAGATGACCCGTGGATGCAGGCTGATCCCCTCCTGCAACGCTTCTCCCGCCATGTCCCTGCGTCTGAACCAGTCCTGCACGATCTTCTCCGCCTGCTCCTGCGCTTGTGTCATTTTGGTTTCCATTTGTTTGCTGTTCAGTGTACTCCGAGACCGGTTGCTTGACAAGGTCGGATTTGGCCCAGGCCTTGAACTGCGCTGGCGTCATTTCGGTCATGGCGCCCAGGCCCTGCCAGCCCGCTTCGTAGTTGTCCAGGTAGCCCTGGCGTGCCGAGGCCTCATCCGCGAAGCCCATCATCACCTTGTGCTCATCGAAGCTGCCGTCGGCCTTGTTCTGGTCGATGACAAACACCTTGCTGGTGTCTGGCCGTGGGCCAATGAAGACGTCGAGCGGGTCGCCATCAGCGCCCTCGGTCGCCTTGAACTCACCGTAGTGGTGAGCCATCGTGGTCTCCCACTTCTTGCCGTCGGGCGAGGTGCCGCTGCGCGTGGAGCCGGCCGGGTTCTCGAGCGTGATCCGCATGCCGTTCAAGTGAATGACGTCGGACTTCTTGTAGTTGCCGGCTTCGATCTGGCCCTCGGTCGGGTTCAGGCGATCGTTGTTCGGGCTGGCGGCTGCGGTGTCGGCCTTGGCCTGGATGTGAGCCTGGATGGCCACGCGCGCGAGCTGCGCATCACCGCCACCGGACAGGCGCATCTCCTCCTGGGTTGCACTGTTGACCAGCCAGAATCCGTCGGGCCGGCGCTCCACCGTCTCGAAGCCGCTGTGGGCCAGCTTGGCCACCGCCGCCTTGCGATCGGGCATGCTGATACCGGCCTGCGCCAAAGCCTTTGGCGCATTGATCTGGGTGCGCGGCTTTACGCCTGCGGCGGCGGCCGGTTCTTGTCCTTGCGGCGTTGCTTGCTTGGCTTGAGGGGCTTGAGTGCCATCAGTGGTTCCTTGGGTTGGCGTTAAAAAGCCCGCATCGGCGGGCTGCTGGGTGACTGTTGTTGCGCCGCCTGGCGGGTCATTTGGCGGATTGGGCGGTGTCCATTCAGAGCTCTCGATGGACGGATCGCCAATCGGTTTGATGTCCTGCCATTGCTGGCCAATATCCTGGATGCGCCGAGCCGAGTGTTCGTTGCGTACGCCATCGACCGTTGATTCTGGGATCGGGTTGCCCTGCGCGTCGAGCAAACCGCTTGGCTTGTTGGCGAGTTCAGAGGCGGGGCCTTGTGCGGGCTGACCCAGGAAGTCGAGGCCGTGGGTATCCTGCTCTTCAGAGGCGGCCTGCTGGGCGGCCAGATCGTCTCCAGGCTGCGTTATTCCGAGATCCTGGAACTGTTGCCCTGCCGCGAGCGCGGCGCGCGACAGCGGGCTGTTTGGGACGGCTGCGGCAGCTGCCAATGGGCTGGCCGGCGGTGCGGCCTTGTGTGGCTGGGTGATGCCGCCACCGACGCCACCCATGACGCCACCGACAACACCGCCCTGCACGCCTTGGTTCAGGACACCCTCATTCCACGGCTTGCCCTGCGCAATGTTCTGCCAGATCTGCTCCTGCATCGATTGCGGGAACTCCTGGAATCCGCCCTCGCTCAGAATACCTTTGCCGACCCGCTTGGAGAAGCCGCCGGTAGCGGATAGGACATTGTTGGCCGCCTTGGGGCCGGCGATCGCCATTTGCGTTGCGGTTTGCACGTCGCCGAAGCCTGGGATCTTGCTGGCGGCGCGGCCGATCAGGGCCGTGAGAACACCGGCCGGGATCTGCAGGTATTGACCGGCCATGTCGTTGGGGTTGTCTTCGCGCAGCTGCCAGGCATTCTGGCCCGTCGCTTGCGCACCCTCGACCGCATGGCCCAGGTAGGACAGCTTGGTCTCTGCCAGCTCAATCGCCTTCTGTCCAGCCTTGATGGCGGCCAGCTCGGCTGCGTTGGCTGGCGCGGCGCCGGACATGAGCTCAACCACACGGGCAGAAGCGATTCCACCCTGCTCTGCTGCGCCCAGGAAAATGGTCTTGCCGATCTTGCCGATCACCCCAGCGCCAAACAGCATGTCAGGCAGGGTGCGAATGATCTGCTCCTGGATGACGGAGGGATTGCTCAGCAGGGATCCGATCAGGGATCCGGCGCCAATGACGCCAGCGAACGTGGTATCCACTGCACCATCGGCCGCCTTGATTCCCGACTCCATCTGCTTGGCGGCAGACTCAACATTCTGTTGCGCCTGCTTGCGCTGCGGGCTGTACTTGTCCGACAGCATGGCGTCCGCCGCCTTCGGGTTGTACCCGATCGCATCCAGCGCTTCACCCAGCTTGCCGCCGGTCGCCAGGTTGCCCAGACCGGCGATGGTTTGTGTCAGCGCCATGGGCGCGCGCGCCACATCGATGGCGGTGTCTCCTACCCAGCCCGATGATTGTGGGATGAGCGAGGAGATGATCTTGCCGGTGGCTGGAAGTATCCCGCCTTGCGGGTCGCGCGCGATGTCAAGCGCCTCTCCGGTGTTGCGCTTGATGGCGCCCCAGGTGGATTCTTCTGGCTTGACTTCAGATCGCGATTGGTTAAGCGTATCGGCCACCAGCTTCATCGGGTCATACCCGGTGCTCCTGGCCTGCGGCGTACCGTCAACAATGCCTTGCAGCGAGTTGAGGCGGTCCTGCCATGAATTGGCGTACTGACCCCACTTCTTTGGGTCAGCGTCAATCATGCGCTGGTATTTTTCTGTGCGCAGCTGGATCAGTCTTGATGGGTCGCCACCCGATTGCTTGACCAGTTGGTTGGCCATTCCGGCGCCCATATTGATGGCGGTGTCATGCGCCACCTTGGCCAATACTGGATTGATCGCATCGAGCTTGTCGCCACCGATGTCGTCCCAGTATTTCTTATAGATCTCCTTGGCCCCATCTTCCGTCAGGTTCTTGATGTCGATACCCGGGTTGGCCGTCGTATTGATGCCGCGATTGGTCTCACCCTTTCCAGCATCATCGGCCACATAGCCACCCTCTTTACCCATGATGAAGCGGGTCGAGTCAGCAAAGGTGTTGCTCGGAGCTGCACCAGCGGCGGCAGGCGCTTGCGCATTCGCATTCGCGCTCGGATTAAACGTTCCGTTTAGGGTGTCGGACACTACAGCAAGTGGGTCATAGGTATTGGTCATGTAGATTACCTGATTACCGAGTTACAACTGGCATGCGTTGGGTGCGTTTGATACTTTCCGCCTTGTTCAGCGCGTCCTGCTTGGCTTGATCAGCAGCTTTATCAGCAGCCAGTTTTGCCACCAGATAGGACTTCACCTCCGGCGTGTGCGCGCCCATGCGGCCATTCATGATCTCAGTGTTTTCAAAGGCCAGTTTGGCGGCCATTGGATCTGCCGGACTGACAGGGCTTTGAGCAGGCGCTGGCGCTTTTGGTGCTGCAGCAGGCGCAGGCTGTGCTGTTGGCGCTGCCTGGTTGGCGGCAGCCGCAGGAGCCTTGTTCGCGGCCGGAGCCGCAGCCGCTGGCGCACCAGGAACCTTGAGTTGAGCGTTCTTCTGCGCTGCCAGGGCCGCGTCCCGATTCTTGAAAATTGCCGATACGCGGTTGGACAGCGCCTGCTCCAGTGTCAACGTTGATTTTTTGTCCTGTTGCTTGGCAGCAGCGACATCCTGCTCGGCTGCGGCGCGAACCTGATGCAGGGTACTGGCCAATGCCGAGTTGGCGTCCCATGGATCCTTACCCTGCGCTCGCAGATCACCCTGGAAAGTCGTGAACAACGTTTGCAACGATGGGCTGGATTGGTATTTGCCATTGATGTCGGGCTCGCCAACAGCAAAATACCTCTCGGCTGCAACGCCTGCGTCATGCCACTCCTTGGAGGTGGCGTTGGAGGCACTATTGCCGCCAGTGAATTTCTGGTAACGGTTGCCGGCGGTATCAACCTCCCAGGTGTACCCCGGTTTGAGGTCGTCATTCTTGGTGACGCCACTGCTCTCACTGCCAATAACATCGCCCGGGCGCATGACATGCGACTTGGATTTTTCTTCGGCAACCTTCTGCGCCGTTGCAATGCGAGATGCTTGGACCTTGTCCGGATAGAGCCGGCTGTACACGCCGTCCAGGGCTTGATCTGGGCTCGTGATGGGTGTCGGAGCTCCAAACGGTTTGCCGTCTTTGACGTAGCTAATCACGCCGCCTGCGCCGCCCTTTGGGTCAGGCGTGAACGAGGCTTGTACGCCGTCGTTGTAGTGCTGGTTGTACATGTCGAGCAGGCTTTGAACTCCACCTTTGGAGTAGGCTTCGTTGGCCTTTTGCCAGACCATGTCGCGCTGCGCGTTATAGACCGCGTTTTGATGCGTGGTGATCGCCAGCTCCTGCGCATTGGCCTCAGTGACTTTTCCTTGCGCACGTAATGTGCTGACGTAGCGCTTGGCCTGCTCAACCGGATCGTTGTAATTGGTGGCAGCCTTCAGGCCGGCAGCCGGGTCGGCGTAGGCGGCGCCATTGACGGCCGTGGTCTGGTTGATCTGAGGCGCGGCCAGGCTGGGCAGGGCGGCGCCAGCGGCGGAAGTGAGTGGTCCGGCGGCCGGAGCTGCGGCGTCTGGTGCCGGTGTGTTCGCTGGCAGTGCGGCCAGGCGCTTGTCCTGCACCGCATTGGATCCGGCAATGTTTGAGGAGTCGCTGCCAAAGTCGTAGACCTTGGGGCCGTCGCCTGAGTCCAGGGTTGCGGCATTGCTGTTGACGGTTGCCGGCGCCAAGGCGGCGCGCTGGGCTTTGATGTCCGAGCGGGCCAGCTCCTGGTCGTTGATGCGCCCCTGGGCTTCTTCCTGCTGGAGCGCTGCCGTCTTGGCGTAGATGTCATCGACGCGGGCCTGGCGGTCAACCTCTTGTTGACGCTGGTACTGGGTCAGGGCGCCGGTACCGAGGCCGCCCAAAAAGCTTGCTGCATTGAATCCCATGACAATTCCTTCGGGTTAGGCGAGGTTCGGGTTGGAGGGGATGGCGTCCATCCCGGCGTTGGCGCTGTGGCCCATCTCGGGCAGCTTGTCCCACTCCTTGGGCGTTACCGGGTCGGTGTCGCTTGGCGCTGCAGCGGGAGCAGCTGGCGTGTTCCAGGTGTTGCTCGCTTGATCGCCGTCGATCGTGACACTTCCAAGCGCGGCGTTCTCTTGCGGGGTGTGCTCCGGGGTAGCGCCAAGGGATCGCGTTGCGGCTGGCGTATCTGTGGCTGGCGCTGCGGCCGTTTCTGGGTTGACCGCCTTCGAGGAGAACAGGTTCTTGATGTGATCGACACCTTTGTCCAGCCAGGACGGATCCTCGGCGGTGGCAGTCTTCAGGCCGAGCTTGACGTCCATCAGATCCTGGCGGTCACGCTGCTTCTTGAGCAGCACGCCTTGGGCGTAGGCAAGACCGAGGCCGCCCAGCATGGAGAGTGAATTATTCGACATGGTCATTCCTTCAGGAAGGCATACTGGCGATCAACGGCTTCGCGCACCACCGACATCGCGTTCTCGTAAACAGGGAACCATTGCGGGTGGTACTGCTTCAGGTACTCACCCCTGCCCTCGTCCCACCAGGCAGTGCAGCCCATGCACTCTGGTGAGCGGCGCATCCCGCGCGCGTAGAAGGCGGCGATCGGAAGATCGTGCGCGTTGAGGTAGTCCGAGACCTGTTGTCCGGTCCAGTGCTGGATTGGGTAGAGCACCTCTTGACCACCTTCGACGTCGCCGGAGCGCATCGGCGGACTGGCGTATTCATCATCGCGCTGGCCGCGCACGATCAGTGTGATGCCATCCTCCAGCATGCGGTCCTGCATCGGCTTCATCAGGGATCGGTAGCAGCACTCGTAGCGGCCCTGGATCGGCAGCGCCAAGCCGGAGACCTTCAGCCCCGGGAAGGTGTTGTCAACCGGAACCAGGTCACTGGGCAGTCCATGCGCCATCCGGATGTCGTGAACATGGCCGTAGATCTTGTGCAGCGGACGGCCCATGTCAGACTCAACCTGGCGGACTACCTCGCGCGTCTCGGGGAACTGGTCTCCGGTGTCGAGGTGGTAGACCGTCATACGGTCCCAGAAGTCACGCAACAGGTAGAGGGCAGCCGTCGAGTCTCGGCCCCCTGAGAATTGGAATCCGACGTTGTAGTGGCGCCGAAAGGCGTCGTAGACTGCGCTCAGGTCGACCATTACATCGCCATCGCAATGCCGCCGATGGCACTGCCCAGTCCTGCCGAGCCGGCGCTGGCCGCCTTGTCGGATTCAGTCTGGTAGTTGGCCTGGGCGTTGAACATGCCGGTGGCGTTGGAGCCCATGCCGCCGGCTGCCGTACTGGCTGCGCCGTAGCCTGAATTCATGCCGGTGATGGCGGCACCCGTCAGGCCAACGCCTGCAGTTCCCATGTTGGCGCCATTGGTGGTGGCTGTCATGCCCATTGCTGGGTATCCGGCCAGCGCGTTGCTGGCGCGATCGGTCAGGGCGCGTCCTTCGAGCCGGGCCGAGGTGCGGGCATTACCAGCGCCACTGGCTTCGGCTGCAGCTTGCGCGATCTGCAACTGGATGTCGGCACCGGCTGATTTCTTGGATAACGGGTTGATACCCATGCGTTCGGTCGCGCGCTGAGACTGCTCGCGCGCGCTGGAGAAGCCCTGGCTGACGTCGGCCTCAGCCTTACCAGCGAGCTCAGCCTCCTTGGCTGGCGTGTTGAAGTCCTGCGCATCCTTGATCATCGTGTCCTGGGTACTGGTCAGGTCAGCGCGCCGCCCCAACATCCAGCTTCGATCCTCTTGCGACTGGGTGTACCCCTTCTTTGCCGAGTCCAGGCCAAACTGCAGCTGCTCCTTTTGCAGCGGAAGCATGGCGTTGGAGTTTTCCATCATCTGCGAGATGGCTGTGTCCTGGATACCCATGGACTTGATTTGTGCTGCGATCAGCGCCGGATCCGGCGGTGGTGCATTGCTTGATTTACCCATGGAGATCTCCCAAAAATCGGCAGTCTTCCCGCCGCATCACATACAAAATGACATCACCGCCATCAGGTGCGGCTCCCCTCAATCTGGCCTCTGGCTTAAAGCCGATGTGCTCATCCAATCTGTTTGCTTTCTCATTGCTGGCGTTGGCGTATGCGCTAACTCGCTTGACCCCCATCTCGTTGAATGGGTAGTGGAAGCAGTAACGCAGGTAGTCCCGTGTCATCCAGTGCGCGCCCGGCTCAGCCGCAACGTGCATCCAGACGTTTTGTCCGTTGAATCCGTCATAGACAACACCAGCGACTAGCTTCCCGTCTCGCTCCAGTCCGACCGCCTTCATGTCTGCCGACTCGGGCAGATACATGATGCTGTTGCAGAACTCCAAAACCTTCAGAGTGTCAGCAGTCATGTTCCAACGGGAGTCAGTCATGTGAATCCAGACGCAAAAAAGCCACCAGGGAAACCGGGTGGCCAGAGGGGAATATGGAATTTAGAGACAGCTTGGCCGAAGAAGAGGCCGCTCGTTTTTATACGGGTGCTGTCTGTCCCGTTTTATTGCTGACGCCATTTTAACTCAAGGAGCCGCTCCAACCTCAATCTCAAACCGGAGGCGCCGGCCAGGAAATGTTGAACGGATCCGCCTGGGTTGTGATGTCCCTTAGCGCCTGGCGGTAGGTGGCCCATGACGCCTTGTTCGCGTCAGGTGCGTCAGGCATCTGGGTCCAGTCACATCCACTCAGAAGGGCGGCGCGCCGACCCCGCACCTCGATCCACTTCTCGGCTTGCAATTCACTCAAAGGACGTGTTATCGGAGCGATCCACGTCGAATCGAGTGGACCCCAGATATGCTCGGGCGAAGGCTTCGCGGGACCACTGCCAGTCCAGTCAGGATGCGCCATCACAACGGCGTCGGCTTGGTCGTAATACTCGGGCAGCCAACTTGGATAGCGCACCATCAGTTCTGTTTTATGGTGAGGCCTGTCTTTTGCACAGGATACGTTCACCCACGACCCGACAGTTAACGTCACGGTTCCACTTGTCAGATCGACAGCTCTGTTGAAGATCGCGTGGTAGTTCAATGCGGCACCGGAATCCACAATAAGGGGGTTGGTTCTTGTAATCATGACAGTGTGTGTCCTTGTGCCCTGAGTTCAGTCTTGATGGTGTCCATTGCACTCTTGAGTACGAGGCCGTTGGGGTCGTAAAACTCGACAACCGCTTTACCGTTACCGCCATTCCCGCCGGTAGTGGGTTGGTTTGGGTCGGTGCTGTAAGTTGTGGTCGTTCCATACCCACCACCCCCACCGCCGCCATTGGTCCCTGCAACCCCTGCTGCGTGTGTACCCCAAACTGCTCCAGCACCGCCGCCGACACCCGCGCCGTCTAACCCGTGGTCGTTACCTGTGTCGCCAGTTACAAAACCATTAGCCATCCCTTGCCAGACGGACCCCATGACGGGCCGGGTGTGGTTCAAAATTCCACCCGCTGCGCCGCCCCATGAAATCAATAAACCAGCAACCCATGTTTCTGTTCCTGCTGCCGGGTAGGCCACGCCGTAAGGGTAGTCACACAATGCGCCCCCTGCCCCACCACTGCCTACGGTCAACGTGTAAGTAGCTCCAGGTGTCACAGTGAACACGGCGGTTGCCATTGTGCTTGCCCCACCGCCGCTACCAGCGCCACCGGAACGAGCGGATCCACCACCGCCACCACCGCCACCACCGTTCAGCGTCAGGCGCATGGAAGTCATACCAGCAGGAACGGTTAGTGTGTAGGTTCCGGGTGTTGTGTAGATGGTGGTGACGCCAATTGAACTGGTAAAGTCAACCGTGCCAGCTGCCAAGTGCCCGGAGAACGTCCCAGTAGCGCCAGTGATGTCCGCACCACTCAAGGCCCCCGAGAAATTTCCGGTTACGCCTGTGATGTTTGAGCCGCTCAGACTGCCCGAGAAACTGCCTGAACTTGCATAAACAGCACCCGTGAAGCTGCCGGAGGTTGCATAGACGGTACCGGTGAACACCCCGGCAGTAGCGTACACAGTCCCACGTACAACCGCATTTTGAAGATCGGCCGTTCCGTTGGCGTTGAGCCGCCACCCCGTTGTCCCACCGCTGCTTTCGTAATCAGGGCTGCCGACCCAGCGACTTGCAGACAACGACCCGCCTTGAAGGTCGGTGAAGGAAATGTCGCCAACCAGCTTGGTCTTCTCAATGGTTCCGCCACGGATGGAAGCACCTTCGATGGAGCCGCCCATGATGTATGCACCATTGATGTAGACGCCCGCCGGGACTGGCGTTCCGTTAACCGTTGTTGCACTGGCCTGGATGACGAACGGGTAAACAGTACTCTTGCCTGGCGCACCGAAGGCGAACTGGTCGGCCTTGAAGATGAACTGACTGGATGGGGCTCCCCCATTACCAGAACTAGCTAATCCGAAACCGGAGACGTAGCCGTTTATATCCACTTTGACTGTATAGCGCCCATACAGTTCTCCAGTCTGGGTGGCGCGAGTTGTGGCCTCGGTAGAGATAGCGGCAGAGTTTGTACCGGACTGGCTTTGCAGCGTAGTGATCTGTCCAGCCATCGTGGAGTCGGCGGTAGACCGAGTAGCTGCCTCCGTGCTGATAGCAGAAGTGTTGGTTACGATGTTGCTCTCGGCGTTCGTCACGCGAGAAGCAAGCGTCGTGCGTGCGCTGGCTTCGGCTGTATCGGCGTTAGCGCGGGTCGTGGCCTCGGTTGTGATCGCAGAATCATTGGTAGTGATGTTGCCCTCGGCCGTCGTCACGCGGGCCGCGAGTGTGGTGCGTGCGCTGGCCTCGGCGGTGTCGGCATTGGCGCGGGTCGTGGCCTCGCTGCTGATGCCCGCAGCGTTGGTGCTGATGTTGCCCTCTGCCGTTGTCACACGGGCTTCCAGCGTCGTACGGGCACTGGCCTCTGCGGTGTCAGCGTTGGCGCGTGTTGAAGCCTCTGCCGCGATGGCAGCGCTCTGGGTTGAGTTGTTGCCGCTAACCGTGGCGCTCAGCGCGGAAATGGAATTGGTCAACGCCGTATCAGCGTTCGCCCGCGTCGTGGACTCCGTTGACAGATTGGCCGCCGTCGTGCTGATGTTGCCCTCTGTATTGGAGACACGCGCCGCCAGCGTGGTCCTGGCGCTTGCCTCAGCAATGTCCGCATTGGATCGGGTGGTGGCTTCGCTCTGCAGCGCAGCGGTCTGGGCGGAGTCCTTGCTGTTGACGGTAGAGGTCAGCGTCGTGATGGACGAAGCCAGCGCCGTATCCGCATTCGAGCGCGTCAATTCCTCGGTTGTAAGTGCCGCCTGTGTGTCATCCAAATTGGCTGACAGTGCAGTGATCTGGCTGACCATCGCATCGTCAGCCGTGGAGCGAGCGACCCGTTCGTTGTACAGCAGGCCCGTAGACAAGAATGCAGGGTCGGTCCCGGTGTAGGCGCCGCGCAGTTGCGTCTCCAGCGTCTGCCTGGAACTTACCTCTGAGCTGATGGCTGTGCTTCTGGCGGTACGCTCATCGAACAGGATGCCAGACGACAGTGACGCCAGCGTAGCGCCTGAAGGGTCGGTGGTTCCAAGCACCTTGGTGGAGAGCAGCTGCCTGGCAGTGACCTCGGATGAGTCCGCTGTGCTGCGGGACACCCGTTCGTCGTACAAAACACCATTCGTCAAGCCAGCCAGCGTCGCCCCAGTCGGGTCGGTGACGCCAAGCACTTTGCTCGACAGCGTTTGACGGGAGGTGACTTCTGACGCATCGGCAGCAGCACGGGCAATTTGCTCATCGAGCAACTGGGCGCTCGACGCGCCAGGAGATGGGCGGCCTATGGCGACCCAATCTACTGCCAAGTAGTTGGACCCGCTCTGGTCGTTTGACAGGTCAATGCGTATCGAATCTACGGTGACTGTCCAGCCTGGGTTATTCACTATGACGCCAATACCCAAGCCGTCATACGTTGGCTCTGTCAGGGCTACTCGGCGCGCCGCGTCCCACGTTGAGTCGCTGGCGGACTTCCACCATAGATAGCCACCCCAAACCGGCGAGCCCGTCTCTCGGATGCGCAGACGTACTTGGGTGTATTTATTACCATCCAGCGCCATACCAGCAGGCGATGTGATGTAGGGGTCTGTCGCGTGGTCAGCCGGTCGAATCCAGCCCGCCGTGGCCGTTGGTGTCCCGTTGCCGGTCCAGCTCTCAACGCCCGTGTCAAAGTACCAGATGTTCTTGTAGTCGAACTGCTCGCCTGCGCCGGCCGACAAAAGGGTGATCTGCTGTGACAGGGCATCATCACTGGCAGAGCGAACAATGCTCTCCTGGTAGAGCAAGCCGCTGGTGACAGAGGCAAGATCCGTTCCGGTGTAGTTGCCGCGAAACTGTGTTGCCAACGCCAACCGAGATGAGACTTCGGTGCTGATGTCGCTCGCACGGGCAGCAGCCTCGGCAGCGATGCCATCGATCCGGTCCTGAATTTCAGTGCTGATGGCGCTAGCGCGCGCGGTAGTTTCAACACCAATAGCGGTTGTGCGGGTAGAGGCCTCGGCAGCAATGGCGTCAGTACGCGCGGCGGCCTCGGCCAGCACCTGGTAGGCAATCGAACCAGGTACCGTGTAATCCGCGTCGATTAAACCAATGCGGGTGGTCAGGGAGGTATCGAGCTGGCTGGCTGAGATCTGCCCGGACAACGCATTCAACAGCAACGCAACATCCTGTCCGGTGATGACCGTCAACCCGTGGATACCACCAGCCGGATTGAGCGACTGAACCCCGTCCACCGACTCCCACTTGATCCACAGGTGCCAGTTCGTGGCCGGGTTGGTCGGGTAGGCGAAGACGGTCCCGGTGAACTCGGTCAACACCACCGCGTCAGTGAAGAGCGGCTCCGGTCCACTGGTCCAGCTGGCGCCGTACAGAATCGTCCGATTGTGGCCGTGGCCGGCGGTGTAAGTCGGAGCGTCGTGCTGCACGAAGAGGTTCGATATGCCTGCCGCAGCGATGAAGCCGGTCGGTGTCGGTGGCGGACTCAAGTCTTTCTCATAGGAACCATCGATCGCAGGACCGGGACCGGCGACCGGGGCTGTCCTGCCCTTGCTGTTGAAATAATTTGGGCTGATGTCAATCAATCCGGCGTCGGCCAGATCGCGTACCGTGAGCCCGCGATCGAGTAAGTCGCCACGGTTTCCCATGTAGGTCTGAACCGCCTCACGCACCTTCTCCAGGAAGTTTGCGGATGTGGCCGGCGGCAGATCTTTGCGTTCGTCGGTGCTCATACTTTTGCCAACTCCGTCATGCTGTGGGCGACTGCAACCGCCTGAACGGCACCAGTCGAGGAAACCTCAATCTGGAAGACCTGTGCGTGGTACCCGCCTGGAAGCCTGAACGGGTTGTTGTTGTTCACGGTGGCCGTGTAGCAGATCGAGGTGGATGTCGGCGCTGTGAAGAGTGCATTGCTGGCCACGATCTTGGTCACATCGGCCGCATCGATTCCGACCGCATACAGCTTGAAGGTCAGCGGGTAGACGTCTGCTGTGATCTCGGCGCAGGCAAAACCCGGAACCGGTTTGGGCGTGCGGATCTGGCGGCTCCTGAAGGTCACCGTCTTGGCGGATCCGGCATCCCACTTCTGGATGTTGATGCCGTCGAGCACATAGAGCGCGTCTTGCAGGTCGTCGAGGTACATCGCATCCCAGCCAAAGTCCAGGAAGTACATTCCCTGCGGGTTGCTCGGGTCGATCACAAAACCCTTCTTCACGCCGCCCACGGTGTAGGTGGCGAGGTAGCGCCGTTCGTACACCTGGGCCTGGATCGTAGAGGGGTTGAGGGCCTGCCAATCGTCTCGCGTCATCAACCCTTCGGTCAGCATGCGCGCACCACCCTGCCCCACATAAGCCAAACCGTCTGGGCTGGCCCAGGCCACGCCATGACCCATCCCCACCGCTGATGCCGGCGCAATGCAGGCCTGGTAAAACTCGATCGGGCTCTCGTCCATCGCATCGGGCGTTCCGCCTGTAATGATGCTGGGGTTGCCGTTGGTCAACATGACCAAGTTCTGGCCAAAACTTGCCAAGGCAACAGGTTGTGCGTTCGACGGCAGAATTTCATAGGCTTCTGGCCAGGCGTAGAAGGTGTAGGCCTCGCAGAAGCGGATTGAGCGTCCAGAGATGCCAGCCATCATCCCGTTCCACAGGCCGGTCAAGAAGCTCAAGTCCGTCGGCGGCATGGTCCAGGTAACGGTTGGCAGCACCTCACCCAGAGCCCGGTTGTCATCGGTCGATGAAAGGCTGCTGGATGCGATCTCGCGCAGGAAGTAGAAGGATCCCGCCGATGAACTGGTCTCGGTGCGGTAGATCCGAATCCGGTTGATGCCGTAGGCGCCACCCGGCGGAGTTGCCAGGTTGATGATGGTCACCGTGTCGTCTTGCTTGCAGGTCAGCAGCAGAGACGGTGTGGCCGGCGCGCTTTCCTCGCCGATGTCTGTGACGTAGGTGTAGGTGTAGCTGCGCTCCTCGAGCAAGGTGCTGGTTCCGCCGGAGGCGCTGACCATGCAGGCATTCACGGGCGCCGGTACCCCCAGCTCGCGGTAGGCGGTAGGGTACGGCGTCGAGGCCAGTGCCATCGTGGTGTTGGTCCACTTCGGCGAGAAGGCGGCGCCACCGCTGTAGTAGGTGCGCTCGGCTGTATCGGCCGCATTCGGCGCGCAAACGACATGGACGGGCGTAGTCCAGCTCAGCCAGTACTGGGTGTCGCTCGGCGCTTCCCGTCCCATGCGGTAGATGGTCTGGCGACCACTGGGAACAACCGCCTTGTTCAGTGGTGCATTCCAGGGACGCAGATCGCCTCGGCCTGGCTTTTGATTCAGGGAGACGGTGCCGATGTTTTCCGGAAGAAGCAGCGGATGCAGGGCGCGGTTTTCGCCGCCGAAGCCTGAGAGTGTGACGAGTGGCATGTGGCTCCCCTTTATTCCTGGTCCAGCATTTCAGGCGTGACGATGTTGGTCGCCACCCGGCCGAATCTCTTGCTGTAGGTGATGGAAGTGGCCTGTCTCTCTGCGATCCAGCCACCCCGGGCGGCGTAGGCATCGCGGGAGGCCAGGGTCGGGTGTTGCACCACGGTCATGCCTGACATTTCTTTGACCATCAGGTGGTGCTTGTGGCCCGAGTGAACCTCGCGCTTGGTCGTGCGGCCCCAGATCTGCGGGAACTGAGCGGCGAACAGCAGCGGCATCTGTTCCGGCTTGGTCAGGTGGCCGTGGTGCCAGGCCAGCATGGTGTTTCCAAACTCGTAGACGTAGTACGGCAGTTCGGACTGGATCACCTCCAGGCGCGGCTCATTGGCGAACATGTACTTCAGCATGGCGCGCAGCCAGACCGAGCCGGCCGGGTCGTGGTTGCCCTCACCAATCAGGACGACGACCTTCTGGTGCTTCTCCAGGGCCAGGCCGATCATGGCCAACAGAATCCGGATGGCAACATCGACCATCTTGGGCATCCTTCCATCGGCGTCCAGGATGTTCCCGTGCATCGGCGTGACGGGTCCGTTGACGGCCGAGTCATAGTGGAGGTAGTCGCCCAATTGGGCAATTACGCAGGTGCCGGCATTCGGGCTGGCCTTGATCATCTCGGCGAAGCAGCCGGTCAGGACGCGCTCGGCGATGGCCAAGTCCCAGTCGCCGGAATGCGTTTCAAGGCCCCAGGCCAGGGCGCCTACGTGGGCGTCCGTCACGGTGTACACATTGCACAGGTGATCAGCTGTGATGCCAGCAAACCCGGTTGGATTGACCTGGGGTACGCCTGCGCACATGACCTCGAGTGCAGCCTTTTGAATCTCGGCATACTGCTGCGCATCCGCGCTGGACTTGACCCACTGCAGCACCGGCTCAACCTCGCCGCGTCGGTACAGCGTGCTCGCGCCCTGGAGCTTCTGACCAGGCGCCACCGGGTGCGTCAAGTCGTGATCTGGGCTACAGCCGCGCAGCGCAGCGCGATTGACCAGCATCTCCATCGTTTTGTTAACCGTCTGGTGCGAGACCTTCAAGATCTTGGACGCCTTGCGTTGGCTGCCGCTGGCGATGACGGTCTCGAGGATTTCAAGCTGGCGCGGGGTAGCCGCAAATTCACGTAAGTGTTCGCTCATAGATGGATCCAGGGTTAACCGCAACCCTTGCTCAACAAGGGCCGACAGCTGGAGACAGAAAGGGGGAGCTAGAGTCGGTACAGGCGTACCGGCTTGCGCGAGTTGTTGTCGTACTTGCAAGCGAGCTCAACTGCACGCTTGGGGTTGGTGAAGTGCATCGAGTCAAAGGCGGCCATCGCGGCCTTGGCGCCGCTGCCTATCGCTTCGACGCCGCGCGCAATGTTCGCGGGGATGGTCTTGCCCAGAAAATGCGTCAGGCCCAGACAATCAAGAACCAGGGCCTCGCTGTGGTTGAAGATCGGAGGCTCATCCTTGAATCCGCTCTTCCACCAGGCCAGGAACTGCTCGCCTTCCAGGTAGTCACCGGAGAATCCCAGCAACGCACCCTTGTGACGCCAGACCTTGCGCCCACTCCAGACGCGGTCGCCATCGTTGATTCCCGTGTCAGCCACCATCACACCGAGGTGGAACGAGGCCAGGATCGTGGTCATGGCATTGGGTGGCGTTTGTCTTCAATGTCGAGAATCTGGTTCAGCTGGCTCGCAAGTTCAGCGTATCGGGCTCGGCAGACCGCGATGAATCCTGCGACATCTTTGTCAGTGGAGAACCTGAGCCCGGTACCGGCGGCAGCGGCTGTGGTCGGACCCGAAGGGTTGCTGGCAGCGGCTGGTCCTGCGTCTGCACCGACAGCGTTGAGCACGCCGACAGTGCCAGGATCGAGGCAATCACGGCCAGATAGGTTTGCAATTTTTTCACGGGCATCTCCAAGCTGTTTGTTGAGGGTGGCGAGCGTCGCTGCATGAGCTGCTGCGGCGTTGTCGATGAGGCGGCGCTGCTGGATGGCATCAGATTCGCGCGCGTGGACGGCGGCGAGTTCGTTGTTGGCCATCACGCCAATTTCAAACTTGATTCCCACCATGAACCCGGCAACAAAGATGGCGATGGCCAGGATGATTTTTTCGGAGAGTGTCATGTGACATCCTTCAGGCAGACTTCTTGGTTGCGCGCGCGGCGGATGGTGAGGCCTGGCAACTCAAACGAGATACCAAGCTTGGTGCCGTGGTTCCAGCGCGGCAGTTGGTTGCACGCGCCCTTTAGGTCGCCGGCCTTGAGCATCCGGGCTGCGGTGGACTTCTTGGTGTCGCAAGCGATGGTGCCGCCCATATTGAAGACGGCGTCGGAGAAGGCCGCCAACACGCCAATCGGCAGTCCTGGCACGCAAGCGTCTACCGTGCGAACCGCATCAGCCATGTCCACCGACAGCAGGGCCATGCACTCGGCGTTGGTGTAGACCTTGTGCTTGTCGATGTCACCCGTGTGGCCAACACATACGGTGTCTACCCCGACCGGGTCGACATACCAGATGCGGAGCATGCCTTCGGCCGGAAGCGCCATCGAGGCAGCCAGTGTGATGGCCATGCCGGCCTTGCGTGCGTCGAGTGTCATGGCTTGCTCGCTTCCGCTGCGGGCTGGTTCATAATGCGCGCCACGATCGTGCCGCAGGCCGAGATGGCGGCCAGGATCGCCATGGTCCTGGGCGGTACCACGCTGGTGAACAGCGGAAGCACAGCTTCGGACACGGCGAAGACAGCGGTCAGCGCTGCCAGCCGGATCGACCAGGCGCGCAGCAGGACGAGTTTGAAATCTTCAATGAGTGTCATGACTTTGCTCCATGCCAGACGTTTTCCCACCAGTAACAGAACACAACCCAGGCCATCATGGTTTGCCTCCACTCTTGATGGTGTAGATCAGCACCAGCAGCGGAGCGGCAATAGCGGCACCCCACTTCACCAGGTTGCCAAAGATGCCAATCACACGGAAGAAACTCTTCCCAAGGCGCAGGATGTCGAGCACTTCTGCGGTGTCGCTGCAGTTCTGCTTGAGCATGGTTTCGATACCGTTCATTCGGAGATCTCCAGCATTGAGTCGATCCTCGACTACGCCAAGGGCGTGACAGGATCCGTTTGCGTCATGCGGGTTGAGTGCATCCGACAGACGCCGTCGCTGCTCATCGATGTCGATGATGTTGGTGGCGTCCATATCAAACCTCCTTGACATTGAAAATGAGCTCGCACTCATCAGAGCGCGCGCCGGCCGTCTGCACCAGGAAGGTCAGCTTGTACTTGTGAGGTGACGTCCCGCCTGATACCCAGAACTTGACGAAGGTCTGAGTCCATTCGATGGCGTCGCAGACCAGGCTGGTGTTGGTCGTGTCGCTCAGGCATTCGACCGTCGCAGTGACGGTGCGGATGGTATCGCCTGACACCGCGAGCCAGTCGCCATAGGTGACGTCGTAGTCTTTGACATCCCTCGGCTGTTTGGTGAATTTTTCCAGGATCATGGTGTGCCTCGGTTCTTGGTTAAACGGGACGAACAGCAGCCCGGTTCTCGATGGTTCGAGCGACGGATCGGTTCTCAATGGGTCGGTTGGCGACGTTATTGCCAGGCGCCAGCACCTTCAGCTGCGCATAGGACGTGATGTGTGTTGTGGCGACCAGGAAGATACTGGTGTCAAGGTTGGCGCTGGCGCTGGAATTTCCAGTCGCTTGGCAAGCAAGCAAGCACCTGGTATCGATCGAGCCAGAGGCTGATGCTGCGCATGCAACCGGCGCCACCATCGTGATCTGGTTGCTCAGGTCGGCCGTGGTGTTGCACCAGCCGCTGGTGTAGCAAGTCATCAAGTTCTGCGTGAAGAGCACTGGCGGCGGGGCCGTGGTCACCGAGATGGCAGAGCCCGCGAGCTTGATCACCGTGATCAGTGTGGCCGAGGCGGCATTGGTGACGGCCGCTACAGCGGTGCCCATCGTGATGGCCGCATTCAGGTTGGCCGTGGTAGAAGCCTGCGCAGCGACTATGGCCGCCAGCTTGATAGCCGTGGTCAGCGCGCCCGATGCGCTCGCTTGAGCTGCAGCTGCGCTTGCCATGGTGATGGCAGCGGTCAGTCCGGAGGTCGCTGTTGCTTGTGCTGTGACAGCGCCGGCCAGCTTGATGGTCGTGACCAGCGGAGCAGGACCAGCGGTGGTCAGCGCTGTGACACTGGAAGCCAGCGCAGCAGAAGATCCGATCAGGGTCGCGGTGATAACGGATGCCGACGCAGCAACACTGGAGGACAGGACGATCGAGGTCGACAGGTTGGCGGCGACCGTTGAAACTGCAGTGACGGCTGATACCAGTACGGCCGGCGTGCCGCCAATAGTCGCTGTAGCGGTCGTGACCGAGGTCAGGGTAGCCGCGAGCTTGATCGATGTCACCAGGGGGCTGCTGGTGCTTGCCGTTGTCACTGAGGCAGCCGAGGCGGCCATGGTGATCGTCGCGCTGAGCGCAGGCGGAGTGGCTGTGGTGACGCAGGCAGCAGCTGCAGCAAGCCTGATGCTGCTGACGATGTCGGTCGTGGCGGTGGCCACAGCTGAGACGCTGGCGGCGAGCTTGATCGCGGTGACCAAGGCGGCAGGGCTTGCCGTCGTCAGCGCAGCAACGCTGGCTAACAATGGGATCTGAGTCGTGAGGGCGGCCGTTGTTGTGACAACCGATGTGACCGCGCAACCCAGACCACCAGGCGTGGTCGTGATGTTCGAGGTGGCAGTGGCAACGGCAGCGGCCGTAGCTGCCAGATTGATACTGGTGCTAAGGGCGCCAGTGACCGTGGCAACAGCAGCAGCGCTGGTGGCCAGAGTGATCTGGACAGTCGGCGTGCCGGTGACCGAGGCAACTGCGGCCACGCTGGCGGCGAGTCTGATCTGGTTTGTCAGGCCGCTCGTACCCCCGATTCCAAAATCAGACTGGTACAAGAATGTCGAAGGACTGGTTCAGGTGGCATATACAAAACGGCAACTGACCGAGTACGGACGGGCTTGCTACCAAGAAGGACGCGACAGCAATGACGCGCTGCTGAGTATGGCGTTGCAGGCACTAGATGGCCCTTGTCCTTGTTGCTTCACTGAAGGTCAGATTGCACAAGGCGAGGCATGGGAAGCCCTGCGCGAAAGATTGGGAGAGAAAGAATGACCAAGTTCCATATGCCGTTGCCTATGATTTACGCAGACGAAGCAAAAACACTTGGGCTTGAGGCTATCCCTTACTACACCGCAGACCAGATGCAAACCGCATGGCAAGCAGGACGCGACAGCATGAAGGCAGATGCGCAACCGCAAGACCATCTTGTTGACGCCAACAAAATGGTACAGAAGCCTTGGGTCGGCCTGACGGATGAGGAAGTGAAAGCTTCACACCCATACGCAATCACAAGAGACAAGGGATGCTTTCACGCTGGAGCCCTATGGGCTCAGGAAAAACTTAAGGAGCGCAATACATGACCATCTTTGACTTTTTAGAAAAGCACTACCTTGACTTGGCAACGGTTGTCATCGTGCTGCTTGTGGTTCATGTTTGGAAAACCATATGGAGCTTGAAATGACCAAAGGAGTACTTGTCTGCGGGGAGCGGCGCTGCAACTGGCGCGGCCATGAGAGCCACCTGCTGTCTGCCGTAAATCCTTTTGAGCCAACAGAAACGCTCTACGCCTGCCCTGAGTGCAAGGCGATTGACAACTACGCAGGGGAGTGCGAAGTGCAAGGATGCACATCCATTGCTTCTTGTGGCACGCCGACAAAAAACATGGGATATATCCGCTGTTGCGGAAAACACTTTGACGAATTTGGAGTGATGAAATGACCACAAAAGCCTTACGACTGGCGCTTGATGCGCTCGGAATGTGCCGAATTATGGCGGCTGATAGCGACGGAAACTACACCAAAGAGGTGACGCCAAAAGTGATTACAGCTGCAATCACCGCTTGCCAGGAAGCATTGGTAGAACATCGCCTTCCATTGACTGAGGACGAGATCGTCAAGGCGCTCGATGACGCCAAGATCCCTGAGCACAACGGACTATCGATGAAGGAAGAGATCGACATTGTGCGAGCGGTGGAAGCCGCCCACGGCATCACCGGAGCCGCAGCATGAACCAGGCGCAAACTGTCCACGTACCCACTGAAGTGCTGAAACTCGAAGCCAAGGGTGACTACAGCGGCATCGTCAAGATGTACCGCATGGTCCAGGAGCAAGTGCCAAAGACAGAGCGGATGGACCACAAGGCGATCTGCTTCAACATCGGCAGCGCCTACTCAAAGATGCTGGACTACGTGAACGCTGAGAAGCTGTACACCGAAGCAGCCGAGCTCGATCCCGAAGACCTGTACATGAAGTACATGCTCGGCATCATTCAGCTGCACAACGGCAAGCTGATAGAAGGATTCCACAACTACGGCTACCGCTGGCACTCCGCCGAGATGCAGGACTACGGCTACGCCCTGCGCGGCAAGAGTGTGCAGTACGTGGACAGCTGGAACTACATGCGCGACAAGCGTGTCTTTGTCTCCGGTGAGCAAGGCCTGGGTGATGAGCTGATGTTCAGCCGTGCCATCGTTGAGTTGATCAAGGTCGCCAAGGATGTAGTGAAGCTCTCGCCCGAGTCGCTGGTTGAGTTCTTTCATCACAACTGCGTCGGTGCGAACTTCTCCAACAAGAAGCTCAGTGAGATGCCGCCTGGCTTCATCGCCGGGAACTACGACTGCATCGTCTCCGTCGGAGATCTGTTTCGATGCTACGTGCTCGAGCATGGTGCTCTGCCGCCAGTGCCGCTCTACACCGCAAGCAACCCAGCCCATACATCGAGCAGGAAACCAAAGATCGGGTTCGTCTATTCCCCGGGAACCATGGGCGACTCCAACAAAGAGCGGACCATCAACCCCAGACTGTTCCGCCAGTTCGAGCGCGACTGCAGCTTCTACAGCTTCCAGGTCGGTGCGCCAGCCATGCTGGGTGAGGACATGAGTCCAGCCATTCAGTCCTTCATGGACACGGCTGACCTGCTCGACGGCATGGACTGCGCCGTCACCTGCGACACCGCCTTCGCCCACCTGGCCTTGAACATGGACAAGCCCACGCTGGTGATCTACGACAAGTACGTGGACTGGCGTTTCAAGATCGGCCTGTACCCCAAGGCTCAGCTGCTGTCGACCAACGACTGGGCCTTTGATCAGAAGTTTGAGAATTTTGTGAAACCGTTTCAGAAGGCAGCCCAATGACAACCTACAACAACACCCTCGATGTCATCGCCGCCGGCAAGATGATGAACATCCACCCGCAGACGGTTCTCGATCTGATCAGCGCTGGCGCCCTGCCCGCTGCCAAGGTCGGTCGCGCCTACGTCCTGCTCACGCGCGACGTCATGAACTACGTCGAGCGCGCCATCATTAAGCAGACCGCTGAACGCATGCGCCGCCCCCTTCTCACCAGAGGCGTGATGCGACCATAC
>CAIKVZ010000091.1 GCA_903830985.1 uncultured beta proteobacterium
CAGACGCCCGCCCTGATCCGACCGCTGCTGCGCTGCTCAGCTCTGCCACACGGCATTCAAGTCCGAACAGCCGAACAGCCGAACAGCCGAATTACCGGAATCCCGCATCGAAGCCACAACATGTTTTTTCGGCGCGATTTTCGGCAGCCCGCCGATTACTACGCTCTGACCCCAACTGAATGAGCTTCGAATCGGTCAGCGCGAGCCGCTTCGGCGGCGTGGCAATCCAGGGTTCATGGACTGCCACGGCCTGCGGCCTCGCAGTGACGGCTTTTTTCCTCGCCTACCCCTGCAGCATGGCCTGGGCCAAAGCCTCGGCCACCTTCAGCCCGTCGACGCCGGCTGACAGGATGCCGCCGGCGTAGCCTGCGCCTTCTCCTGCAGGGTAGAGGCCGCGCACATTCAGGCTCTGGAAGTCTTCGCCGCGGTCCATGCGCAGGGGAGATGAGGTGCGCGTTTCCACGCCGGTGAGCACCGCGTCGGCGCGGTCGAAGCCCTTGATCTTGCGACCGAACACCGGCAGGGCTTCACGCATGGCGGTGATCGCATAGTCGGGCAGGGCGCTGGCCAGGTCAGTGAGGTGCACTCCGGGCTGGTAGGAGGGCTGAACCTCACCGAGTTGCGTGGATGCGCGCGCCGCCAGGAAGTCGCCCACCAGTTGGCCTGGCGCTTCGTAGTTGCTGCCGCCGAGCACGTAGGCGTTCGATTCCAGTTGACGCTGCAATGCCATGCCGGCCAGGGGATGGGCTGTGCCATCGGGCAGTGCATGGGACGCCTGCTCCATGCCTTCGGTGAAAAAGTCGCGTGGGAAGTCTGCGGTGGCTATGGCCACGACGATGCCGGCGTTGGCGTTGCGCTCCTTGCGCGAGTACTGGCTCATGCCATTGGTGACGACGCGTCCGACCTCGGAGGTGGCGGCCACCACGGTGCCTCCCGGGCACATGCAAAAGCTGTAGACCGCGCGCCCGTTGGCGGCGTGGTGCACCAGCTTGTAGTCGGCCGCGCCGAGCAGCGGATGACCGGCGTGGCGTCCCCAGCGCGCCTGGTCGATCAGGCCCTGCGGGTGTTCAATGCGAAAGCCCACGGCGAAGGGCTTGGCCTGCATGGCCACGCCGCGCTGGTGCAGCATGGTAAAGCTGTCGCGCGCGCTGTGTCCCAGGGCCAGCACCACGTGGCGCGCCGGCAGTTCGTAGCGGCTGCCAGTGGCCACGTCGAGCACGGTGAGCCCCTGCAGTTGGCCGCCCTCGATGTGCACGTCGGTGACGCGCTGCTCGAAGCGTACTTCGCCGCCCAGGGCAATGATTTGCGCGCGCAGGTTTTCCACCACCTTGACCAGCTTGAAGGTGCCGATGTGCGGGTGCGCCGCCACCAGGATCTCCTCGGGCGCGCCGGCCTGGACAAATTCGTTCATGACCTTGCGTCCCAGATGGCGCGGGTCCTTGATCTGGCTGTAGAGCTTGCCGTCGGAGAAGGTGCCGGCGCCGCCTTCGCCGAACTGCACGTTGGATTCGGGGTTGAGCTGGTGTTTGCGCCACAGGGCCCAGGTGTCGAGCGTGCGCTCACGCACCTTTTTGCCGCGCTCCAGCACGATCGGGCGAAAACCCATCTGCGCCAGCGCCAGGGCGGCGAAGATGCCGCAAGGGCCAAAGCCCACCACCACGGGGCGCTGGCCTATGTCGACGGGCGCCTGCGCCGGCGCTTGCCAGACCATGTCGGGCGTGGGGCGCACATGCGGGTTGTGCGCGTGCTGTTGCAGCAGGCGCTGCTCGACGGCCGGCGGCAGCGTCACGTCGACGATGAAGACCTGCAACAGTTCGGCCTTGCACGCGTCAAAGCTGAGCTTGAACAGCTTGCAGTCCAGCAGTTCGGCCGGTGTGATCTTCAGCTTGCCGCACACGGCGTCGTTCAGGTCCTGCGGCGATGCGTCCAGCGGCAGCTTGAGTTCGGAGAGTCGGATCATTTTTTCAAAGGCTTGTGTTTATCAAGCAAGGGGTGATGTGAGGCGGTCGACAGGCCTGATAATAGCCCCGTGAAGCTTGCCAGACCGCCGCTGGTGCAAGGGTGGAAACACCGCACTGGAGGAACGTCCGGACTGCACAGGGCAACGTAGCAGCTAACAGCTGTCCACCGTGAGGTGAGGATCAGAGCAACAGAGACGAGTCAACGCGATAACCCGCCAAGGGTGTTCTGCGATGCGTCGGCGCAAGCCGGCAACCGGATGGCGATGAGCCAGACGGTCCAAGCGAAAGCTTGGAGCATCGCAGCCACCCAATGCGGGAAACCCGCATTGGGTGAAACGGGCAATCTCTACGCGCAGCAATACCAAGTAGGCCAACGTTGACGGGGCCCCCGGAGTTGGCGGGTAGGTAGCATCGAGCCGTTTGGTGACAAACGGCCCAGAGTAATGGCGGTCACACCGGTGTTTTCGCAAGAAAGCGCCGGCGCACAGAATCCGGCTTATCGGCGAGCTTCACACTTTTACCCCCCCCTATCTCCAGCCGTGGCGCCCGTAGCCGCCGTAGGAGTAATCGACGTACAGGCTGGGACGGATCACGAGGCTTGGATCGCGTTGCACCGCCACCGCGTAGGGCTGAACCTGCATCGGAGCAGCCGCGACCACGGTGTTGGCCGGTGCTGCGCTGATCGGCGTAAGTTGAAGTTTGATGGTGGTACCCGGGTCGTAAGGCATTTGCACGCTGTACTGCTTGCCGCCGAATTCGTAGATCACGTGGTAGCCCGAGATCTTGTTTTCCATGATGTACTGGGTGCTGCAGCGCTGCACGTTTTGCGCCCGTGGCGCGTCGGCGCCCTCGATGTTGTCGCCCAGAATGGCGCCGCCAATGATGCCTATCATGGTCGCCGCAGCGCGGCCGTTGCCGCCCCCCACCGAGTTGCCCATGGCGCCACCGGCAATGGCCCCCATGGCCGCACCGGCGCCGGACTTTTGCGGTGCCGTCATCACAGTCTCGTTGCTGCACACCTGGCGCGGCACGCTGACTTGTTGCATGACCGGCGTCACCGAAACAACGCGGGCTGTTTCCTGCTGCGCAAAGCCTGCCGCGCTGAGCAGGGAAAGGGCGGAACACAGGACAATTTTTTTCATGATTCACTCCAAAAGGACATGGCAAACTCTAACCGACTCAACTGTAGGAGGGGATTATTCAAAACAAGTTCGGCTTGATCCCCCCTATTTTTTGTCCCGGCTGGTATTTAACGGCATGCACCGCGCCACAGCGACAGGCAAGTGGCAAAAAAATGTAAAGCCACCCGCGCAGTCTGCCGACGGGCGCAGCCGGCGCAGCGGATAATTCATCGATGCAAGTTCATTTCACCAAAATGCAGGGCGCGGGCAATGATTTTGTCGTGCTCGACGAGACGCGCCACCTGTACGGTCTGACGACGGCGCAGTACCGGCGTCTGGCGGATCGGCATTTCGGTGTCGGCGCGGACCAGATCCTGTGTGTGCGGCCGGCGCCCAGTCCGGACGTGGATTTCGAATACGTGATCCACAACGCCGATGGCCAGGAAGTGGAACATTGCGGCAATGGCGCGCGCTGTTTTTTTCAGTTCGTGCGCGAGCACGGACTGAGCTCCCAGGAACTGATCCGGGTGCGCACCGTGAACCGCGTTCTCACCCTGGCGCGCAAGGCCGATGGACGGGTCTGCGTGGACATGGGTGCGCCGGAATTCGCGTTGCAGCGCATTCCCTTTGATGCCGCAGGTCTGGAGCCTGAGCGCATTCTGGCTGGAGAAAAGTGGCCGCTGGATCTGATGGAAGCAGGCCAAGGTGCGCGGGTGTTTGTCTCGGTCCTGTCCATGGGCAACCCGCACGCGGTGCAGATCGTGGACGACGTGGCCAGCGCGCCGGTGGCGCAGCAGGGGCCGTTGATCGAGCGGCACGCGCGTTTCGCCAGGGGGGTGAACGCCGGCTTCATGCAGATCATCGGTCGCAACCACATCAGCCTGCGCGTCTATGAGCGCGGCGCCGGCGAGACCCTGGCCTGCGGCACCGGGGCCTGCGCCGCGGTGGTCAGCGGCATCCGCCTGGGCCTGCTCGATGGTCGTGTCGACGTGGACACGCAAGGCGGGCGCCTGACGGTGGAGTGGGCCGGCGGCGAACAGCCGGTGCACCTGAGCGGCCCGGCCGTGACGGTTTTTTCCGGCGACATGGACCTTCCCGCCTGAATCGGGCGATCTCATTTTTTTATCAGCAACCCACACTCAAGTCCATGGATATCCAGCACCCCATCACCGAAACCGACATCGCCAATTTCCTGGCCAACACCCCCGACTTTTTTACGCGTCACGCCGAGGTGCTGGCGTCGGTGCAACTGAGCAGTCCGCATGGCAATCGCGCCGTCAGCCTGCAGGAGCGCCAGGCGCAGATGCTGCGCGAGAAGATCAAGTCGCTGGAGCACCGTGCCATGGACATGATGCGCCACGCCGGCGAGAACATGCTGATTGCCGACAAGCTGCAGCGCTGGACGCTGGGCCTGCTGCGCACCACCGAGTCGTCGGCCCTGCCCGCAGTCGTGACGCAGGAACTGCAGTCGCAGTTCAGCATCCCGCAGGTCGCGCTGCGGCTCTGGGGGGTCGACCAGACGCATGCCGGCGCTGCCTTCACTGCGGGCGTGAGCGAGGATGTAAAGACCTTCGTGACCTCCCTGCCCATGCCTTATGTGGGCGTGAACGCCGGCTTCGAGGCCGTGCAGTGGCTGGAGCAGCCGGACCAGGCAGAGTCGCTGGCGCTGATCCCGCTGCGTCTGCCCAACGCTGGCGCACAGGCGTTCGGACTGATCGTTTTTGCTTCGCCCGACGCCTACCGCTTCCACGCCGGCATGGGAACGGACTTCCTGGAACGCATTGCCGATCTGTCCAGCGCCGCGCTGTCGCGCCTGCTTCCCACCTGAGTTCCTTCGAATGACCACTTCCGAGCACCCGGATGCCGCGCTGGTGGAGCGCTATCTGGAGCATGTGCGGGTGGAAAAACGCCTGGCGCAGCGCACGGTGGAGTTGTACGCACTCGACCTGCAGAAGCTGTCAGCGCAGGCGCTGGGCGCCGGCATTGCCCTGACGCAAGTGCACAACGCGCACATTCGGCGTTGGGTGGCGCAGATGCACAGCGGCGGGCGCAGCGCGCGCGGCATTGCGCTGATCCTGTCGGGCTGGCGCGGCTTCTACGTCTGGCTCGGACGCCAGGGTCTGGTCGGCGCGAACCCGGTGCAGGACGTGCGTGCCCCCAAGGCGGGCAAGCCCCTGCCCAAGGCGCTGAGCGTGGACGATTCCGTGCGCTTCGCCGATTTTGAGTCGGAGCGCAACACGCCCTGGCTGGAAGCGCGTGACGCGGCCATGGTGGAATTGCTCTACGGCAGCGGGCTGCGCGTGGGCGAGCTCACCGGCCTGGACGTGCAGGCCAGCGCCCAGGCGCGCGGCTGGGTCGATGTGCAGGCGGGCGAGGCCCATGTGCTGGGCAAGGGCAGCAAGCGCCGCACCGTGCCGGTGGGACGCCAGGCCCTGGCAGCGCTGCAGGCCTGGCTGGAACTGCGCGGCGCGCAGACCTGGGGCGAGACTGCCCTGTTCATCGGGCGCAACGGTACGCGCCTGACGGCGCAGTCGGTCTGGCAGCGCCTGAAGTCACGCAGCCAGCAGGCCGGTCTGGCCACGCCCGTGCATCCGCACATGCTGCGCCATTCCTTCGCCAGCCATTTGCTGCAGTCCAGCGGCGACCTGCGAGCTGTGCAAGAGTTGCTGGGGCACGCCAACATCACCACCACGCAGGTCTATACCCGCCTCGACTTCCAGCACCTGGCGAGCGCCTACGACGCGGCGCACCCGCGCGCCAAGATTCGCTGAGGACGCGGCAATCCATTGTTGGTGGCTGACGGGCAGCGTCCGCTTGCCGATGCAGCGGCGTCAGAGTTGTAGCTTGATGCGCTACGCACTACAATCGAAAATCGATGATCAAGAGTTTTCGTCACAAAGGCTTGCAACGTTTTTTTGAAACCGGCAGCAAGTCAGGAATACAGGCGGCGTATGCGACCAAACTGCGCCTGCAGTTGGGCGCTCTGGATCAAGCGGTCAAGCCCGAAGACCTTTCGGCGCCGTCCTGGGCGCTGCACCCGTTGAAGGGTGAACTGAAAGGACATTGGGCACTGACCGTCAATGGCAACTGGCGCATGGTCTTCACCTTTGAGGGTGAAAATGCCGTGATGGTTGATTACCGCGACTACCACTGAGGCTTGATATGACACGAATGCACAACCCTCCACATCCTGGCGAAGTCCTCCGTGAGTATCTGGGCGCCATCACGGTCACGGACGCTGCGCTGAAGCTTGGTGTGAACCGGGTCACCCTGTCGCGGGTGGTCACGGGTTCGGCGGGTATTTCTGCCGACATGGCCTATCGCTTGGGCGCGGCATTCGGGACCAGTCCGGAACTGTGGGCCGGCATGCAGTTGCAGTACGACCTGTTTCAGGCGGGAAAACTGACGCGTCCAAGGATTGACCGTTTGGCTGCGTAGACGCAGTCCCGTCTCAAGGTGTGGTTCCGGCAATGGGTTCACACGCGCAGCCTGTTGGGTTTTCAATCGGTCAAGCCAGCACGAAGGGCAGGCCGCGTGGCGTCTTGCCGGTCAATTGGGCGATGGCATTGGCGAAGGCCGGCGCCAACGGTGGCAGACCCGGCTCGCCCATGCCGGTGGGCGCGTCCGCGCTGGGGACAATGTGCACGGTCATGCGCGGCATATCCGGCATGCGCGCCACGACATAGTCGCCAAAATTGCTTTGCTCGACCACGCCATCCTTGAAGGTGATGGCCGCGCCGGGCAAGCAGGTGCCCAGGGCCATCAGCGCCGCGCCCTGAACCTGGGCCTCAATGGTCTTGGGGTTGACCGCCAGATTGCAATGCACGCCCGCCGTGACCGCGTGCAGCTTGGGCACACCGTTGGTCACGGACGCTTCGGCCACGTAGGCCACCACGGTGTCGAATGATTCGTGCACCGCCACGCCCCAGGCCTGGCCTGCGGGCAGCGTACGCTTGCCATAACCCGACTGCTCGACCGCAAGCATCAAGGCCGCCTTGTGACGCGGGTGTTTGTCGCCCAGCAGTTGCAGTCGGTAGGCCACCGGGTCCTGCTGGGTCGCGCGGGCAATTTCGTCGATCAGCGTCTCCATGACATACGCGGTATGGGTTGAGCCCACACTGCGCCACCACAGCACCGGCACATTCACTTTGGGGTGGTGCACCGAGAGACGCATGGGCACTTCGTAAGGGTCGCGCATGCCTTCAAGCGCCGTGTTGTCGATGCCGTCCTTGATCATGAAACCTTCAAAGGGCGTGCCCTGGGCAATGGACTGACCCACCACCAC
>CAIKVZ010000092.1 GCA_903830985.1 uncultured beta proteobacterium
CCTCCTGCTTTGTGAATCCGCTGACGGCGCTGGGCATGGTCGAGACCATGAAGCGCGAAGGTCACAAGGCGCTGGTGCACACGGCGGCGGCGTCCAATCTGGGCCAGATGCTGAACCGCATCTGCCGGCAGGACGGCATCGCCCTGGTAAACATCGTGCGCAAGGACGAGCAGGAAGCGCTGCTGCGGTCGCAGGGTGCGCTGCATGTGTGCAACGCCACTGCGCCCAGCTTCATTGCGGACCTGACGCAGGCACTGGTGGCAACCGGCGCGACCATCGCCTTCGACGCCACGGGCGGCGGCAAGCTGGCAGGTCAGATCCTGGGCTGCATGGAAGCCGCGCTGAACCAGAACGCCCGGGAATACAGCCGCTACGGATCGACCACGCACAAGCAGGTCTACATCTACGGCGGACTCGACACCCGGCCCAGCGAATTCAACCGCAACTTCGGCATGGCCTGGGGCATGGGCGGCTGGCTGCTGTTCCCCTTCTTGCAAAAGATCGGCGCCGCGGCCACGCAGGCGCTGAAAGACCGCGTGGCGCGCGAGCTCACCACCACCTTTGCCAGCCACTACTCGCGGGAAATCTCCCTGGCGCAGGCCCTGCAACCGGGCGCCATCGCCGACTACGGCCAGCGCGCCACGGGCGTGAAGTACCTCATCAATCCCAGCCTGACACTGAGCGAATAGGCTTAGCCGCGCGCCAGGTGCTGGCTGAAGAAGGCCAGCGTACGCGCCCAGGCCAGGTCGGCACATTCAGCGTCATAGACCTCGGGCCGGGTCTTGTTGAAGAAGGCGTGATCCGCCACATAGCGATGGATATCCGGTTGGGCGCCAGCGCCCCGCATGGCCTGCTCCAGACCATCGACAGCAGCCGGTGTGCACCAGTCGTCGCGGCTGGCGAAGTGACCCTGAAACGGAATGCCGATCTTCGCCGGGTCGGCAAAGGCCGCCGGCGGAATGCCGTAGAAACACACGGCAGCCGACAGGCCCGGCACGTGCACGGCCGAGGCCACGGTCAGGGCCCCGCCCATGCAAAAACCCGTGACGCCCACCTTGCTGCAGCGTGCGCTCAGGAATTGCACGGCGCCGGCGATGTCCTGGTGCGTAGCGTCCGGAAAATCCAGGCCCGTCATCAGGTGGCTGGCTTCATCGGGGTTGGCCGCAATGCGCCCGCGGTACAGGTCCGGCGCCAGGGCCGAAAAACCGACGGCGGCAAAGCGGTCGGCGATGCTGCTGATGTGCTCGTTCAGGCCCCACCACTCCTGGATCACGACCACGCCAGGGCGCCCTGCGCCCGCATCTGCGAAATAGCCTTTGGTGGCGGCGCCGTCGGGACGTGTGAACTCGAGAATCTGACCCATGCTGAACTCCTGGTTGTGTGCTGAGCGCACTGTACTACCCGCAGCGCAGCCTCAGCAGATCACCGGGTATTTTTGCTTTGCTTGACCTCGCGCAGGGCGAATTCGCCGCCGCAGCGTTCAAAATGGCGGCTTGCGCGCTGCGCCCCTGGCAGCGCCGGTCCGCCGATCGAAAACCCCGCAGCAGAAAGCCCTTATGCCCGCCAATGTTGACCGCCGAACCAGCGACAAGCACCTGCAAGTCCATCAATTGGTGCGCCGCACCGTCGCCCTGGTACTCGCCGGCGGCAGGGGCTCACGCCTGAAGCAGCTGACCGATCAGCGCGCCAAGCCGGCCGTGTACTTTGGCGGCAAGTTCCGCATCATCGACTTCGCCCTCTCCAACTGCCTGAATTCGGGCATACGCCGCATGGCCGTGGTGACGCAGTACAAGTCGCATTCGCTGATGCGCCACATGCAGCGCGGCTGGAGTTTCCTGCGCTCGGAACTCAACGAGATGGTCGATCTGCTGCCGGCGCAACAGCGCGCCGGCGAGGAACACTGGTACCGCGGCACGGCAGACGCGATCTTCCAGAACATCGACATCATCCGCTCCAGCAACCCCGAGTACAGCGTCATCCTGGCCGGGGAC
>CAIKVZ010000093.1 GCA_903830985.1 uncultured beta proteobacterium
CAAGCTGATCCCGAACAAGCCGGGCGTGGCCGTGACGCTGCAGTTGCCCCCGCCCGGGCACAAGAAAGACGACAAGCTGGTGTATGCGGTGGAGGCTGAGCCGCTGCTGGCCGAGCGCGAGGCGAATGAGGAGGACGTCAAGACCCTGCTCACGCTGGCGCGCAAGCTCGAGGGCATGACGCGCAACGTGGGCATGCACGCCGGCGGCGTGCTGATCGCGCCGGGCAAGCTCACCGACTTCTGCCCGCTGTACCAGCAGCCGGGCAGCGATTCGGCGGTGAGCCAGTTTGACAAGAACGACGTGGAGGCCATCGGCCTGGTGAAGTTCGACTTCTTGGGCCTGGCCACGCTCACCATCCTGGAGATCGCCAAGGACTTCATCCGCGCGCGCCATCCGGGGCAGGAGAACTTCGCCTTCGAGAACATACCGCTGGACGACGCCGCCACCTACCGGCTGTTTTCCGACGGCAAGACCGAGGCCGTGTTCCAGTTTGAAAGCCGCGGCATGCAGGGCATGCTGAAGGACGCCAAGCCGACCAGGCTGGAAGACCTGATTGCGCTCAACGCCCTGTACCGCCCGGGACCCATGGACCTGATCCCCAGCTTCGTGGCGCGCAAGCACGGGCGCGAGCCGGTGGAGTACCCGCACCCTCTCGTGGCCAACATGCTTTCCGAGACCTACGGCATCATGGTCTACCAGGAGCAGGTGATGCAGACCGCGCAGATCCTGGGCGGCTACTCGCTCGGTGGCGCCGACATGCTGCGCCGTGCCATGGGCAAGAAGGACGCGGACGAGATGGCCAAGCATCGCCAGATCTTTCGCGACGGTGCGGCCAAAAATGACATCAAAGAAGAAAAGGCCGACGAGATCTTCGACCTGATGGAGAAGTTCGCGGGCTACGGCTTCAACAAGTCGCACGCTGCCGCCTACTCGCTGCTGGCCTACCACACGGGCTGGCTCAAGCGCCATTACGCGGCCGAGTTCTACTGCGCCAACATGACGGTGGAAATGGGCGACACCGACAAGCTCAAGCTGCTGTTCGAGGACGCGAAGAAGTTTGGCATCGACTTCGAGACGCCGGACGTGAACCGGGGGCGGCACCGCTTCGAGCCGGTGAGCAACAAGCTGATCCGCTACGGTCTGGGCGCCATCAAGGGCACGGGCCAGCAGGCGATTGAAGCCATCGTCGCCGCGCGCGAAGGCAACGGCGCCGGTGCCCAGTCCGGGCCCTTCACCAGCCTGTTCGATTTTTGCGTGCGCGTGGACCGCAGCCGCTTGAACAAGCGCACGGTGGAGGCCTTGATCAAGGCCGGCGCTTTCGATGCGATCCAGCAAAACCGCGCGGCGCTGCTGGCCTCGGTAGACCGGGCTTTCGAGTTTGCCGCCGCCGCGCTGGCCAACGTGAATCAGGGCGGACTGTTCGACATGGGCGGCGACGACGACCACGGCTCCAGCACGCAGGAACCCGAACTGGTGCCGGCCCTGCCCTGGGGCGTGAAGGAGCGCCTCACCTACGAGAAGACAGCGCTGGGTTTCTTCCTGTCGGGCCATCTGTTCGACGAGGTGGTGCGCGAGGTGCGGACCTTCGTGAAGCGCGAGATCGGCGACCTGGTGGACTCGCGCGAGCCGCAGCTGCTGGCCGGCATCATCACGGACTTTCGCATCATCAACGGCCAGCGCGGTCGCCTGGGTCTGTTCAAGCTCGACGACAAGACCGGCGTGATCGAGGCCAGCATCACCGACGAGATGATCAACGCGAACCGCAACCTGATGAAAGACGATGAGTTCATCGTGTTGCGCGCCACGCCCCAGCCGGACCGCTTCTCCGGCGGCATAAGGCTCAAGGTGACGGCCGTGTGGGATCTGGCGCAGGCGCGCTGTGCCTTTGGCAAATACTTTCGCGTCAAGGTGCAAGGGCGCGCGCCCGACATTGCGCGCCTGGTGCAGGACTTTCCGGCAAGGCGCGAAATGTCGGAAGAGGGTGAGCTGCTGCGTGGCCTGACGGTGCGCCTGGCGCTGCAGATGCAAGGCGCCAGCGTCGAGTTGCAACTGGGGGAAAAGGGCAAGTTCTTCCCCAGCGACGCGGCCCTGTCGAGCTGGCTGGCGCAAACCGGCATGGGTCAAGCGCAGATCGTCTACGACTGAGACAAGTCCTCAGTCACGGGGTCGAAAGGTGATTTCCAGCGAGGGCTGGACCCGGCCGTCGACGTCGCGCGGCAGGCGCTCGGTCTTGTCGATGGCCTTGAGCACGGCTTCGTCCCAGGCCTTGTTGCCGCTGGACTTGATGAGTTTGGTGGGGTTCAGGATGGTGCCGTCAGGAGCAGTTCGCACTTCGACAATGGCGGCCGGATTGCCGGCAAAGTCTTCTGTGAAGACGATGTTGGGCTTGATGCGTGCTGCGATGCGCGCGCCATAGCTGGCCGAGGGTCCGGCCGACTTTGCGGCCGTGCCGGTGGAGGTCGCGGCACCGGTGGCACCGGCCAGGCCGGTGAGGCGCTGCAGGTTCTCCTGGCGCTGTTTTTCCAGTGCCTTGGTCGCGGCCAGTTCCTGCTTGGTTTTGGCGGCCAGCTCCAGCTTGGCCTTCGCCGCTTGTTCCTGTTTGAGTTTGGCGGCGGCCAGGGTCTTCTTGTCGGCTTCCTGGCGGCGCGCCAGTTCCTGCTCGTGGCGCTTGTCTTCGGCTGCCTTCTTCGTCTTCTCGCGATCCAGTTTGATCTGGTGCTCGCGCTCCAGCGCCTGTTGCGCCTTGAGCTTCTCGCGCTTTTTTTCGCGTTCCCGCTCCAGCGCAATCTCCGGATCCGGCGCTACCACGACGGGCGCTGCGACCGGCTCGGGTGGCGGCTGCACAGGCGCGGCTTCGGCCACCGGTTCAGGTGGGGGCGGCGGCGGTGCGGCCTGCTCGGCCACGGCGGCCCAGAACACCGAGTCGGAGGGTGTCGGCGGCGGGTCTTGAGGCCATTTCATGAAAATGAGCGGATACACCAGCAGGGTATGCGCTAGCAGTGCCAGCGCGAACGCGCGCCACATGCCCGGGGGCTGGTGCGGAGCAAATTCCAGGCGCTGGGCGGCAGTGGCGGACATCGACGTGAAAGGCTGCAGCGCTGGAGTTCAGGGCGCCAGTTGAACGGCCAGACCGATGCGCGGCACACCGGCTCGCTGCAGTGTGTCCATTACCTTGACCACGGTTTCGTATTTCACGGCGCGGTCGGCGCTGATCACCACCGGCGTGGTGGCCAGGCCGGCCTGCGCCTTGCGCACGGCTTGCGCGATGTCCTTGAGTGCCAGCGGCGCGGGACTTGGCGGGGCGGCCTTGTCAGCCGCTGCGCTCACGCTCAGTTCCAGGCTGTCGTCCTTGTTCACGATGATGCGGATCACATGGTCCGCGACCTTGTTCGCCTTGCCCACGCTGGGCAGGTCGATCACGCTCGGTGCGATCAGCGGCGCCGTCACCATGAAGATGATGAGCAGCACCAGCATCACGTCGATAAAGGGCACCATGTTGATTTCATTGATGGTGCGGCGGCCGCGGCCGCGGGACACGAGGGCGGGCATGGTCGGGTCTGCCTATTGGGCGCCGGCCTGCGGCACGCTCAGGTTGCGCTGCAGGATGTTGGAGAACTCCTCGATGAAGGTCTCCAGCCGGATCGCGATGCGGTCGATGTCGCGCGCAAAGCGGTTGTAGGAAACGACGGCGGGAATCGCAGCAAACAGGCCGATGGCCGTGGCCACCAGGGCCTCGGCAATGCCGGGTGCCACTGTGGCCAGGGTCACCTGTTGCAGCGCGGCCAGGCCGGTGAAGGCGTGCATGATGCCCCATACCGTGCCGAACAGGCCGACGTAGGGTGAAACCGAACCCACCGAGGCGAGGAACGACAAATGCGTTTCGATCACGTCCATCTCGCGCTGAAAACTGGCGCGCATGGCGCGCCGGGCGCCGTCCATCAGCGTGGCGGAATCGGTGATGCGGCGTTCGCGCAGTTTCTGGAATTCGCGCATGCCGCTGGCAAAGATGCGCTCCATGGGTCCGCCGTGCGCGGCGTTTTTCACGGCTGTGGCAAACAGGTCGCTCATGTTGGTGCCAGACCAGAAGTTGCGCTCGAAATCGTCGTTCAACGCCTTCACCTTGCCCAGGGAAAACAGCTTGCGAAAGATGGCCGCCCAGCTCGAAATGGACACGCCCACCAGCAGCAGCATGACGGCTTGCACCACCCAACTGGCGTGCAGCACGAGCTGAAAAATTGACAGGTCTTGGTTCATTTTTGAAGGGTTTGCAGGAGGAAGGTCGGAATTCTCGCAGGCTTGAGGGTGGCACTGTCCACCCAGCCAATGCGAACCTGGCCGGCGCACAACAGCACCGGGTCTGTGGGCGGCGCTGAAAGCAGCAGCACCTGTTGCGCCATGGTAAAGGACGAACGGCCCATTTCGCTGACCGCAGCTGTAACCAAAAGTTCGTCGTCCAGACGCGCCGGCCGGTGGTATTTGAGGCTGGCCTCGCTCACCACGAACATGCCGCCCGTGCTTTGACGCAACTCGTGTTGTGACAGCCCCAGGGCGCGCAGCCACTCGGTGCGTGCGCGCTCGAAGTACTTGAGGTAGTTGGCGTAGAACACGATGCCTCCGGCGTCTGTGTCTTCCCAGTAGACGCGCACCGGCCAGGTGAAGGGGGTCGCTGGATTCGTCATGGCAATGCTGAAATCGTCATTGCGAGCCGCGCCAGCGGCGTGGCAATCCATGTTGCCGCATCGGCACGCCTCCTCCCAATGACGACTTTCTTGTGGCTGCGCAGCCGGTGTACGGCGTGCGTCCTCATGGTGCCAAACGCGCACAAATCGGCCACCCGCCGCACACCAGCCGCTTGAAGTAGCGCCGCAGGCTCACGTTTCCACGAATGTTCATGCAAAGGAGCGAAACGACGTGGCAATCCATGCGTTTGCGGCGTCGCCAATCTCCTCGCTATGACGTTACGGACAGCATGGATTGCCGCGCTCCGCTCGCAATGGCGGCTACCCTTCATGCCAGCCACACCTGCAGCCGCGCCACGGCTGCTTGCAACTGTTCCATGGAATTGGCGGTGGAAAATCGGATGAAGTCATTCGTCTGCGCCACACCGAAATCGCGCCCCGGCGTGACGGCGATGTGGGTCTGCTGCAGCATGGCCTCGGCGAAGTTCCAGCTGCCCGCGATGCCGAGCCGGGTGCAGGCGGCAGAGCAGTCGGCCCAGGCGTAGAAGGCGCCGTCGGGCATGACCGGTACGTTCAGGCCCAGGGCGTTGAGGGCCGGCACGAAGTAGTCGCGCCGCGCCTTGAATTCGGCGCGCCGGCGCTCGTACTCGGCCAGGCTTGGGTCCTCGAAACAGGCCAGTGCGGCGTGCTGGGCAATGCTGCTGGGGCAGATGAACAAATGTTGTGCCAGGCGCTCGATCACCTGGACCAAAGCCTCTGGCACGACCAGCCAGCCCAGGCGCCAGCCCGTCATGTGAAAGTATTTGCTGAAGCTGTTGATGCTGACGATCTGGTCGTCCAGCGCCAGCGCGGTCTGGCCGTAGCGCTCGTCGTGGCTGAGACCCAGGTAGATTTCGTCCATGAGCGTGATGCCGCCCTGGGCGCTGACGAATTCATGCGTGCGCCGCAGTTCCATGGGGTCGATGGAGGTGCCGGTCGGATTCGAGGGCGAGGCCAGCAGCACGCCGCGCGTCGCCCAGGCGCTGCTGCTGTCCCGCGGCTTCCAGGCCCGCTGCACCGAGGCGGCGCTGAGCTGGAAACGCTGTTGCGCAGTCGTTGGCACGAGCACGGCGCGGCCTTCTGCGGCGCGCACGAAATGGCGGTTGCAGGGATAGCTCGGGTCCGGCATGAGGATTTCGTCACCGGCTTCGACCAGCGCCAGGCAAGCCAGTTGCAGCGCAGCGGAGGCGCCGGCCGTGACCACGATGCTCGAGGCCGGCACCCTGACCCCGAAGCGCGTGGCGTACCAATGGCTGATGCGTTCGCGCAGTTCAGGCAGTCCGGTGGCCGCGGTGTATTGGGTGCGTCCGTCACGGATCGATTTCTCGGCAGCCTGCTGCACCAAGGGCGGCGCCGTGAAGTCGGGCTCGCCGATGTTCAGGAAAATCACCGGCCGCTCACTGTTTTCGCAGGTGCTTGCCAGAGCGGCAGCGGCCTTGGCCATCTCCATCACATAAAACGGCTCCATGCCGTCGGCGCGGGCGCTGACCCGCAGGCCGGTCTTGGGCATTTCAGCTTCGTTTGGCACTGCTGCGGTCGTGGGCCATTTCTTCGCCGCGCAGCGAGGGCGCCAGGCCGTTGAGCACGGCGTTGACGTACTTGTGCCCGTCGGTGCCACCAAACTCCTTGGCCAGTTCGACGCATTCGTTGAGCACCACCCGCCAGGGAACGTCCAGGCAGCGCTGCAACTCGTAGGCGCCGATCCACATCACAGAGTGCTCGACAGGCGAAATCTCCGCCATGGGACGGTCCAGCAGTGGCAGGATCAGCGCGTCGAGTTCCGCTGCCATCTCGATGCAGCCGTGCAGCAGCGCGTCAAAGTGCGCTGCATCGGCCTTGTTGAAGCCGGCCAGATCGCGCGTGAAGCTGTCGATGCCGGCGGCCTCATTGCGCCCCACCAGGTGCTGGTACAGGGCCTGCAAGGCAAATTCTCGGGCCCGCGTGCGCGGCGGCTTGGAGGATGCCTTGCGCGTACCCGTGCTGGTCAGTCCGGTGCGGGCCTGGCGCGGTGGGCGCGCGGTGCTCAGGGGTGCTTCACTCATGCGAGTTTCTCCAGAAGGTTCGCCATTTCCACCGCCACGTAGGCGGCGTCGCGGCCCTTCTCCACTTGGCGCTCCACGGCCTGGTCCAGGTTCTCCGTGGTCAGGATGGCGTTGGCGATGGGCAGGCCATAGTCCAGCGCAATGCGGCTCACGCCCGCGCCCGATTCATTGGCCACGAGTTCGAAGTGGTAGGTCTCACCGCGGATGATGCAGCCCAAGGCCACCAATGCGTCGAACTTTTCGGTCTCGGCAAGAGCCTGCAGCGCCAGCGAAATTTCCAGCGCGCCGGGCACCTGCACGTGCTCGATGTTCTCGGGCAGCACGCCGAGTTCCATCAGCTCGTCCTTGCAGGCCGCAGCCAGCGCGTCGGTGACGCCGGCATTGAAGCGAGCCTGGACCAGGCCGATCACCAGTTGGCTGCCGTCGAGCAGTTCGGACTTGACGCGGTTGGATTCTGTGGGTTGCATGGTCATTCTCCTTGAGCAACTTGCTTGGTGAGGTAGCCGGTGATTTCCAGGCCATAACCGGTCATGCTGGGCATGCGGCGCGGGTTGCCCATGAGCTGCATGCGGTGCACGCCGCAGTCACGCAGGATCTGCGCACCCACGCCGTAGCTGCGCAAGTCCATGCGGCCACGTTCGGGCGCATGGGCGGCACGCGCCTTGCCATCAAACTGGGCCAGCAACTGTTCGGCGCTCTCGCCGCAGTTGAGCAGTACCACCACGCCGCGGCCTTCCTGGGCCACGCGCTGCAGCGCCGCCTCCAGGCTCCAGGAGTGCATGGCGCGGTTCACTTCCAGCGCGTCCAGCACGGACAGCGGCTCATGCACCCGCGCCACCACGGAATCTGTCGACTCCCACTGGCCCTTGACCAGCGCCAGGTGCACGCCCTGGCTGGGCAGGTCGCGGTAGGCGTGCGCGGTGAACTCGCCGAAAGCGGTTTGCAGGCTGCGGGTGCTGAGCTTTTGCACCAGCGACTCGGTGCGGCTGCGGTGCTCGATCAGGTCGGCAATGGTGCCGATCTTCAGGCCGTGCTCGGCGGCGAACAGTTGCAGGTCCGGCAGGCGCGCCATGGTGCCGTCGTCCTTCATGATTTCGCAGATCACCGAGGCCGGCGTGCAGCCCGCCATGGCGGCCAGATCGCAACCCGCTTCGGTGTGGCCGGCGCGCATCAGCACGCCGCCGTCCACCGCCTGCAGCGGGAAGATGTGTCCCGGCTGCACCAGGTCGTCGGGCACGGCCTTGCGCGCCACCGCGGCCTGCACCGTGCGCGATCGGTCGGCGGCCGAAATGCCGGTGCTCACGCCCTCGGCGGCTTCAATCGACACGGTGAAGGCCGTGCCCTTCTTGTCGCCGTTGCGCATCGTCATGGGAGGCAGTTGCAGGCGCTCGCAGATGTCGCGTGTCAGCGTCAGGCAGATCAGGCCACGGCCAAAGCGTGCCATGAAATTGATGGCGTCTGGCGTGACGTGCTCGGCGGCGAGCACCAGGTCGCCTTCGTTCTCGCGGTCTTCTTCGTCGACCAGGATCACCATGCGTCCGGCGCGCATTTCGGCAACGATGTCTTCAACTGGCGAAATGCCTAAGGGGGAGGGGCTTGTCATAGCAGGGTGTCTCTCAAACGGGTAATTGGGGTTGGATGCTGCTGCCCAGCATGCGTTCCACGTAGCGCGCGATCAGATCGATCTCCAGGTTCACGCGAGTGCCGGGCTTGAGCGCATGCAGGGCCGTGTTCTGCACGGTGTGGGGAATCAGGTTGATGCTCACTTCGCAATCATCAGTGCCGTCACGCACGGCGTTGACCGTCAGGCTCACGCCGTTCACCGTGATGGAGCCCTTGTAAACCAGATACTTGGCCAGCGCCCGCGGGCACGACAGGCGCAACTCCCAACTCTCGCCTACAGGGGCAAAGTGGCTCACATGGCCGACACCGTCCACATGGCCCGAGACAATGTGCCCGCCCAGGCGGTCGTTGGCGCGCAGTGCCTTTTCCAGATTGATCGGTCCCGGTGCATCCAGCCCCGCGGTCTTGTCCAGCGACTCGGCCGAGATCTCGATGCAAAAGCGCCGCTGCGCCGTGTCGAGTGCAGTGACGGTCATGCAGGCGCCGTTGAGCGCGATGCTGTCACCCAGTCCGACATCGTCGAGATAAGCGGGCGGGGCCTCGATTTCCAGACGCAGCCCGTGCTGCGCCGAGCTGCCTTGTGCGTGCACGGCGTGGATGGTCCCGACGCCGGTAATGATTCCAGTAAACATCCCGCTATTTTCGCAGGGAAACGGTGTCGCCAACTGGCCGGGGTCAGGCCGCGCCCCAAAAGCGGTCGCGCCCGGCCAGGCGCGCCAGGATGCGCAGGTCCGGCCCGATCATGGCCGTGGACTTGAATTCCAGCGGCACGGCCTGTTCCAGCGCCGTCAGCGGGCCGAACTGCGCCATGTCCAGACCCTGACCCACGAGCTTGGGCGCCACGTAGACCAGCAACTCGTCGACCAGTCCGGCGCGCAGCAGCGAGCCGTTGAGCTTGGTGCCGGCTTCGACGTGCAGTTCGTTAATTTCCTGAGCCGCCAGATCGCGCAGCAGGGCCGCCAGATCCACCTTGTGGTTCGTGTCGGCCAGGTAGATCACCCGCGCGCCGCGCGCCTCCAGGGTCGCCTGGCGCGCCGCATCGGGCACCGCTGCGTAGATCGTCACCGGCCTATTTGCCTCAAACAACCGGGCGCCAGGCGGGGTCTGGAGACGGCTGTCGACCACGATCAGCGCCGGCTGGCGCGGCGTGTCGATACCGCGCACGTCGAGCCGCGGCTGGTCTTGCAGCACTGTGCCCACCCCCGTGAGCAGGGCGCAGGCACGAGCCCGCCAAGCGTGGCCATCGGCGCGCGCCCCCTCGCCCGTGATCCATTGGCTCACGCCGTTGTTCAGCGCGGTCTTGCCGTCCAGCGTCGCGGCCAGCTTCATGCGCACCCAGGGTGTCTTGCGCAGCATGCGGCTGAAAAACCCGATGTTCAGCTCGAACGCCTCCTGTGCGCCGGGTCCGACCACGACTTCGATCCCGGCCGCGCGCAGCCGCGCCAAGCCCTGGCCCGCGACCAGCGGGTTCGGGTCCAGCATGGACACCACCACCTTCTTGACGCCGGCGGCGATCAGCGCGTCGCAGCAGGGACCGGTGCGCCCCTGGTGCGAACAAGGCTCCAGCGACACATAGGCCGTGGCACCGGCCACCGACTGGCCGCGGGCAGCCGCGTCGCGCAGCGCCATGACCTCGGCGTGCGGCCCGCCCGTGGCCTGGGTGTGGCCCCGACCCAGCAGCGTACCGTCGGCGCTGGTCAGCACGCAGCCCACGGCCGGGTTGGGCGGGCACAGCAGCCTGGCCTGGCGCGCCAGATCGAGGCACTGATTGATGGATTCATCGAATTGCATGGGGAGGGGTGCTGGTTGGACTGTCTGGTGCCGATCTTGCCACTGATCCAGCGGCTGGTGCCGGTCATCGGTTACCAGTGGCTAGCCGGTTTTCGCTTCGATATGCTGACATATATCAAAGAAAAGGGAACTTTCATGCGCCATCAAAAGGGTTTTACGCTGATCGAAGTGATGATCGTTGTCGCCATCGTGGCGATCCTCGCCAGCATCGCCTTGCCGTCGTACACCGCCTATATCCAGCGCAGCCGCATCACCGAAGCTGTGTCGGGCCTGGGCGAGATGAAGGTCAAGATGGAACAATTTTTCCAGGACAACCGCACCTATGTGGGGGCTTGTGCCGCTGGGACCGTGGCTCCATTGCCGACGGGCAAGTACTTCGACTTCACTTGCCCAACGCTGTCCGCTTCTCAATTCACGACGACCGCCACCGGCAAGGGCAACATGGCCGGCTTCAGCTACACCGTCAACGAAGCCAATGTGCGTGCCACCACGGCAGTACCCACGGGTTGGACCAGTTCTGCCACTTGCTGGGTGTTGAAGGCAGACGGATCATGCTGAATCCCGGCCGTCAGTTGCGCGTTTCCTCAGGCTTCACCTTGATCGAGGTGATGGTGGGGGTGAGCATTGTCGGCATCCTGTTGGCCCTGGGTCTGCCGTCGCTCAACGCGTACATGGCGAACTCAAAGATTCGGGCGTCGGCGTCGACCTTCAATGCGGGTGTGCAATTCGCCCGAGCCGAAGCGATTCGCCTCAATGGTGGCGTGGAACTGGTGTTGACCAATGACGATCCGGTTGCCGCCAATGTGGACAGCGCGGTGCCGAGCACGACCGGCAAGAACTGGCTGGTGCGCGCGCTCAATCCCGCAGCCGCGACCTTCACATTGCTGGAGGGCAAGGCGGCGGCAAACGGTTCGACCGCAGTCACTCTGACGGGCTCAAGCAACAAGATTGGCTTTGACGGTCTGGGCGCCAGCGTCCCGGCGGGCACCACGGCGACATTTGTTTTTTCCAACCCCAGCGGGGGCGCCTGTGCAACGGCCAGTGGCCCGATGCGTTGTCTGCAGGTGGAGGTGACGGCAGGCGGACAGGTTCGCTTGTGCGATCCGGCTGTGGCCACCGCTGGCGACGCACGCAAATGCAGCTACACACCATGAACCCGCATACCTGCCCCACACGGTCCGCACAGCGCGGCATGATGATGATTGAAGCCTTGATGGCCATCCTCATTTTTTCCCTGGGTATCCTGGGCATGGTCGGTGTGAATGCGCTGGCTGTTTCGTCCCAGTCCGACGCCCAGTACCGCACCGAGGCCAACAAGTTCGCCACCCAGATCATCAACCAGATGTGGGTGAGCGTGAACCGCAGCACCCCTGCCACCTTGGCAGCTTCGCTGGATGCGTTCAAGCACCAGGAAACCACGACCGGCTCCTGCAATTATTCTGGCGGCGCTGCCACGGATCCCGCAGTTGACCCCTGGGTAACGTCACTCACTGCAGGTGGTTCTCATTTGCCCGGAGCCACCGTTGCCATGCAGCAAATCCAGGTGGCAAACACGGCGACCGGGCAGAACGAAGTGACCGTCACAGTCTGCTGGAAAGCCTCCGGCGATGCCGTGGCGCGCAAGCACGTCATGAAGTCGGTCATTAATTGAGCACGACATGAAGTCCGCAAATTTCCCTGCCCATGGCCCGCGCACCCGGGGCCTGTCGCTGATCGAAATATTGGTGGGGATAGCCATCGCCTTAATTGCGATGTTGATCATGTTTCAGGTGTTCGCAGCGTCCGGGGAACGCACCCGTACCACCGCCTCCGGAAGTGACGCGCAAATTGCCGGCACGCTGGCCCTGTTTCAGCTCGAGCGCGATATCAAGATGGCCGGCTTGGGCCTGGGCACCATTCCTTCCAGGGCGGTCGCCCCTGCCGCGCCGATTGCCGGAAGCGTGTCCGGCTGCGCAGTGCAGGCCTACAACAGCGCCATGGCCGTCCCGGCCTTCACTTTTCCGCTGGCGCCGGTCCAGATCACCGTGGGTGCAGGGGGTGCACCCGACCAGATTACCGTCTTCTACGGCAACTCGGCCTACTTCGTGACGAATCGGCAATTCAGTGCGTCGACCAACACCAGCAAGTCGCTGACGCGCCGCGATGCATTCAACCCGGGGGATCGCATGCTGGTGACCGACAACGGCACGACCTCGGCGGGCAATTGCGCCCTGGTCGAGATCACGGCCAACACCAACATCGACACCTTCACCGTGGACCACCAGCAGGTAGCCTCCTACGCGAGCTTCCCAGACGCGGCGATGGTCCCGTCCACCATGAACGCCGCGGCCGCTCTGGTTGCGGCATCGGGGTTGGCCTACAACCTGGGTCCCGCGCCGCAGTTGAATGTGTGGAAGCTTACCCCCGCAGGTGCAGCCAATCCGAACACGCTGGTTTGGCGCAACCTCCTGGGCGCGGCTCCGGAGCTCGATCAACCGGTGACCGAGGGCGTGGTGAATTTGAAGGCAGAGTACGGATTCGACACCAGCACCACCGTTCCGCCAGCGGGAATTGTCGACACGTGGACCAGCGCCCCGGCTGCGACCGTTGACTGGACGCGCTTGCTGGCCGTGCGCTTTGCGCTGATGGCGCGCAGCCAGCAATATGAAAAGGATGCGGTCACCACTGCGGCGCCAAGCTGGGGCAATGCAGACGCGGCCCATACCTTCACCATGTTCAATGTGGATGGCGGCGCCGACAGTGCGCCGGGCAACGCCAACGACTGGCGGCATTACCGCTACCGGGTGTATGAGTCCATCGTGCCTTTGCGCAACCTGATCTGGTGACCTATGAAGAACGCACAAAGAAATCCCATGACAAGCCGCCAGCAGCGCCGCCAGCGTGGCGTCGTGTTGTACGTCGCGCTGGTGGTGATGGTGGCCATGATGCTGGCGGGCATCGCCATGTTGCGCTCGGTCGGCACGGGCGTTGCGGTGGCCGGCAATCTGGCGTTCAAACAAAATGCCACCTTGGCCGGAGACCGGGGTGCCGAGGCCGCCATCTCGTGGATCACTACGCCGAGCCTGGATCTGAAGACCGATGTCCCGGCCAAGGGCTACTCGGCCACCTGGGTCTCAGGTTTTGATCCTGTGGCGTTCAACTGGGACGACAGCGCGCCTGCGCTGGTCTCGCAACAGGCAACTGCCGACGATGGTGCCGGCAACAAGGTGCGCTACGTCATTCACCGCATGTGCAAACAACCCGGAAGCACCCAGGCTGGTGGGACGCAGGAGTGCGCTGTCTTTGGATCGGTGGTCACGGACCCCACCACGGGCTTGCCGATCGGCACGCCGCCACGCCCTCTTTTCCGGGTCACATCCCGAGTCGACGGCCCACGCAACACCGTGAGCTATGTGCAGGTCATGGTGTATTGAAGCAGGAGTAAATGATGAAGACCTTTCAAAGCCCCATCTCACGTGGTTTTTTCAGCCCTGTTGTGCGCTCTGGCGCCGCCCTGCTGGGTCTGGCCATAGTGGCCGCCGCCGCCGCTGCCGCCACCGATATTGCCGATGCGCCCATCAACAGCACCACCATATCGCGGGCCAAACCCAACATCATGCTGCTCATGGATACATCGATTTCCATGAGTTTCACGCATGCGCCAGATGAATTGGAATTTGGCACTTCGACAGCCCCCCTGCCGCCAGCGGCACAGCCCATTGGCTACCGTGCCAACCAGTGCAACTCGCTGTACTACAACCCGGCCACGGTGTACCGGCTTCCGGTGAACGCCAGCGGCGGCAACCTGGGGACGCCGGCCTTCAGCGCAGCCCCGTACGACGCCTATATATCCGGGGCGACACCAGCGACAAATCTGGACAGCCAGTTCCAGGCCTTCGACCACAACAGCCGCGCCCTGCGCTCCACCAACCCCAGTGACTGGCCGACGATTGAAGACAAGGCGCAACGCGCCTACTACTATCTTTACGCGGGAGGCACTGCGCTGTCGCCCCTGGCTGCGCCCTGCACCGATACGTATGACCCTGCGACGGCCAATACCTACGGGACCCTACCCGCAGGTGGCAGTTGGACACGGGTGTTGGTGGGCGACCCGACGACAGTGGCGGGGACGTCGGGGGTGGACGAACGCGCCAACTTCGCCATCTGGTACACCTACTACCGCACGCGCATGGCACTGGCCAAGAGCGGCATCGGTCTGGCCTTTGGCGGACTCACACCACCTTCGGAAAACTTTCGCGTCGGTTTCATCACGGCCAACCCTCTGGCCCATGCACCCGGCGTGGCGCCGGCCGTGGGCGCCTCGGTCGACCCCAAGTACTACCAGGCGCTGGGCGCCTTTGGCGACACGCCGGCGGCTGGTGCCACACCGGCGACTACCAACAAGACCGACTGGTACAGCAAGCTGTACGCGCAAACCCCCGAGGGCACTTCCCCGATGCGCGAGGGTCTGGCCCGTGTCGGCCGGCATTACGCCCACAAGGACGACCTGATCAACAAGGGCATGGCGATCGTCGATGTCGATGGCGTGAGCAAGCCCAACGCCAATGACATTCCCGGGAATTACAGTTGCCAGCAGAACTTCACCATCATGACGACGGACGGCTACTGGAACCGCTCGGCCGAAACCCTGGGTGCGGTTGCGATTGATGGCAGTCTGGTGGGGCAACGCGACGGCGTTTTGAACGCCGTCGATGCTTACGGCTACGGGCTCAACGTGACCCCGCGTCCGATCTGGGACGGTGGCACGACCGGTTCGATCACCACCACCGACAACACAAACAACTATTCCGCGGCGAATTGCCCCTCGGGTCAATGGACGCGCACCACTTCGCAGAATCTGGCCAATACCTTTCAGATGCTGCAAAGCACGTCGCAGCCCATGCGGTGGACCACGCAATTGCAAAAGGGAACGGCGCAGATCAGCCAGTCGACGAGCCAGGTCACACAAAGCACTTCGCAGTTGCAGGAGACCGATTCGCAAATGCAGTCGAATACGGTGGCCATCACCTTGAGCACGAGCCAGATCAACAAGACCACGACCCAGATCACCACTTCGTCGACAACCCAGTGGACGACGCAACTGAATATCTCTACTTCCAATATCACCAAGAGCACGTCCACCATCAAGGTCAGCACAGCGCAATTGCAGCAAAGCACCCTGCAGAATCTGAAGAGCACAGCGGCCATTACGCAGTCCACATCGCAGTGGAATACCAGTACCGCGCAATTGCAGCAAAGCACGCTGCAAAACAAGGTGGCGACCGCCCAGATCAGCACCAGCACAAGCCAGTTGACAAAGAGCACGCTGCAATCCACGCAGAGCACCAGCCAGTGGTGGGAGTACAAAACTGAAGGCTGGACCCCGTCCACCTGTGGCGTCACCTCGGCCACCTGTTACCAGGTGACCACCGGACCGACCCAGGTCACGCCGGGGAGTTGCGTGAGCGCCGCCGCCAGCGCTGGCAACAGCTACACCGCAACGACCTGTGTCAACACCAACACCGGGCCAACTGCCGTGTCCAGCTGCACACCACAGACCGCAGGTTCAGGCAACGGCTACCTGCAGATCAATTGCGTCACTGTGACGACTGGACCGACGCCGAGTGCCAGTTGCACACCGGTGACGGCCGGTTCCGGAAACAGCTACACCGCAACGACTTGTAGCACCGCCACGACCGGGCCGACTGCCGTGGCGAGCTGCAGCCCAGTGGCTGCTTCGTCCGGCAATGCCTGGACGGCGACGACCTGCAGCACGGTCGCGACGGGCCCCACCCCGGTGGCGTCCTGTACCCCCGTTTCTGCGGCATCAGGCCCCAGCTATACCGCAACGACATGCAACACCGCAGTCAGCGGCCCCACACCCGGCGCCAGTTGCACGCCATCGGGCTCGGCCTCTGTTTCGCCTTACCTCGTCACGACCTGCAACAACGTCACGACCGGACCGACGGCCGTGGCGTCCTGCACGACAGCCAGCGCCGGTTCGGGCAATAACTACATCGCGACCAACTGCAGCACGGCCACGACCGGTCCGACGCCGGTGTTGTCCTGCTCGACCGCATCTGCCACTTCCGGCAACGGCTATGTCTCCACCAGTTGCGGCACGAACACGACCGGACCTACCCCTGTGGCCACTTGCACGCCGGTGACGGCCGCGTCTGGCACCGCCTACACCGCGACGACCTGCAACACCGCGACCACCGGACCGACCGCGACGGGCTCTTGCACCCCATCCGGCTCGGCATCGGTCTCGCCCTACCTGGTGACGACCTGCGCCACCACGACGACCGGGCCTACCGCAACGGGCTCCTGCACCAATGCCGCCGCCAGTTCGGGAAACAGCTGGGTTGCCACCACCTGCGCAACCGCCACGACCGGGCCCACGCCCACCGGGTCCTGCACGGCTTCGGGGGCCAACTCGGGCAACGGCTACACCACCACCACCTGCCCGGTGGTCACGACCGGTGCCGTGACGGTGGCTTCCTGCACCCCGGTGGCTGCCAGCGCCGGCAACAACTGGACCGCCACGGTGTGTGGCACCACCCTCCCGGTCGGCGCCGGTAGCTGCACGCCTTCTGCCTCCGTGGTTTGCGGCAATATCGTTGTCGGACCAACACCGGTAGCCTCGTGCACGCCCGCGGCTGCCAGCGCTGGCAACAGTTGGACGGCGACCACCTGCAACACAGTTACCACGGGGCCGACGCCCGTCGCCAGTTGCGCCACTGCGACGGCGAAGGCGAGTAACAGCTATACCGCCACCACCTGCAATACGAACACCAGCGCCCTGAGCTTTGTTGCCTCCTGCACCACGGCAGCGGCCAGCGCCGGTAACTCTTATGTGGCCACGGTCTGCACGCCCCTTGTCACGGGACCCACGGGCGTGAGCGCCTGCGCGGCGCAGGCGCCGGTTGCCGGCAACGCGTACAAGACCATTGCCTGCAACACGGTCACGACCGGGCCGACGGGAGTGTCGTCTTGCACGCCGGTGACCGCTGCCAGCGGCAATCAGTGGAAGACGACCAACTGCGGTAGCGTCACTACCGGCCCCACCTTGGTGGCCTCATGCGCCAATGTGGCGGCGGCCTCTGGCAATTCCTGGACGGCGACGAATTGCAACACGGTGACGACCGGTCCCACGGGCGTGGGCAGTTGCACCATTGCTCCGGCCGGCGCCGGCAACAGCTTCACCAGCACGACGTGCAACACCGTGACGAGCGCCACGGTGGCGGTGGCCTCGTGCACGCCGGTCGCGGCCGATGGCACGAACAGCTACACGGCGACGCTTTGCACCGCGGCTGCCACCGGTCCCAATCCTGTGGGCTCGTGCACCAACAGCCCGGGCTTGGCCGGCAACAGCTATGTCACCACCACCTGCAACCCCGTGAGCACCGGCCCCACGCCTGTGGCAACGTGCACTCTGGCCGCAGCGAACGCCGGCAACAGCTACACGGCGACGACCTGTCCTGCAGCCGTCAGCACGGGGCCTGATCTGGTGGCGACCTGCACGGCGAGCGCCGCCAACGCCGGCAACAATTTCATCGCGACCGCTTGCAATAATTTTGTGAACGACAGGAAGGTGCAGTACAGCACCAGCACCAACATCAGCACGCAGAGCCTGAGCAACGGCATCAATGTAGGCGCGCCGGTGGTCAGCAACTCCACCAATGCAACACAGGATCTGGATGGGGTTTGCTATACCCAAGCGCAGCAGCCCAGCCTGTTCATCGCGGCCCCTGCTTATGCGGTCTCTGGCTTGCCGCCAACGATTCCGGTCGGTGTCCCGACCGCGTTGACCTCGGTGGCGCTGCCTCCTGCCCCCTGCGCGGCTGCGCATTGCGTGGTGAACAATGGTTCGACTGCCGGGGGCAGCAACAACTCACTGGCCGACGTCGCGCAATATTATTACGTCACGGATTTGCGTCCTGATCTGGCCGACAACGTGCCGGCCGGTTCCGGCACCGGCCTTGAGGACGACCGTGTCAAATGGCAGCATATGACCACCTACACGGTGGGCTTGGGCGTGTCGGGTGCGCTGAATTACCAGTCGGATTACTTTGCCAGCGCAACGGGTGATTTTGCCGCCGTGCGTTCGGGTGCATTGTCCTGGCCGGTTTGGCCCGACGCCAGCTTCACATCGTCAACGCCCGATACCCTTTTCAGCAACAAGTATTCGATTGACGATTTTTGGCACGCTGCGGTGAATGGGCGCGGACGCTTCTTCAGTGCCAGGGACCCGGCCACCATGCTGTCGGGCCTGAAAGGGGCGCTGGACAGCATTGAAAGCGCTGCGGGTGCGGGCGGCCGTGGCGCCATTGTGAACCCCATTCTCTCGTTGGGCAGCAATGTCATTCTGACGACCGGATTCACCTCGGGGAAATGGACCGGCGATGTGCAGTCTCAGACTTTCACGGTCTTGGCTTCGGGGAGCAATCCGGCTGTCATGGGCGTGGGTAACGCCTGGTCGGCACAAGCCAAGCTCGACGCCGTGGTGGCGCCCAAATGTGACCAGCGCGACATTCGCCTGATCCATCCCGGAGCGCCAAAAAACCTGGTGAAGTTCACCTGGAACACGCAAACCTGCGACGGTTCGGGAGCGCCTACAGGTGGCGCGGATACCAGCTTGAGCGCTGCTGAGCAGGCGTTCTTTGGTGCCAGCGCAGGCGACGTCGGATCGGTGGCGGTGGACAGTCTGACCCAGTTCGTGGCGGCCGGCGCCAGCAGTGCTGCCCAGCGTGCGGCGGCCAAGGGGGCCAATCTGGTGAATTACCTGCGGGGTGAAAAGTCCTTTGAAAATTACCTCGCCGGCGACGCGAACCACCTTTATCGGGTGCGCGACCACGCGTTGGGCGACATCATCAACTCCTCGGTGGCCTATGTCGGCAAACCTTCGCTGGGCTATCTCGACTCGGGCTATGACACCTTCAAGGCCAACAACGCCAGCCGCACCCCCATGGCCTATGTGGGCGCCAATGACGGCATGTTGCACGCCTTCAATGCGCCCCTCGATGCAACATTGGCATCGGGCGGAACCGAGGCCTGGGCCGTGATTCCCACGCCGGTGCTGCCCAATCTGTACAAGTTGGCGGACGTGTCTTATGGCGCGCATCACCAGTATTTCGTCGACGGTACGCCGATCATTGGCGATGTCTTCACAGGCGGCGCCTGGAAGACGATCCTGGTGGGTGGGCTGAACAAGGGCGGACGCGGCTACTATGCGCTGGACATCACCAACCCGGCGGCGCCCGCTGCGCTGTGGGAGTACACGGTGAGCACGGACAGCACCATGGGCCTGAGTTTCGGTCGGCCGGTGATCACCAAGATGGCTGACGGCACCTGGGTCGTGCTGCTGACCTCAGGTTACAACAACACCAGCCCGGGCGATGGCAAGGGCTACCTGTACGTGATCAACGTCGGTACCGGTGCGCTCATCAAACGCATAGGAACCGGTGTGGTCGACAGTGGCCTGCGTGAGTTGACCACCTACGTGAGCAACCCATTGCAGGACAACTCGGCCTTGCGTGTCTACGGTGGGGACGTGCTGGGCAACGTCTGGCGCTTTGACATCAATGGCAGCAGCGATCAGGCGACCCTGATCACCACCTTGTACGACACGGCTACGCCACCGGCACCGCAGCCGATCACCACACGCATCAACCTGGCCGAGGTCGATGGCAGCACGTTCTTGATGGTGGGTACCGGGCGGCTGTTGGGCACGAGCGATGTCGGTGACACGCAAACGCAGTCGGTGTACAGCATCAAGGATCCGCTGACGTCGCCGGCCACGCCGACTTCCGCGCTGATTGATCCGACCCAACTGCGCGACCTGCTCAAACCGATGGTCTTGACCACTGTGGCTGGTACCAGCGCCGCTGCGGGCACCCTGGTGCGCACGGCCGCCTGCTCGGGCAGCGCTGCTGCCTGCGCTTCCACCGCGGGCTGGGCGCTGAACCTGACCGAACCGCGCGAACGCATCAACATCGACATGGGGCTGGCCGGCGAATCACTGGTGTTCCAATCCAATGTGCCCATTGATGACGCGTGCTCGACCGGCTACAACCTGTTGAACTACATCAATTTCCAGACCGGCCTGCCGTTTGACGGTCCGAATTCACCGGTGACGAAGTTTGGAGGAATTACCATGGCGGGGGGGGCGGGGGCCGTTGCGCTGCCTCCCGGTGCCGCGAGCAGTTGCGAAATCGTGCAGATCGTGACCAACGCCGACGGCACGACTTCATTCAGTTGCGTTCCATCCGGAACCCCACCACCGCTGGGCAAACGCATCAGCTGGCGCGAGATCAGCAAATAGTGGCTTGGTGGAGTGGCTGGCGGCCGGCGTTTTGCTGGCCCTGGAGGTAACATGGACCTCGTGTTGCCTCGAGTTACCTCCCATTTTCCACGGTCGCTGATCTGGGCGGCCGCGGTGTCTGTGGCGCTGCATGGCGCCATGCTGCTGGGTTTTTTCCGACCGCATCTGGTGTCCGGTGTTTCTGCTCCTGCGAGCACATTGCAGGCCAGGCTGATGGTCCAGCGCGCTGTGGTGGTCACAGCGGCGGAGCAGGTTTCTGCTGCCCCCGTGGCCACGGCAGCAACTGCGCCCAACGCCCCCATTGCGGCGGCGGCAGCCAACCCGACTGCGGCACGCAATGAGGCTGCGGGTGAAGTGAAACCGGTGCCGCTGCCGCAGAAAATCCCGGATCCGGCGGCCAAGCAAGGTCTGACACCAGCGCCTGCCTATCAATCGGCCGCGGGTCTGGATCCGCCGCCTCGGCCGCTGCAGGACATTGACCCCGAATACCCTGCAACCGCGCAACTTCAAGAAGGCTTTGTGGTGCTGCGCTTGCTTATCAGCAGTTCCGGTGATGTGGACGAAGTCGCGGTCGTGCGCGCCACGCCGCCGGGGGTATTTGAAGCCTCGGCGCTGGCCGCCTTCGGCAAGGCCAAGTTCTCGCCAGGCTATTTTCTGGGCATCCCTGTGAAGAGCCAGTTGCTCATTCAGGTCGACTTCACGCCCATCAATCGCGGCGGCGCCGTGTCGGGGCAAAACCGCTAGTTTTCACTCGGCCTGCGCACCAGTTTGCGAACTGCAGTGCCCGGTTTGCCAATTCTTTTCCCAAAACCACTTGTCGAGTTGATCCGGCCGTTTATCGGCGGCCGGTTTTTGCCGACTTGCCGTTTTGATATGCTGATAACAACATGTCAAAAAGGTAACAACAATGTCACGACGGCAGGTTTTTTCGAGAGGTTTCACGCTCATCGAAGTGATGATCACGGTTGCCATCGTGGCCATCCTGGCCAGCATCGCCGTGCCCTCGTACACAGGCTACGTGCAGCGCAGTCGCATCACCGAAGCGGTGGCGGGCCTGGCCGGGATGAGCGTCGCGATGGAGCGGTATTTTCAGGATAACCGTACCTATGCCGGTGCGTGCAATCTTGCGACAGACCCCCCCACCGTAGCCCCGATGCCCACGGCCAGGGATTTCATCTTCACATGTCCGACGAAAACCATCATCGCCTATAGCGTGCACGCCGATGGGACCGGCGCCATGGCCGGCTTTCACTACACCCTGGATCAAGACAACACGCGTACCAGCAACTTTGATGCGCCGCCCGGGTGGCCCCCATCCAATAGTTGTTGGGTTCTGAAGGCGGACGGGTCATGCTGAACCTGTGCATCGAACACAACCCTCGGGCCGGCTTCACGTTGATCGAGGTCTTGGTGGGGCTTGCGATTCTTTCGATCATGCTGGCGCTGGGCATGCCATCGCTTGCCAATTACATGGGCAATGCCAGGATCCGCGCCAGCGCATCCTCGTTGCACGCCGCAGCGCAATTGGCCCGAACAGAGGCCATTCGACGCAATGCCGTGGTGGAACTGATCCTGACGGACGACGCCCCCACGCTGGTCAACACTGCCAACCTCAGCACCACCGGTCAGAACTGGATCGTGCGCTTGTGGGACCCAGGCGCCGCCACTTTCAGACTGTTGCAGGGCAAGTCAGCGCTGGAGGGCGGCAGCACCTCGGTCGTGGTCACCGGAACTACGTCTCGCCTGACTTTCAATGGGATGGGGCGTAGCGCAGGAGGAGTCGCAACCTTTGTCTTCACGAGCACGTCCGGGGTTTGCGCCGATGTGCACGGGGTCGGTCCGATGCGTTGCCTGGATGTTCGTGTCTCTGCCGCGGGCCAAGCGCGCCTGTGCGACGCCCTTATCACCACCGCTGGAGACTCCCGCGCCTGTACATAGGACCCATGATGCTGATGCCTGCCCACACTCCAAGCAAAGCACAACACGGTGTCATTTTGATTGACGCTCTGATGGCTATCCTGGTCTTTTCGCTCGGCATTCTGGGCATGGTGGGTGTGCAGGCGCTGGCCATCGGTGGTCAGTCTGACGCGCAGTTTCGCAATCAGGCCAACGAGTTGGTCAGCCAGATCAGCAATGAAATGTGGCTCAGCGTGGATCGCAGCAGTGGTGAAGTGAACCCTGCATCCGTTGCCGCCTTTGCGCACAGGGCGGATGTGGGCGCCTGCGACGCCGCTGCGGGCACACCGTCGACCAGCGCTATGGTCACCAACTGGGTGACGGCTGTCAACGATTCGCCTGCTGCCGGTGGTCTTCCTGGTTCCACTGACCGCATGCAGCAAATTTTGGTGAATATCGCAGCGGGCAACCAGGTCACGGTCACGGTGTGCTGGCGCGCGCCATCGGACGTGGCCATGCGCCGCCATGTGGTCACCACCTACATCAATTGAGTCCGACATGAGACTGCGTCACGCTCACCCGACTTATCCACTGACACGTGGCGTTTCGTTGGTCGAAGTGATGGTCGGCGTGGCGATCGCGTTGGTCACGGCGCTGGTGATCTTCCAGGTTTTTCTGGCCGCCAGCACCAGCAGCCGCACGGCGACGGCGGGCAGCGAAGCGCAGATGGCGGGCAACATTGGCATGTTCGAACTCGAGCGCGACCTGAAGGTGGCGGGTATGGGATTTGGCACGCTCACCTCCATGTCGGCGGCTGGCGTTCCCTGCCCAGTGCTGGCGACGAACCCGGCAGTTGGCGCTGCTGCGTTCACTTTTCCGCTGGTGCCTGTGGTGATAACGCCCGGGGGCGCCGGCGTGCCGGATCAGATCGACGTGCTGTATGGCAATTCGGCTTACATGACGGCCGGGCGCGGCTATGTCTCGGGCACGACGACCACCAAAATCACCTCGATGTCGCGCGGCGGCATTCAGCTGGGCGATCTGGTGATTCTGGCCAACGCGTCGCTGCCGCCGACCACGTGCGAGTTGGTGGAAACCACCGGCAATGCCAGCGTGGACAACCTTACGGTCGAGCATGTGCAGGGCGCCAACTACACCAGCTTCTACCCCCCTCACGCGCCCGTGATTGCCACGCGCAACCGGGCGGCGACCCAGGCCGGACTGAACGGATCGGGTGTGCTCTACAACATGGGACCGCAGCCGCACCTGAACAGGTGGCGGGTCGTGAACAATTCGCTGAGCTTTTCCAACGTACTCGGCGACAACACTGCGTCCACCGTGGCGGAAGGGGTGGTGGACGTGAAGGCGCAGTACGGTGTCGATACCGACGCTGTAGGCACGCCTGGTTACGGGCAGATCTCGGCCGCAGAGTGGACCACGGTCACGCCCGCCGACTGGTCACGCGTGCTGGCTGTGCGCTTTGCCGTGCTGGCGCGCAGCCAGCAATTGGAAAATATCCCTGTGACGGTCAACCCGCGCTGGGCCGCGGGCAACTTTGACATGAGCGCCTGGCCTGATTGGCAGAACTACCGCTACCGGGTCTTTCAGGGCGTCGTCCCGATGCGCAACGTGATCTGGGGAAATGCTCCCCTGCCGCCATGAAACCTCCTGCCCTTGATTCCCGTGGACCCGGTCTACTGCGGCGCCAGCGCGGCGGGGTGCTGTACATCGCGCTGGCCGTGATGGTTGTGATGATGCTGGCCGGCGTGGCGGTGCTGCGTTCTGTCGGTACGGGGCAGGGCGTCACCGGCAACCTGGCCTTCAAGCAAAACGCCACTTCGGCGGGTGACCGCGGCGTGGTCGCGGCCAACACGTTCCTCCGCCCGGCGCCACCGGCGCCTAAACCGACAACAGCTGAGTTGGCCGTTGACCAACCCAACAAGGGCTACTTCGCCTCCTGGGATGCGGCCTTCAATCCCGTTACCTACGACTGGGACGCCAATACCTCTGCCGCCGGGCCGGTGCTGGAGGCCGTCGCTGATGACGGCACGCACAACCGGGTGCGCTATGTCATCCATCGCATGTGCCGAAACGTCGGGCCGCTGGATCCGCCCAATGTCTGCGTTGCGGTCGTGGACAGCAAAACACCAAAGGACATGAGTGGGGCGGGCAACCCGCTGGAGCCCGCGCTACCGGCCTATTTCCGCATCACGACGCGCATCGACGGGCCCAGAAACACCGTCAGCTACACCCAGGTCCTGGTGCAATAGCTTCACAGGAGCAGATCATGAAAATGTTTCCCTTTTCTTGTTCGGAACCCGCTTCGCAGCGTGTCCTCTGGGGGCTCGCAGGCCCTATTGCGCTGTTCTGGTCGACCGGTTTGTGCGCCGCGGTCACGGATCTGGCGAATGTTCCGATCGCCAGTTCGCAGTCGGGCGCGGTCAAGCCCAACATCATGATCCTGATGGACACCTCCTCATCCATGAGCGCCACGCACATGCCCGACGATCTGGAGGCCAGCTTCTACGATGCCCAGCCCATAGGCTACCGCAGCTACCAATGCAACCCGCTTTACTACAACCCGGCTGAAACCTATGTTCTGCCCAAGATCGTGGACGCAAGCGACCCCGCGCTGCCGCTGATCGACGCCCCCACGCCCGCTTTCACGGCGGCGCGCTACAACTACTTCGACGCCTCCGATCTGTCTGTGGTGGACTTGAGCGCTTCGTTCCAGGCTTTTGACAGCAAAACGCGCATGGGCCTGGGTGAGTCCACCACCGAGGCAAACCGATCGGATGCGCCCCAGCCTGCCTATTACTACCAGTACAGCGGTGCGGGACAGCTGAACTACAAGACAGCGCCTTGCACGGATCCGCTGGGTACGGTCGTCAGCAGCGCCGGCGGCACCTGGACCAAGGTGTTCGTGGCGCCTGCGCAGCGGAACAACTTTGCCATCTGGTACAGCTACTACCGAACGCGCATGGCGCTGGTCAAGAGCGGCATCGGCCGCGCGATTTCGCGCGTGGACGACAAGTACCGCATGGGTTTGATTTCTGCAGCGCCTCTGGCAGCCGGGAACGCGAGTGATCCGAATGTTCCGCCCGCCCCCGGCAGCGCTGTGGTGCCCGACAAGTACGAGCCCATCAATGACTTCGACGTGCAGCAGCGCCAGCGTGTCTACAACAAGCTCTATGGGCAGAAGCCGGCCGGCGCATCTCCCATGCGCGAAGGGTTGGCCCGCGTGGGACGCCATTTTTCTGATTACGGCACCGGAACGGTGGGTGATGGCCCGCTGCGCTCTCAGGGCATCAATCTGGGCATGCCCTACGATCCGGTGCAATACACCTGCCAGCGCAACTTCACCATCATGACAACCGATGGTTACTGGAACAAGGGTTTCGAGACCGTGGGCGCGGTGAAGATGGACGGCGTCACCAAGGTGGGGCAGCAGGACAGCCCGCTCACGCTCAACGGACCGTGCGAAGGCACGGGCAACGGTGCAGGGCCCACGCAGCAGTGCGCGCCGCGTCCCATTTTTGATGGCGGCACCTCGGGCTACACCCTCGAAAAAAAGCAGAACTACGACTACCAGGCCCTGGATTGCAGCAGCGGCACCGACACCCAGACGGTCACAGCCTATACCCGTGGTGTAGAACAGTATTTCCTGCAGACCGAGTACCAGTACCGCGAGACGGATTACTTGCAGTTCGAGAAGACGCGCACCGAAAAAACCACCACCACGCAAAGTATTGACGTGTCCCAACTGTGGGAAAAAGTCACCCACATCGAGCAAACGGTGACGCACAGTACACGCCGCGACACCGTCTCCACGCGCACCCTTGAGAACCGCTCCAGGGCGCAGACCCAGGTGCGGCGCAATGACACGCAACTGAGCGTCAAGTACGAATACGTTCGTATGAGCGCCAAGACCGCAACCAAGACCATTCGCACTCGCACCATGGACATCGTGCAGTGGCAGGAGGCGGACAACGATTCCCATTGGCAGTATGTCCTGGCCTGTTCTGCCGGCACCGTTGGTACCTCCGGTTGCCGGCTGTCCAATGCCTCGGGCACCAACATCCCCGTGGATCCGGATGACTGCAGCGACGAATCTCCAACCCATCCCCGCTACAAAAAGGTGACCTGTTCCGCCGTGACCACCACCGGGCCTTCGGCGCTCGACCCTCATGACAACTGCCTGACACCAGCGCCGGACAACAACAGGGAGTACCACAATCCTGAGCGCCGTCAGACCTGCGTGCTGAGCGAGGTCATCTCCTATGTTGACCCGAGCGCATGCACTGCCGTCAACAATGCCGCGGCCATCGTCACTTGCAGCGGCGTGCTGACGCCGACCCTGAGTGCAGGTCCGGCGTCGGGCGACCATGTCAACAGTTGCAGCCCAGTGAACAGCACGGGCACCAACCTGATCGTTCCGGGCGATGCCTCGGCGGCCAGCAACAACTACAAGCTTTCCTGCCCGGTCACAGTGATCCCGGCTCCCGCTGGCACAACCGTCACCGATGCGGGAAGTCAGCAGTACGCGGTGGACCCGGCGACTTGCGCTGTTGCGTCCTGGGCGCCCCTCGCGGCCAGCACAACGAGCAACGGCACGGGCCTGTTCACTACCTGCACGCCGGTCATCGTCAGTGTCACGAATGTCGTCTACGATTGCGGCGGCAGTTGCAGCACGATCGCTGCAACGGGACCGAACTGGATTAAATCGGATTTCAACCTCGCGACCGTGGCCGGCACAGTCGATCGCGCCACCTGCTCCGTCAATTCGACGGCGGATTTGGCAGCTTCGCCCTATACGCGCACCACCTGCAGCGTGGATTCGGATTCCTCCTATGCCGTCGACACGTCCACCTGCGCGGCCGGACCGAGCTTCAATGCCGTTTCGGGCGTGACCACGACCTGCAGTACGCCAGCGGGCGTCACCAGCACCGTGGCTTCCTGCCCAGCGACCGGTTTCAATCAGCCTGCCGCAGGCGACACCACGACCTGTACGACCGTCACTGACTCCGATCAGGCTGTGGCCGGCTGCACGTTGCCGGGAAGTCAGTTGGTAAATCACACCTATGCTTGCGGGATTTCGAACACTTTGGGCAAACCTGTGGACGTGGGCTCCTGCACTCCGGGCACCACCACCGATGTCGTGACTGGCGCCGTGACCACCTGCTACGCCCCCGTTGATGTCAAGACCTATGTGCCCAAAGGCAACTACAGCGACGTCACTTCCGGAAAGACCTGGGTGGTGTACGTCAGGACGACGGACACAGCACTGCAGGCGGTGGCACCCGGGACTTGTGCGACCCCAGGTGCGGCGTCCCCTCCATCAACCTACACGTCAGGCCCCACCACCATTTTTTCCAACCCGGCCAGTGGCGGCGATGGCTACACCACTGTGTGCAGCAACACCCACACCGGCTGGTTCCAGGAAGCGGTTGGAGGCAGTTGTACCGGCAGTGCCGTGGCATTGCCCGGTTGGGGCGCTGGGTGGACGGGGGTGAGTGCCACCGACGCTGTGACCAAGATCACCGCGACCTGCGTCAAGTACGACAGTGGCGCGCAAAGCATCAACCACCTCTGCACGCCCGGCGTCATATCGGGCGCCAGTTTGACCAAACAGACCTGCAGCATGAACACGGTCAGCGCGCCGGTACCTGGACCTTCATGCACCACGGGGTTTAACTGGAACGGAACGGCCTATGAGCGCCAGGTCTGCGACCACACGACCGGGCTTCCGAGCACTGTCGCGCACGCCTCCTGTACGCCTAACGGGACAGCCACGGCCCCTGCCTACACTACGACGACCTGTGTTCCCGACCTCGACTCCTGGCAAAAGCAGTCGCGGCACAGCACGAAGAGCTTTGAGCAGATTCTCAGTGGCGCGCAGGCGGTGGGTGCGCCGTGGTTGCATTCCACCGTAGGTCCGACGGCCTGGGCCAACGAAGGGGTGTGCACCCCGGTCAGTGTGACGCCCAAACCGATTGGCGTTATCCCGTCGGTGGATGCGCAAACGGCGGGCATCGCCCCCGCAGGTGTGAGCTTCAGCAACGGTTCCGCCTGCGCGGCCTGGCCCTGTGTCGAAACGGTGATTTCGCCGGACACTGGCAGCCTGAACTCGCTCGCGGACGTGGCTCAGTACTACTACGCCACGGCCTTGCGGCCCTATCCTGCAAACAAGCTGCGGCCCTCAAGTTCCACCAATCCGGAAGACGACCGGGCACCCCATATCCACATGACCACGTACACGGTGGGTCTGGGCGTTTCCGGCACGGTGGCGTTTGACAAGAACTACAGCAATCCGGCGAATCTCAACGGCGACTTTCCGGCGATCCGGCTCGGTGCCCTGGTGCCGGCAGCAGTCGGTGCCACGGGGAAAACCGACTGGCCGGTCTGGCCCACTGCCGCCGTTGAGGCCTCGCTGAACCCACTGGACTTCAGTGATCCGCGTTCCATCGACGATTTCTGGCACACCGCCGTTAATGGTCGAGGCAAGTACTTCAGCGCGGGTGACGCCTACACCATGGTCACGGGGATACAGAGCGCGTTGCGGGATATCGACGCCCTGCTGGCTGCCGGCACCGCCGCCTCCAGCACAACGGCCACGCCAACCCTTGCCGACAACAGCGTCTTCGTCCCAAGCTTCAGAAAAGGAAACTGGACTGGGGACGTGCAGGCCCGCTCCTTTGACCTGACTACCGGGTCAGTTTTGGCCGGTTCTGCCTGGTCGGTCCAGGACGCCCTGGAGGCCATGGTCAGCGACGGCGCCGACACGCGCACCATCGTTTTGCGCAAGGGCGGCGCCAGCCTGCTGTCGGCGTCCGATAACCTGGCGCATTTCACCTATGCCACCCTGAGCGCCGCACAGCAGGCCGACTTTGGCGCCAGCAAGGTGGCGTTGTTGAGCCAGTTTTTCGACATGGACGCAGGCCAAGTTGCTGCGGCCCCGAATGCCGCGCTGGTGAACTTTCTGCGCGGCCAACGCGGCCTTGAAGATTTTGCTCCGGCCACTGCGGGCAAGCTGTACCGCAAGCGTGAGCGCGTCCTTGGTGACATCGTGGACTCGCAACCCGTCTACGTGAAGGAGCCTTCCTCCAACTACGCTGATGCCGGCTATTCGGCATTCAAAACCAGCAGCGCAGGGCGCAAGAAAATGGTCTACGTCGGTGCCAACGACGGCATGCTGCACGCCTTTTTCGCGCCCAAGTCGAGCGATGCGAATTGGACCGACAAAGGCAAGGAGGCCTGGGCCTATATCCCGAGTCAGGTGCTGCCCGAAATGTACAAACTGGCCGATGTCCAGTACAACGTAAACCATCGTTTCTATGTCGATGGCACGGTGGCTGTGGGTGACGTATTTGACGGCAGCAGCTGGCGCACCGTGCTGGTGGGAGGACTGAACTCGGGTGGCAAGGGCTACTACGCGCTCGACGTCACCGATCCGGAGAAGCCGAAGTCGCTGTGGGAGTTCACGCTGGCTCAGGACGGCAATCTGGGTCTGAGTTTTGGCCGCCCCATCATTTCCAAACTGCTGAATGGAACTTGGGTGGCCATGTTCACCAGTGGTTATAACAACGCCGACGGCCAGGGTTATGTCTATGTCGTCAATGCCGTCACCGGTGCTTTGCTCAAGACCGTCGGGACGGGGGCGGGGTCTGCCGCCAATCCCAGCGGACTGCGTGAACTCAACAACTGGGTCAATAACGCGGCGTTTGACAACACCACGCAGCGCGTCTATGGCGGTGACTTGCTGGGCAATGTCTGGCGTTTTGACGTCAATGGCGCAGACGGCGCGACCCTGCTGGCGACGCTCAAGACGACGGACGCTTCGCCCACCGCCCAGCCCGTCACCACGCGCATCGAGTTGGCGGAAATCGGCGGCGAGCCCTACGTGTACGTCGGCACGGGCCGCCTGCTGGGCCTGAGCGATCTGGCCGACACGCAGCAGCAGTCGATCTACAGCTTCAAGGACATCGGCATGACCTATCCCGGAGCTGACGTTCGCCCCGAACTGAAGAGCATGGTGATCACGACCGCCGGCAGCACACGCTCCATCGCTTGTGTTGACAGCGCAATCACCGGGCCATGCACCCAGACCAGGGGTTGGGTGATTGACCTGCCTGAGCCGGGTGAGCGCATGAACCTCAATTTCAAGGTGGGCAAGGGCACTCTGGTTTTTTCGTCCAATGTACCCGCTGGCAATATCTGTTCCGATGGCCACGGCTGGCTTAACTATGTCGATCAGGTGAACGGTGGCACGGTATACGACGAAACCCATGTGGGGGTGCTATCGAATTCCGAATCACTGGCGGTTGGCATTTCCCTGATCGATTTGCCTCATGGCGGGGGTAGCGGCCCCCCCTGCACCATGCAGGGCGTGGTGCTGGGCGCCGACGGCACGCCGATTTCAAACTGTGTGCCCACAGGTACTCCGGGACCGATCTTCCGGCGCATCAGCTGGCGCGAGGTAGATCAGTGAGGGCGTGGCGGGGGTCCCGGCCCGTCCCCGCCCGGTTTTCGGCTGTTCGTGAAAGGGCCGGTTGAGCGCCTAGCCGCGCACCTGATCGACCAGCGTCTTGAACTCGTCGATGTCTTCGAAGTTGCGGTACACGCTGGCAAAGCGCACGTAGGCCACCTTGTCGAGCTTTTTCAACTCACGCATCACCAACTCACCGATGCGCTGCGATTGCACTTCGCGCAGGCCCAGGGCCAGCAGTTTTTCCTCGATGCGCTCGATTGCGCTGTCCACCTGCTCTGTGCTGACCGGGCGCTTGCGCAGCGCCAGGTTCATGGAGCCGCGCAGCTTGCTGCGGTCGAACTCGATGCGCCGGCCGTCCTTCTTGACGATGGCCGGAAAGTTCACATCGGGGCGCTCGTAGGTGGTGAAGCGCTTTTCGCAGGCGCCGCACTGACGCCGTCGGCGAATGAAGTCAGCGTCCTCTGAAATGCGGGTCTCGACCACCTGGGTTTCCAAGTGTCCGCAAAAAGGGCATTTCATGTCCGGGCCCTCGTTCCCCCGCCCGCTGTGGCGGGAAAGGTTTGGGGCGAGGGAGAACCGATCACCGGTAGACCGGGAAGCGCGCCGTCAGGGCGCTCACCTTGGCGCGCACGGCGTCGATGTTTGCCGGGTCACGCGGATTGTCCAACACGTCGGCGATCAGATTGGCCGTCATACGCGCTTCCTCGTCCTTGAAGCCGCGCGTCGTCATGGCCGGCGTGCCGATGCGCACGCCGCTGGTCACCATGGGCTTTTCCGGGTCGTTCGGAATGGCGTTCTTGTTGATCGTCATGTAGGCGCTGCCCAGAACGGCCTCGGCTTCCTTGCCGGTGATGCCCTTGGCGCGCAGGTCCACCAGCATGACGTGGCTTTCGGTGCGTCCGCTGACGATGCGCAGGCCCCGTGCGGTGAGGGTCTCGGCAACGATCTGCGCGTTCTTCAGCACCTGTTGCTGGTACAGCTTGAAGGAGGGCTCCAGCGCTTCCTTGAAGGCCACGGCCTTGGCTGCAATCACGTGCATCAGCGGGCCGCCTTGCAGCCCCGGGAAGATGGCGCTGTTGATGAGCTTCTCGTGCTGCGACTTCATCAGGATGATGCCGCCGCGCGGTCCGCGCAGGCTCTTGTGGGTGGTGGAAGTCACGACGTCGGCGTGCGGCACCGGGTTCGGGTAGACGCCGGCAGCGATCAGGCCGGCGTAATGCGCCATGTCGACCATAAAGATCGCGCCCACGTCCTGGGCCACCTTGGCGAAGCGCGCGAAGTCGATGGTCAGCGAGTAGGCCGAGGCGCCGGCGATGATCAGTTTGGGGCGGCTCTCATGCGCCTTGCGCTCCATCGCGTCGTAGTCGATTTCTTCGGCCGCGTTCAGACCGTAGCTCACTACGTTGAACCACTTGCCGCTCATGTTCAGCGCCATGCCGTGCGTCAGGTGTCCGCCTTCGGCCAGGCTCATGCCCATGATGGTGTCGCCCGGCTTCAGAAAGGCCAAGAACACGGCCTCATTCGCCGAGGCGCCGCAATGGGCCTGCACGTTGGCAGCTTCGGCGCCAAACAGCTGCTTGACACGGTCGATGGCCAACTGTTCGGCCACGTCCACGTGCTCACAGCCGCCGTAGTAGCGGCGTCCCGGATAGCCTTCGGCGTATTTGTTGGTGAGCTGCGAGCCTTGAGCGGCCATAACGGCCGGAGACGCGTAGTTTTCGCTGGCGATGAGCTCGATGTGGTGTTCCTGGCGTGCGTTTTCCGCCTGTATGGCCGCCCAGATTTCGGGGTCGGTCTGTTCAACGAGGATATTGCGGTCGTACATGCTGGCAGTCCTTCAAGATGTGGTTCCTTGCTGAGAGTCGCAGCGCAATGCCGCCTCAAACAAGGGCTGCCCAGGCGAACGGCTGATCGAGGCAGACAAGCATCTGCCTCGGTGCGCTTCCAAGTGGTTGTTGGTCCACGTCAGTGTCGGGCCCCGTGGAGGAGTCGCACCTATCGCCAGTCGCGCACGCCCTGAGTGTAGCCCAGGCCACGGTGTTCAGCGCGGCGTCAGCATCGCCACTTTGGCCTCTTCGGCCGCGACCGGTGCCACCGTCACCGCAGCGGGGGCGGCCGGGGCTGGGGCGGTCAAGGGGACGGAACGCCCTGCGGCGACTTGACGCAGGCGGCCGTATTCGGCCAGCACCTTGCTCGAGTAGCCGTCGTCAGTTTCGCTGTTCGCTGCCCCCACGTAGGAGCGCAGTCCGCCCTCGACCGAACCAGCTTGCGCCACGCAGTCCTGCAACACTTTGACGCCCACGCGCAAATTGGTCAGAGGGTCAAAGGTGGCCAGCTTGCCGCCAAAGTTTTCGAATTTGTCGGTGTGCACCTTGGTCATGACCTGCATCAGGCCCTGCGCGCCGACCGGGCTCTGGGCAAAGGGATTGAAGCCAGACTCGATGGCCATCACCGCCAGGATCAGGGTGGGGTCCAGTTTGACCCTGGCGCCGGCCTCATAAGCCTCGATCACCAGGGCGCTCAGGGGTTCGGGCGCGATGTGGTACTTCTTGCTGAGCCAATAGGCCACAGCCGCCTGCTGTTTGGGCAGGTCCTTGGGGTCGGCCACGGTGGCGCGGTCAACTGCATCGACCTCGCTACGCAGGCCGGTGCTTTCGGTCTGGCGAATTTGCAGCCAGTTGGACAGCTGGCTTTCGCCGATCTGGCGCAGGTCAGGGCGGGCCACCAGGGTGATCACGGAAAACGCCACAGCCAAGCCCAATAGGGCAAAACTGTTGTGCGTCACTTGAAAGAAAGCTCGGGTCAATGCAGAACTTGCACGGTGCAATGTTCGGCCCAGGGTTGCTAACGCTGTCATAGCAGTTCCTCTTCTCAGTGGGGGGGCTGGCGGTACGACTGCATTTCTGCCGCCAATGCTCGGACCCCTCGTTGGGATGGGTACGCCATCAAATGGGGGCATCGCTGGTTGGTTGGATGCCCTATCTGACTTAGCCGGGTTCGGCAGCGGATACGGGTTGTCCCTTATGTTTTCGGGGACTGAGCGGATTTTGGGTGAATCATCATATCAAGTCAAGGATAACAAACGCATTTGTTATATTTTTTGACATCTTAACAACGGTGAGGTCATGGGGCATCGGCACCTTGACGCAACAAAGTTCTGGCGCCATCACAGCGGTTTCGCGCCTAGGCCGATTGCAGCGACAATAGCGGGTGCGACTTTGCGCCTGCCTCCTCTCATCTTCTTATGATCCGCCTCTTTTCCAATGCTGCCCGCCCTGAAACGCCTGAGGTGACGACCGCGTCGCCCAAGTCGCACGAGCCCCATCCGCTGGACGCGCTCACCGGCGGCGCTTTTTCGGCGTCCACCTCGGGCGATCGCGCCGCGCGTGTGCGTCAATGGCTGGCCAGCGAGCCCTCTGCAGAGCAAATGCAGGAAGTGTTCAAGGAACTCAGCGGCAAGGACAAGGGCGCTGCCAAACCTCTGCGCGAAAAACTCGATGAGCTGCGTCGTGCCAAGGGCCAGGAGGCGCTGGCCGCCGAATGGGCCGAGAAGGCTCAGACACTGCTGAACCAGGTCAAGATCAACATCGCCGATGCACTGGCCTGGCAGCGTGATGCCGCCAAGGCCGGCGCGCCGTTGAGCCGCGAGCCGCTGGCCTCCGTCAAGGTGAAACTGGCCGAACGTGTCAAGGTGATCGAGGACCTGCAGCACCGCACGCAAGTGCAGCGCGAAGCCGCTGTGCTGCTGGCGCAGCGCATCGAAGTGCTGTCCACCAAGGGCTGGCAGGACGCGCAGGCCGCGCTGGAATTGTTGGGTGCCGATGTGGAGCATTGGAAGAGCCAGGCCCAGTCGCTCACCACCGATGCCGATTGGCCGAGCGTGGACGTCAAGTTCCCGCCGCTGCTTGAATCGTCGCAGGCGCAGTTGGGTGTGGTCTGGTCGTCCTTCCAGTCTGTCGTTGCTTTGACGGTCGCGGCCGCCGCCGACCCGGCTGCACCCCTGCCACCGCTGCGCCTGTGGGCCGACGAATTGCGCGCCCTGCGCGGTATTCCGCTGGAGCCCGAGGCGCCGAGAAAGCCGCGCATTGCGCCCGAGGTGCTGGCCGAGATGCGCGCCAAGGCGACGCACGCCGTGGCTGAAGCGCTGCACAAAGTCGAGCAAGAGGTTGGGCAGGGCCATGGCAAGGCCAGCGCCGGTGCCGCCGCCGCGCTGCGCAACGCCCTTAAGGAAAACGTCAAGCACATCGACGACAAGCTCGAAGCCCAGGCCCATGCGGCACTGGCTGCAGCCGGCGAACTCGAAGGCTGGCAGCGCTGGCGTGCCGATCAACTGCGTGAAGAACTCGTGATCAAGGCCGAGGGCTTACTCAAGCGCCCCGAAGGTCAGGCCATGGGCGGGCGCAAGATGCAGGAAACCCTGCGCGCCATGCGCGAGCAGTGGAAGCAGACCGACCAGGGCGGCGTGCCCAATCATGCGGCCTGGAAACGCTTTGACGAAGCCTGCAACGAGGCCCACAAGGTGGTCGAGGCCTGGCTGGACAAGCTCAAGGCCGACGCTGCGGAACACCGTGCGCACCGCTTGGCGCTGATCGAGGAAGTGAAAGCCTGGGCTGTGGCGAACCCTGCGCCGGCCGATGTTCGCAACCACGACTGGAAAGCTGTGAGTCGCAGCCTGCACCAGTTTGGCGACCGCTGGCGCGAAGCCGGGCACCTGAGCGAAAAAGGCTTTGCCGAAATGCAGCCCCTGTGGAAGGACGCAATCGGTGCCGCCGCCGCACCGCTGGAGTCCGTGCAAAAGCTCAGCCTGGACTACCGCCACGCCATGATCGAAGAGGCCAAGGTGCTGGGCGCGGCACCGATGCTGCACATCGACTCGGTCAAGGCACTGCAACAGCGCTGGCAGGCGGAAGCCCATGCCGTACCGCTGGATCGGCGCCACGAACAAAAGCTGTGGGATGCGTTTCGCAAGCCGATCGACGACGCTTTCAACCGCAAGACGCAGGATCGCGAAAAGGCGGCCTCGGCGCTGGGTGAGCACGATCGTGCGGTGCTCGATGCCTCCAAGACCCTGGAAGCGGCCAACGCCAAGGGTGAGGCGGGGGCCATTCGCAGCGCCATTGCGGCATTGGAGGCAGCCATCCGTGGCCAGACCCAGGCGGCCGACTGTGCTGCCATTGCCACCGCGGCTGTCCCTGCACTTGACGCCACCGTACCCGCGCCCCAGGCCGAGGCCGCTGAAGGTGCGCAAGCCGTGGCGGAAGCTCCGATCGAAGGCGAGACTCCAGCCGAACAGGCCGAAAAGGCCGAACCGGTTGCACCGGTGCCTGCGCCCAAGCCGGTCAAACCCGTGGTGGCGATGCGCGGCGATGACCGCCCGGGCATGCGCAAATCCGAACCTGCAGCGCCGACACGCGGCGGCCGTCCGGGCGAGCGCGGCGATTCGCGTGGTCCACGGCCCGATGCGCGCGATGGCGCGCGCCCAAGCTTTGGCGACCGCGGCCCGCGCTTTGGCGATCGCCCTCCGATGGAAGACCGGGGCCCGCGCCTCGGGGACGCAGCGTTTCGTGCCCAGCGCGACGCGCTGGAGCGCGCCGAGTTCGCGCTGAAAAAATTGGCCGCACAGGCCCATGGCGAGGCGCTGACGCAATTGCTCACCGCCTGGGAAAAGCGCGATGCAGCCCTCGTGCCCAGCGCCCAGGAACTGGGCCCGCGCGTGGCGGCACCGGTGCGCAGCAGCTGGATTGCTGCAGTGGGTGCAGAGCCCAAGGCCGACGCCGCCGTGGGACAGTCCCTGTTGCGTCTGGAGATGGCAGCCGAGTTGCCAACACCGGCCGAGCATTTGAGTGAACGGCGCATGCTGCAGTTGCAGTTGCTGACGCAGCGCCGCGACCCCGGCCCGGCCCAAACCTGGGGCCAGGATGCGGCGAACGTATTGGCCAGCGCGTTTGACGAAGCCAAGGCCAGGCGCGTGCAAAACGTGCTCAAGGCCTTGCTCAAACGCTGACCTGGAGCCGCGTCCCGCCGGGGTGCTGCCACGGAACAGGCCAGGAACAAAGGAGACGCTGACATGAGCCAGGATGCTGCGGGCGACTTGCTGGGCCGGTTGGCCCAGCTCAACGATATCGGTGTGGCGCTGTCGAGCGAACGCAATATCGATCGGCTGGTGGAGAACATCTTGATCGTGGCCAAGACCATCACGAATGCGGATGGCGGCACCTTCTACCGCATGACCGACGATGGCACGGCCCTGCGCTTCGCCACCATGCGCACGGATTCCCTGGGCCTGGCGCTGGGCGGCACGACGGGCATCGCCATCGAACTGCCTGACCTGCCGCTGCGCAATGCCGACGGCAGTGCCAACGACACCATGGTGGCGGCCTACGCGGCAATGCACCACGAGACCGTGAATATTGCCGACGCCTACGTGGCCGAAGGCTTCAATTTTTCCGGCACGCGGCGTTTTGACGCGCTCAACGGCTACCGCTCCCAGTCCTTTCTGACGGTGCCGATGAAGAACCACGAGGGTGAAATCATCGGTGTTCTGCAGCTCATCAATGCGCAGCGGCCTGGAACCCATATCGTCGTGCCGTTTTCCCTGGCTGATCAGAGCCTGGCCGAGTCGCTCGCGTCCCAGGCGGCGATTGCGCTCACCAACCGGCGCCTCATCATCCAGCTGGAACAGTTGTTCGAGGCCTTCATCAAGCTCATCAACCTGGCGATCGACGAGAAGTCACCCTACACCGGTGGACACTGCCAGCGTGTGCCGAGCCTGACGATGATGATTGCCGATGCTGTGAATGCCACGCGCCAGGGTCCGCTGGCCGGCTTTTCCATGGGTGAGCACGATCGCTACGAGCTCAAGATTGCTGGCTTTCTGCATGACTGTGGAAAAATCACTACCCCGGTGCACGTGGTGGACAAGTCGAGCAAGCTGCAAACCCTGTTCGACCGGATTGAGCTCATCGACACACGCTTTGAAGTGCTGCGGCGCGATGCCGAAATTGCCGCCCTGCGCCAGCAGTTGGCGCTGCGCGCGCCGCTGGATCCGGAGGCCGAATCCCGGGTTTGGCAGGGCTATCAGGCGCAGTCGCTCGCACTGACAGGAGATCGCGACTTTTTGAGGACCCGCAACGCCGGCGCTGAAGCCACCACCGAGGCCGATCTGCAGCGCGTACGGGCCATCGCCACCGAGCGCAGTTGGTGCGACCCGCAGGGCACGTCGGCACCGTTCCTGAGTGCCGACGAACTGGAAAACCTCAGCATTCGGGCCGGTACGCTGACGCAGTCCGAGCGCGAAACCATCAACCACCACATTGTCGCCACCATCAAGATGCTCGAGCAATTGCCCTGGCCGAATCACCTGAAAAATGTGCCCGAGTACGCTGGCGGGCACCACGAGCGCATGGACGGCAAGGGCTACCCCAATGGCTTGCGCGGTGAACAGATGTCGGTGCAGGCGCGCATCATGGGCGTGGCCGACATCTTTGAAGCCCTCACCGCCAGCGACCGACCTTACAAGAGCGGCATGAAGCTGTCACAGGCCATGGGCATCATGGCGAAGTTCAAGCGCGGCGGCCACATCGACCCCGATCTGTTTGATGTCTTCGTGCGCCAGGAGGTTTACCTGGATTACGCGCGCCAGTTTCTCGATCCCCAGCAGATCGACGCTGTGGACCCGGCGCAATGGCTGGACTGAAATTTCAGCCAGCTGGTGGGATCTGACCGGGCCGGAAAAACGCGTCGAACAGCGCCGGCAGGGTCGGGAACTCCTGCGCGAAACGTTCGCGCTGCACGAAGTAGGCTTCGCAGGTCACGGCAAAAAATTCCGGCAGCGACTCGGCCCCATAGGCGTCCATCCAGGGCACGCTGCCGCCAAAGCGCTGCGCGATGCTGAGCTGGTCGCAAAATCCTTCGTAAGCAGGTTGCAGCACGGCCAGCCAGGCCGTTCGTGCTTGCCCAGAGTTTGCCGTGCCGAGAAAGCCGCGCGGCAACGGCGGGCAGCCATCGTCCAGGCCGTTGCGCAGGTCCAGCTTGTGGGCAAATTCGTGGATCACCAGGTTGTAGCCCTCGGCCGCGCTGGCGTCGGAGCCGGCCACGTCGTGCCAGTTCAACATCACCGGCCCTTGGTCCATGGACTCGCCCGACAGGCGCTCCTGGTAACGGTGCACGACGCCGGCATCGTCCATCACCTCGCGCCGCGCCAGCACCTCGCCGGGGTGCAGCACGATGCCGACGAAATCGTCGTACCAGCGCAGCAGTGTGGCAGCGCTGGTGCCGGGTTGCAGGTGCAGCAGCGGCAGGCAGGCCTGGGACGCAATGGCCAGCGCCATGGCGTCCGTGACCGTGATGTGCTGGCCCTGAAACTGCTTTTGCGCCAGAAATTCGGCGCACAACTGGCGCAGCTTGAATTGTTCGTCAACGCTCAGCGCGGCCAGAAATCGATAGGACTGCAATGTGCTTTGCCAGAGTTCGTCATCGATCGTCAATCGCCGCTGCCAGCGCCGCCACCAGCTTCGCACCATGGCTCAGGTGCAGGGCAGGGCGATGCGTTGCAGCGTGGCCGGCTCGGCTGCAAGATTGCCGCATTGCAATCGCAGCACCTCGGCGCGCGCAGGCTGCGCGTTGCCATCCCAGTCGCTCAGCACCCAGCGCTGCAAGCCGTCGCCCAGGTCGTGCCAAGCCGGACGATGGGTGTGGCCATGAATCAGCACGCTGGCTTGCGCTGCGGCGAGCCAGGCGCGCGCCGCAGCGGCGTCCACGTCGATGCAGTGCTGCCTGGCCTGCTGATGTTCATCGCTCTGCTGGCGCATGCCTGCCGCAACCGCCTGTCGCTGCGCCAGGGGCTGTGCCAGAAAGCTGGTCTGCCATGCGGGGTTGCGCACCTGCTCGCGAAAAGACAGGTAATCGGTGTCGGCCAGGCACAGCGCGTCGCCATGCGTCAGCAGCCAGCGCTGGCCGGCAAACTCCAGCACCGTCGGGTCTTGCAAGCATTGCATCTGCGCAGACTGAAGGAAATCCGCGCCAACCAGGAAGTCGCGGTTGCCGTGCAGGAAATACAGCGCGGTGTGCTCGGCGGCGCTTTGCAGCACCTCGGCACAGCGTACTTCAAACGAAGCAGCGTCTGCATCACCGGAATCTGCGGCCAACCGGGCGTCGTCACCGACCCAGACCTCAAACAGGTCGCCCAGAATGAACACCGCGTCGGCCGGGGTGTCCTGCAGGTAGCGTTGCCAGGCCCGGAAAGTGGCCTCGCCCGAGACCTGCAGGTGCAGGTCTGAAATGAAGTCGACCGTGTGCCAGTTGCCCGGTGCGACAAGCTGCTGCACCAGTGGGGTGGCCTGGGTCATGCGTTGCGCAGGCAGGTCAGACGGCGACCGCCTTCTCGATCACCACGTCTTCCTTGGGAACGTCGTCGTGGTAACCCTTGCGAGCGGTGGCAACGGCCTTGATCTTGTCCACCACCTCAGCGCCCGAAACCACCTTGCCGAAAACCGTGTAGCCCCAACCCTGGGATGTAGGTGCGGTGTGGTTCAGGAAGCCGTTGTCGGCCACGTTCAGGAAGAACTGGGCCGTGGCCGAATGCGGGTCCGAGGTGCGCGCCATGGCAACTGTGTAGTTGGCGTTCTTCAGGCCGTTGTTGGCTTCGTTGTCGATCGGCGCGTCGCAGGGCTTTTGCTGCATGCCCGGCTCAAAGCCGCCGCCCTGCACCATGAAGCCCGGTATGACGCGGTGAAAGATGGTGTTGTTGTAGTGGCCCTTGTTCACGTAGTTCATGAAGTTCGCGGCGGATTTGGGCGCCTTGTCGGCGTCGAGTTCCAGGGTGATGACGCCGTAACCGGTGATGTGGAGTTCGACTTTGGGATTGCTCATGGGATTATTTAACGAGGGTTGCAGAAGTGATGACGATGGGTGTCTTGGGAACGTCGCTGGGGAACGGGCCGCCGGCGCCCGTGGGCGTGGTCTTGATCTTGTTCACCACGTCCATGCCGCTGACGACCTTGCCGAACACCGTGTAGCCGAACAATTGCGGGGCATTGATGAGGTTGGCACGGGGCGTATTTTCATACACATGACCCTGGTACTCGAACTTCGGCACCGGGTCACCCGGCGGGATCAGTGTCGGATCCAGGAAGGCGTTGTCCTTGATGTTGATAAAAAACTGCGCCGTGGCCGATTGCGGATCGTTGGTGCGTGCCATGGCCAGCGTGCCCACGACGTTCTTCAGGCCGCCCTTGGCCAGCGCTTCGCGGCCCTCATGCGGCACGGCCGGGCGTGTCTTCTTTTCCAGGTAACTGGCGGTGAAACCGCCACCCTGGACCATGAAGTTGTCGATCACGCGGTGAAAGATCGTGCCGTCGTAGTGCTTGTCCTTGACGTACTGAAGAAAGTTTTCCACGGTCTTGGGCGCCTTGTCGGGGTAGACCTCGACCACGAAGTCGCCCGCGGTGGTGGAGAACTTCACCTTGGGGGCGCCGTCTGCCCAGGCTGATGCCACCAGGGAACTGATCAAGAGCGCCGCAATGAAGCTGCGACGCTGCAAGGGAAATCGAATGGATGGCACGGTGAGACTCCTTCAATAAAACAGGGAAAACGCCAGTTGCCCAAGGGCGAACGCTGTCAAGGGGACTTAGCCGGTTTCGTCGCAGGGGTCAGCAGTTGCTGCAGCAGGGTGAGCTTGGGTGCCAGGGCGGTGTTCGCCTTGTCGAGTTGCAGCGATCGGGCGTAGGCCAGAGACGCCAGCTTGGCATAGACGTCACCCAGGTTTTCGTGCGCCGTGGCGTAGTCCGGATTGGCACGGATTGCCATCGCCAGTTCCTCGCGTGCCTGGTCAAACTGGCCAAGGCCGGCCAGCAGTACGGCCAGGTTATTGTGCGGTTCCGGCAGTTCCGGGTACTCCTGCGTCAAGCGGGTGAAGGTCTGAATGGCCTGTTCCGTACTGCCCGATTCGGTCTGGATCACACCGAGCAGAAAACGCATTTGCGGGTCAGTGGGTTTGCCGGCGATATAGGCTTGGGCCGCAGCCAAGGCCTGTGCACGCTTGCCGTCGCGCAGTTGTTGTGCCACGTCGCCGTAGACGTCGGCGTGAACTGCCCCCGCCCAAGCTGCTCCCAGCACGGCAACGAGGCGAGCGGCAGACAGCAAAGTGGAGCGCGAAGAAGGCGATGGATGCATGAGCGGGCGAAATTCGCGACAGGTAATCCCCGACGGGGGCTTTATACTGCGATTTATTGTAGCCCACGGCCTGGTATCCCCCGCCTTGTGGCAATGTCCCTACCAACACCCAAAGAATAATCAAGAAAAGATGCAGGATCCCCGGGCCGCGCGCAGTGCGGGCCACGGTTAACCCGCATCGATGGAATCCATGAGCTTGCGAATCTATAACACGCTGACGCGTGCCCTGGAAGAATTTTCCCCGATCGAGCCCGGCCATGTGCGCATGTATGTCTGCGGCATGACGATCTATGACCTGTGCCATGTGGGCCATGCGCGCATGATGATGGCGTTTGACGTGGTGCAGCGCTGGCTGGTGGCAAGTGGTTATCGCGTCACCTATGTGCGCAACATTACCGACATCGAAGACAAGATCATCCGGCGCGCGGTGGAGCGTGGCATCAGCATTCGCGCCCTGACCGACGAGATGATCGCGGCCATGCGCCAGGACTTGGCTGCGCTGGGCATCGCTGCGCCCACGGTGGAGCCGCGTGCCACCGAGTACGTGCGCCAGATGACGGACCTGATTGGCCTGTTGCAGGACAAGGGCCTGGCCTACCAGGCGGCCAGCGGCGACATGAACTATTCGGTGCGCAAGTTCCCCGGGTACGGCAAGCTCAGCGGCAAGTCGCTGGACCAGCTGCGCGCCGGCGAGCGCGTGGCGGTGCAGGATGGCAAGGAAGACCCGCTGGACTTCGTGCTCTGGAAGGCTGCCAAGCCCGAGGAGCCCGAAGACGCCAAGTACGACTCGCCATTCGGCGCGGGTCGTCCGGGTTGGCACATCGAGTGTTCGGCCATGAGCTGCGCCGTGCTGGGCAAGACCTTTGACATCCACGGTGGGGGCGCAGATCTGCAGTTTCCGCACCATGAGAACGAAATCGCGCAAAGCGAGGGCGCCAACGGCCAGCCACTGGCGAACTACTGGGTGCACAACGGTTTCCTGCAGGTGGACAACGAAAAGATGTCCAAGAGCCTGGGCAACTTCTTCACGATCCGCGACGTGCTCAAGTGTTTTGACGGCGAGACCGTGCGCTTTTTCATGCTGCGCGTGCACTACCGCCGTCCTTTCAACTACAGCGATGCCGGCCTCGAAGACGCGCGCACCGGGCTCAAGCGCCTGTACACCGCGCTGCACGCCGTGCCGCCGCAGGACGTCGAACTGGACTGGAACCAGCCCTTTGCGGCCCGCTTCCAGGCGGCCATGGACAACGACTTCTCCACGCCCGAGGCGGTGGCTGCGCTGTTCGATCTGGCCAGCGAAGTGAACCGCACACAGTCGGGTGCGCTGAGCGGGCTGCTCAAAAAGCTGGGTGCAGTCCTGGGCCTGTTGCAGGCCGATCCTGAAGCCTTTTTGCAGTCCGGAGCCGGACTCGACGAAGCCGCGATACAACTGCGCATTGCGCAGCGCGCAGCGGCCAAGGCCGCGAAGAATTTCGCCGAAGCCGACCGCATCCGCCAGGACCTGCTGGCCCAGGGCATAGCCCTCAAGGACTCCCCCGCAGGAACGACATGGGAGGCCGCGCAATGAGCCACGCGACGAGGGACCCCGGAACGGGGATCGGCGCCCAGGCGAATTGCGCGAGGCGGCCGACACCACGTCGCCCAAGTCAAGTTGAAGCTTGTGTCGGACGCGCAATGAGGCACGCGACGAGGCCTCGCGTCGCATGATGATGGCAGCCAAGACCGCACCCAGCGTGCTGTGCACCCCCGACTACTGGTCGGATGCATGCAAGCATCTGGCGCGCAAGGACCGCGTCATGAAGCGGCTTATTCCCCAGTTCGGCGACGCCTGCCTGCAGTCGCGTGGCGACGCCTTTGTCACCTTGGCGCGCAGCATCGTGGGTCAGCAGATTTCGGTCAAGGCCGCGCAGACCGTGTGGGAGCGTTTTGCCGCCTTGCCGCGCAAGATGATCCCGGGCAATGTGCTCAAGCTCAAGGTGGACGACATGCGCGCGGCAGGACTGTCGGCGCGCAAGGTCGAATACCTGGTTGATCTGGCCCTGCATTTCGATGGCGGCGGTCTGCACGTCACCGAATGGAGCAGCATGGACGACGAGGCCGTTATCGCCGAACTGGTGAGCATCCGGGGCATCGGCCGCTGGACCGCAGAGATGTTTTTAATTTTCCATTTGATGCGGCCCAACATCCTGCCGCTGGACGATGTCGGCCTGATCAATGGCATCAGCAGCAACTATTTTTCCGGCGAAGCCGTGAGTCGCAGCGATGCGCGCGAAGTGGCCGCTGCCTGGGCGCCATATTGCAGCGTCGCGACTTGGTATATTTGGCGTTCGCTTGACCCGCTGCCGGTCGAGTACTGACAAGGAGAACAACGTTGGCAAAACGAACCTTCCTCGATTTTGAGCAACCGATCTCGGATCTGGAAAGCAAGATTGAAGAGCTGCGCTATGTGCAAAATGAGTCCGCGGTGGACATTTCCGAGGAAATCGAGCAACTCAGCAAGAAGAGTCAACAGCTCACCAAGGACATCTACGGCGACCTGAGTGCCTGGCAGATCACCAAAATTGCGCGGCATCCGGAGCGTCCCTACACGCTGGACTACGTGCGCGAACTGTTCACTGATTTCGTCGAGTTGCATGGCGATCGTCATTTTTCCGATGATCTGAGCATCGTTGGCGGGCTGGCCCGATTCAACGGCACGCCCTGCATGGTGATCGGCCATCAGAAGGGACGCGACACCAAGGAGCGCACCATGCGCAACTTCGGCATGAGCAAGCCCGAAGGCTACCGCAAGGCGTTGCGCCTGATGAAGACGGCAGAAAAATTCAAGCTTCCGGTGTTCACCTTTGTCGATACGCCCGGTGCCTACCCCGGCATCGACGCCGAGGAGCGCAGCCAGTCCGAGGCCATCGGGCGCAACATTTACGAGATGGCGCAACTCGAGGTTCCCATCATCGTCACCATCATCGGCGAGGGTGGTTCGGGGGGGGCACTGGCGATTTCGGTGGGCGATCAACTGGTGATGCTGCAGTATTCGATCTACTCGGTCATCAGCCCGGAAGGCTGTGCCTCCATCCTGTGGAAGACCTCGGACAAGGCCAAGGAAGCGGCGGACGCCCTGGGCATCACCGCACACCGACTCAAGGCCCTGGGCGTGGTCGACAAGATCGTGAACGAGCCGGTTGGCGGCGCGCATTGCGACCACAAGCAGATGGCGTCGTTTCTCAAACGCGCCCTGGTCGACGCCTATCGCCAGGTCAGCGACCTCAAGGTCAAGGAGCTGCTGGACCGGCGCTACGAGCGCCTGCAAAGCTATGGACGTTTCACCGACATCAAGGCCGACAGCAAGTAGCCCGTTGCCCATTTTTTTCCTCGGTGCCCCGGACCTGCGCCCAATTCACCACGGTAGCACCATGAAAAAATTTCTACTTGCAATTCTGGCAGCGGCCGCACTCACATCGGCGGCCCTGGCCAATGAATTCACTTTCGCGCAGGCCGGCGTGAAGATCACCGTCCCCAATGGCTACACCCTGCTGCAGCGCAGCGAGATCGATCAGCTGTACCCGCCCACGCGCGGCCCCGGCTTTGTCATCGGCAACGCGGCGCGCAGCGTCACCATCAGCTATGACCTGAAACCCTTCGACCTGGCCAGCCTGAACCTGGCCCAGGCCATGAAGCCGTTCGAGCAGGTGTTCGAAAAGCGCGTGCCCTCGTTGGTGTGGAAGGAGCGCAAGCTGCTGGAGTTTGAGAAGCAGCAGTGGTTGCAACTGGAGTTCCTGTCCCGGGACCGCAATGCCGATTACTACAACATCATGCTCATCACAGCCGTGAAGGATCAGATGCTGGTGTTGAACCTGAACGCCAGCGCGGCCGATTTTCCCGCTGCCGAACCTGAGTTGCGCGCCATCATGAAAACCATCGTGCTCAATGTCGTGGTGCCTGAGCCCGTGGCCACGCCTGCGCCGACGAAGAAGCCTGCGCCGGCGAAGAAGAAAGAGAAAGCCGCCGGCTAAGGCTGCGGCTGCCGCTTGTTTTTCCATGGGCTTGAGCGAAGCGATCGAGGCCTTTACCCCGCAGCTTCCCCTGGCCGTCGGATTCAGCGGCGGAGCCGACTCCACTGCCCTGCTGCTGGCCTGTGCGCGCAAGTGGCCACAGCAGGTTCGCGCCATCCACATTCACCACGGTTTGCAGAGCGCCGCCGACGATTTCGTACGCCATTGCGAGCGCTTTTGTGCGGAGCTGGAGGTGCCGCTGGTGGTGCGTCGGGTGGATGCGCGCCACGCCAGCGGCCAGAGCCCGGAAGACGCTGCACGCCGTGCCCGCTATGCGTCGTTCCAATCAGTCCTGCAAGAGGATTGGGCCGGTGAAGGTGCCGCTTCGATCGCGCTGGCGCACCACGCCGATGACCAGGTCGAGACCCTGTTGCTGGCCCTGAGTCGCGGCGCGGGACTGCCGGGTTTGAGCGCCATGCCTGCGCATTGGCGGCGCGACGGTGTTCATTACCACCGCCCCCTGTTGTCTGTGCCCGGGGCCGAGATCCGCGACTGGTTGCAGGCGCAGGGTGTGCCCTGGCTCACCGATCCGAGCAATGTCGATCAGCAGTTCACACGCAACCGCATTCGGGCCCGTTTGCTGCCGGTACTGGACCAGGCTTTCCCGCAGTTTCGTCAGACCTTCGTCCGCAGCGCGGCCCATGCCGCGCAAGCCCAATCGCTGCTGCAGGAACTGGCCGAAGAGGACTTGCTGCGCGTGGGCGTGCCGCCCGTCATCGCCGCTGTGCAAAGGCTTTCCAGGGCGCGTCAGGCCAATGTATTACGGCACTGGCTCAAGACCCACTGGCAAACCAGCGCGAGCGCGGCGCAACTGAACGAGTTGCTGCGCCAGGTGCAAGCCTGCACGACGCGCGGTCACCACATCCACATCAAGGTCGGCGCGGGTTTTGTGCGGCGCAATAATGAACTATTGGATTGGTACAATCCCTAGTCACTTTTTTCCTGTTCTTCCCAGTCCTTGAACGAATATTTTTCCCCATGGCTTTAATTGTTCACAAATACGGCGGCACATCGATGGGCTCCACCGAGCGCATCCGCAATGTCGCCAAGCGCGTCGCCAAATGGGCCCGCGCCGGCCACCAGATGGTGGTCGTTCCTTCCGCCATGAGCGGCGAAACCAACCGTCTGCTGGCCCTGGCCAAAGACCTGGCGCCGGCCAAGCCGGGCGACGACTACAGCCGCGAGCTCGACATGCTGGCCGCCACCGGCGAGCAGGCGTCGAGCGCCTTGCTGGCCATTGCGTTGCAGGCTGAGGGCATGGAGTCGGTGAGCTACGCCGGCTGGCAGGTGCCGATTCGCACCAACATGGCCTACACCAAGGCGCGCATCGAATCCATCGACGACACCCGCGTGCGCGCCGACCTGACCGCCGGCCGCGTGGTCATCGTCACCGGCTTTCAGGGCGTGGACGACCAGGGCAACATCACGACCCTGGGCCGGGGCGGCTCCGACACCTCGGCCGTGGCCGTGGCTGCGGCCATGAAGGCCGACGAGTGCCTGATCTACACCGACGTCGACGGCGTCTACACCACCGATCCGCGTGTCGTGCCGGAGGCGCGTCGCCTGCACACGGTGAGCTTCGAGGAGATGCTGGAGATGGCCTCCATGGGCTCCAAGGTGCTGCAGATCCGCTCCGTGGAATTCGCCGGCAAATACAAGGTCAAGCTGCGTGTGTTGTCCAGTTTCACCCCCTGGGACATCGACCTGAACGAAGAAGCCAAGTCTGGCACCCTGATAACTTTTGAAGAAGACGAGCAAATGGAACAAGCCATCGTGTCCGGTATCGCGTTCAACCGCGATGAAGCCAAAATCTCCGTGCTGGGCGTGCCCGACACCCCCGGCATTGCCTACCGCATCCTGGGTGCCGTGGCCGACGCCAATATCGAAGTCGACGTCATCATCCAGAACCTGAGCAAGGGCGGACTGACCGACTTCAGCTTCACCGTGAACCGCGGCGAATACACCAAGGCCATGGACCTGCTCAAGGAAAAGGTTCTGCCAAGTCTGGGTGCGCAGGAAGTGGTCGGTGACACGCGCATCTGCAAGGTCAGCATCGTCGGCATCGGCATGCGCAGCCACGTCGGTGTGGCCAGCAAGATGTTCCGCGTGCTGGCAGAAGAGGGCATCAACATCCAGATGATCTCCACCAGCGAGATCAAGACCTCGGTGGTGATCGACGAAAAATACATGGAGTTGGCCGTGCGCGCCCTGCACCGTGCCTTCGAACTGGACCAGCCTGCTGTCTGATCGAAAAAACCGCTCGGTGTCCGGCCTGAAACCGGACCCGCTTCGGGCATAATACGAGGATCGGGAAACGTGACCGAGTGGCCGAAGGTGCTCCCCTGCTAAGGGAGTATAGGGTGTTGAGCCCTATCAAGGGTTCGAATCCCTTCGTTTCCGCCAGGCCTGATAAATCAATGACTTACGAGCGATATCTGCCGCAGTTAGGTCAAAGATGGTAACCAAAGAAACCCACCAAAACCCACTTAACGGTGGTTTTTTGGTGGTTTTTTTTCGCCCGGACATTATTGGCAGGTAGACCATGAATGAGACAGAAGTCCTCTCCTATCTGCAAAGTCAGTTCGCAGGGCAGCTAGTTTTGTATGTGGACGACCTCGCCAAGGTGCTCGGGAAGTCTCCAAAGGCCATAGCCGAGCTGATTTCAAGAAATAAACTGCCGTTCAAGATAAAAATGGTGGGAGGACTTCGATGTGTCGACATTTTCCAAATCGCGACATGGATGTCGAACGTCCCAGGTGCGGCACGAGAAGCTGCTCAGCAGGCGCTGGTAGCCCCCTCGAACGGCAGACCTTCCAAATCAAGGCGCTCGGCAAGTGCTGCGCCCCCCGAGGGACTGCATCCTGAGGTGCCCAAGGAAAAACCCACTCCGATGTTCGCTTCGCTCCTTCAAATGCGACACGACTATGTGGGCAGAATGAGTCAATTTGTCTTTGAGCTACATGACCCCGACGAAGTGCTGTTTATGAACGAAGTGGCAGAAAAGCTGTTCTTCTCAGAAAACCTGCTGCAGTCCAGCTTCGCGGTCACCGTCAGGAAGCTTGCACCCCCGAATTTCAAACTCAGGGCAGAGGTGACAACCAAGCATTTTGAAACCGAAGCTCTGGCCTGTGCCTTCTTTATGCCCAAAATTGCACGAGCTCAATCCAGCAAGAACAAGCACTCGATTCATTTTGTGATGTCGCATTCGGGTGAGACCGTCTTCCATGCAATCGCCTGCGGACCCAATTTCACGGTAGTAAACAATGCGATTGGTCTCGAATTTCTAGGCTTCTGATGTTCACTCTTGCCTGTGGTTCTGCGGTAAAGTCCGCTCACACGCACTCCCAACCTGCAACGCATGACCACCATCTCGTCAACGGCCCTGTCAGGTATGAATGCTGCACAGGCACTCGTGGATGTCTCGGGCGGCAACATTGCCAACCGCAACACTCCCGGCTATCGTCGATAGGGAGCAGTTCTGCCCGCGCAGGCTGATGGTGGCGTTTCAACGACGATTTCAAGGTTGACCACCGTAGGACCTTCACTGGAAACGGATGTCATGTCTCAGCTTCAAGGGAAAAACGCGTTTCTTGCCAATCTCGCAGTCTTCAAGACTAGCGACAAGATGGCAGGAGCGCTTCTGGACGCGACTGCTTGACCAACTGAAAAGTGGTTACGGGGACGAAATCCGTAGCTGCCGAGCCCTCATCCCGTTCTTGGTTTTCCTCGCGTTTGAGCGCAAACTCCGCACTTCAATTCAGCGAGGTCCGCATGCCCGAATCAGACCAATTTTGGTTTCCCGCAAAGACATATGGATGGGGCTGGGGTCTACCGGTGCGATGGCAAGGATGGTTCGCGCTAGCCGTCTATGTCGCGCTGGCAGTCCTCGGGTCGGTTGTGTGGCATCCAGCGCGCGATGCCTTCGGGTTTAACGCCTACATGAGCGTCATCACGCTGATATTCGTCGGCGTCTGCTACCTCAAGGGCGAGCCGACAAGGTGGCGGTGGGGGAAATAGTGGCACACGTCCCTGCGAACAAAGTGAAGTTGGGGTCCGGACGCTTCTGCCCGTAGCATCCGGTCTATAAGCGGTCCAGTCGTTGCTGCGGCTGACACCGGGCAACTGCACTCATCTTTGCTGCGTTCAGCCTGCAGCACCTCAGCAGCAGCAAGACCAGGAATTGACCCGTGGTCGTCATGGTTATTTGGCAATTAAATTGTTAACAATTTAATTGTGAACTATAGTTAGTCCATGAAAACCGTCAATCGCAGCACGAAGGCCACATCAAGTCATTCCAACCCGGAACTGCTTCTGGACAACCAACTGTGCTTCGCCCTTTATTCCGCATCCCTGGCAATGACCAAAATTTACAAGCCCGTGTTGGATGCCATCGGCTTGACCTATCCCCAATACCTCGTGATGTTGGTGCTGTGGGAGCGCGACGGGCTTACCGTGTCAGCGCTGGGTGAGCGCCTGTCACTCGACTCCGGCACGCTGACGCCGTTACTCAAGCGAATGGAAGTGGCCGGCATCGTGGCCCGCAAACGCTCTGGAGAGGATGAGCGACGAGTGGAGGTATTCGTTACTGACTCGGGCATAACGTTGAAAGCGCAGGCAACCAGCGTCCCGCGCTGCGTAGCGTCGCAAACGGGATACGCGATTCCTGAAATATTGGCTTTGACGAAGGAAGTCCAAAAACTCCGGGCTAGTTTGAAAAGTTAACCCCGCTCGCTCCGGCGAGCACAACCAAGAGAAAAACCATGACAAACAAGATTGCAAAAGTGATTTATCAAGCGCACGCCAAGTCAACCGGCGGTCGTGACGGCACAACACGCACGTCTGACGGCCTTCTTGACGTAAAACTGGCGGTGCCGAAGGAGATGGGTGGACCTGGCGGTGGGTTAAATCCTGAGCAACTTTTCGCCGCCGGATACAGCGCATGCTTTATCGGCGCCATGAAGTTTGTCGCTGGGACCCAGAAAATCGTGCTGCCGCCAGACACCAGCATCGACGCGACGGTGGGAATCGGACAAATTCCCGCAGGGTTCGGGATTGAAGTCCAATTGGTCGTGAGCATCCCAGGGATGGAGCGCGTTGCGGCTCAGGCTTTGGTGGACAAGGCCCATGCGGTTTGTCCGTACTCGAACGCTACCCGAGGCAACATTGATGTGACGATTTCACTGGCTTAATAGGGCAACCGTTGGCCTGGGCCAAATGGACGTATGAATCCCAGGCGAGAGCAAAACGCAATTGGGCAGCGAATCTATCCTACTGGGGCAAACAGATGCCTGATATCGCGTGAGTCGCGGTACCGTTGCGGTGACGGGGTGAATCCCCGTGGAGCCGGCATTGAGGTCCAATGCCTGACAGTGCGGATGCCTCTTCGCAAGTTAAAACCCGAACCAATGAAATCCCGCCGGCTCAACGCATTCCAGAACACGACGCTTTTGCTTGAGCCCTTCGGAGGTTTGCGCTTGACGTAGCATCGGCAGATAGGAAAATCAGCGATGCTGGTGACATCGGGAGGGAGGAGGGCCATCGTCTGGTCGAAGCACTCAAGGAGGACTGGGAGAGGTTGAACAGGGGATAGGACGACTGGATAGGAACACTGGCCAAATCAGGCTTTGCACGCCCTAACGTATGGCCTTCGCACACGCGGCCACTGTTGGCTGCGCGCCAAAGATGGGCCTACACGGTTACACAGGTCAGCGGCGTTTCTAAGAGTCTTTTCCTTTCTGTTCTATAGAAGAAAAGACTGGAAAAATTGGGGGGAACTGTGTATCTGTGTAATTTCCCCGGCCTGTGAAATTTTGTAACACTATTTCAGAACTTCTTCGCCATTCAGAACCGTGGTGGCTCCCGGAATTTTTGAAATTCGGCAGCAACGACTGCAGCCGCGACAGCGGCGGCGTTCAGTGGACATCACGTCTCTAAATTTCGGCTAGCTTTCATCGGCATACTCATCCAAAGTATGACATCCAGAGTCGAGCCAACGCAAATCGTGTGCTCCCGTAGAACTTTTTATTCGCTGGTGAGCGGGAACCTCATTATTCGTCGGCTCCTACACGCCGGTCTGTGCCGGGCACCGCGGCAATAATTTTCGAACCACGAAATTCAAGGTTCCAAAGCCAGCCAATTGGCTGAGTGCCGTCGGTCCACAAATTCTAGGACTTGAGACGCAGGCCAGAAAAACCACGGGCTCGTTTCCCCAAGTAGTCAAGATTTTCAACCCTTTTAAAGTCGGCGCCATTGTTCCGATTGGTCAGTCGTGTGCTCAGTGCTTTGTGACTGCGGATGTAGCCTAGCTCGTTCCGAGCAGTCGCGTAGTTGCTCCAACTGCACCACAGTTCCTCGGTTGGCGTCTTGAAGTCCGGGTCAAGCTCACAACGGTCCTCAAGCCAGTCGCCTAGGGAAACTCTGCATAAGTGTGTCATCGAATTGACCGCTAAAACGTTAAGCATTGATGAAACAAATGAGCCTCGCCACCACCGGATTTGAACTCGTGCACAAGCGGACTCGCAAGCGCGAATTTCTCGATGAGATGGAA
>CAIKVZ010000094.1 GCA_903830985.1 uncultured beta proteobacterium
CCGGCCACGGTCACGCAGGCGCCAAATGGAACGCTGTCGGCCTGAGCATGCGGTTTCATCAGCAGCCAGATGACGGGTCCATACGGCTCTTCGGCGGGAAAGGTCCCGTAGCCGTCCGTTGCATAGACCACCAGTGCTCCCGGCGCGTTGTCCTGCGCCCATTTGAAGACCGGCCGGAAATCGGTGCCTCCTCGACCGTGGATGGTCATTCGCGCGGGGACCTCTACCCCGTCCATTTCTTCATACGACTGAACCGACTGCACAGCAGCATCTGCCTGGATCACCGTCAAGCGGCAGGGAAACGTCTCGCGGTAAGCCCGCAGTTCCGCGACGATGGCGCTGAGGATGTTGTCCGACATCGAGCCTGAGGTGTCGATGGCAAAGATCATGTGGCCAGGGGCCTCGACACCGACCGACGGCAGCAGGAAGCCTCGGTGTATGTGCTTCTTCGAAAACGGCCACAGGCTCCAGTCGCTTCGGATCCGGTCCTGAAGCCATTCGCGCAGCAGAGCACGCCAGTCGATGAAGGAGTCTTCCACCGCTACGCATTCCAACTGGAACCATGCCGCCGAAGTGCCATGCAGCTTCGAAGAGGCTTCGCTGCGCAACTCGGCGCAAAGATCGGCAAGTTGGGAACTGTCCGGCCTGTCCGCATCAGTCAGTCCCATGGTCCGCGGATCATCCTGATCCAAAAGATCTGAGCCGATGCCTGGCACGATACCGGGTCCGTCGTCCATACCATCACCCTTGCCGTCAGCATTCCCACCCGTAAACGAAGGCGGTGAGAGCTGGGCCAGTTTCACGTAAATATCCTCGGCCGCCAGTCCTGCGTAGCGACTACAGTGCGCACCTCCTGTTGGCAGCACAAAGCCCTGCTCAAGCAGCAGCAAGTTGATGGCATGGTCCCCTGCCAAGTTCCAAAGGTGCGGGTCGCGGTCCTTGCGCCTCGCCGTGTGCTGGAACACGACGTGCAGCACTTCATGCGCCAACACGCCTTGCAGCTGGGGCTGCGTCAGCTTTTCAACCCAATTCGCGTCGTAGTAGATGTGGTACCCGTCGGTGGCCATCGTCGTGCACCAGGCCCTGGCTGTGGCGTCACGCAGCGGCAGGCGCATCAGCGCAGATGCCAGGAAGGGCTGGCGCAGCGCCAGTGTGATCCGCGCACGCAGCAACCGTTCGCCGGCGTCACTGGGAGATAAGGGCGGCATGTTGCTTCATGAACTTCTTGTACCCAGCGGCGCGCGAGAAGGCCGGCCTGGCGCGCAGCATCTCACGCGAAAGCACGACGGCAAACTCTGCGGGCAGGCGCGACAGCAGAACGGCGCTGGCGTTGACTACATCGTCGCGCTCGGCGCAATAGACCAGCCATGTCGTCAGCACGTGGATCCCGTCAATCGCCGTGGGAAGAACAGAGTTCTCCGGATCAAGAATGATCTCCTCCATCTGCTTGGCGCTCATCGCCCTTTTGACGAACGCGGCAAATTCGCGCGCCGCCCCTTCGCCCACGATGCCCGGAACGATGTCGGCGCAGCCCTTGTAGCCTTCGAATTTGCGCAACACGTCGGAGAGCATTTCCCACGACCGTGGTGTCGAGTAGGCGGGCGATTCGCCGGGTTCCTCGCGCAGCAGCGCCGGACGCACGCCGATGAACGACATCACCAGCGGGTCGATACCTGCCTCCATGGCCCACAGGCGCCAGTCCTGCGCATCCGTGTCAAGCTCCAGATGCACAAAGCGGTTGGCCAGGGCCGATGACATGCGAAACGTCACCGCGCGGTCTCTTTGGCGATTGCCGGCCGCAACGATCCACCACCCGGGTGGCAGTTCGTACTCTCCGACGCGCCGGTCCAGCACCAGTTGGTACAGGCCCGCCTGGACCAGCGGGGGCGCAGCGTTGATCTCGTCCAGAAACAGGACGCCTGGAGGTTCACCCGCCGCCGGCAAAAAGGTCGGCGGACACCAGACTGCGCGGCC
>CAIKVZ010000095.1 GCA_903830985.1 uncultured beta proteobacterium
GTCGGCCTGTTGGGCGCATCCAAGCTCAACCCCTACAAGCTCGACGTCGCCAAGGCCCGTGCGCTGCTGGCCAAGGCCGGTCTGCCCAACGGCTTCAAGGTGACCATGGACACGCGCACCGTGCAGCCGGTGCAGGGCATTGCCGAAGCGTTTCAGCAGACCGCCAAACGCGCCGGCATCGAAATCGAGATCCTGCCCGGCGACGGCAAGCAGACGTTGACCAAGTACCGCGCCCGCACGCACGACATGTACATCGGCCAGTGGGGCGCCGACTACTGGGACCCGCACACCAATGCCGACGTCTTTGTGCGCAACCCGGACAATGCCGACGACGCCAAGTCCAAGCCGCTGGCCTGGCGCAATGCCTGGGACATCCCGGAATTGACCAAGAAAGCCGACGCCGCCGTGCTGGAACGCGACCCTGCGAAACGCAAGACCCTGTACGAAGACATGCAGACGGATTTCCGCAAGAACAGCCCGTTCATCATGATGTTCCAGCTGTCCGAGGTGGCGGCCTACCGCAGCAACGTGGACGGCCTCAAGCTGGGCCCCACCTTCGACACCAATTACCTGTTCGGCGTCTCGAAGCATTGACGGCGGAATTTCACGCAGTCATGGCGCCTCTCTCGTCATTGCGAGGAGCGAAGCGGCGCGGCAATCCATTCATGCGAACCGTTGAAGTCATGGATTGCCACGCTTCGCTCGCAATGCCTTTGATCGAGGGAGTCCCATGCTGTCGACGCTGAATGCGGCCGGCCGTTTTGTGCTGGTGCTGGCCCTGACCTATTTGGGCCTGCTGGCGGTGACCTTCTTCATCGGCCGCGTCATCCCGGTGGACCCGGTGCTGGCCATTGTGGGCGACCACGCCAGCGAACAGGTGATGGCCCGGGTGCGCGAGGAACTGGGCCTGAACAAGCCGATGTGGGAGCAGTTCTTCAGCTACACCAGCAAAGTGGTACGCGGCGACTTCGGCACCTCGGTGCTGACCTCGAATCCGGTGCTGCAGGACATTGCTCGTACCTTCCCGGCCACGCTGGAACTGGCCACGCTGGGCATACTGATAGGCGCCGGCCTCGGCGTTCCGCTGGGCGTGTGGGCCGCAGTGCGCCGCGGCGGTCTGGTCGACCAGATCGTGCGCGTCATGGGACTGATCGGCTACTCGGTGCCGATCTTCTGGCTCGGTCTCATGGCGCTGCTGCTGTTCTACGCGCGCCTGGACTGGGTCGGCGGCCCGGGACGCCTGGACGTGGCGTTCCAGTACACGGTGGAGCCTGTCACCGGCATCCTGCTGCTGGACGCGGCACGCGCCGGCGAATGGGAGGTGTTCGGCAATGCCTTCTCGCACCTGCTGCTGCCGGCCTCGCTGCTGGGCTATTTTTCGCTCGCCTACATCAGCCGCATGACGCGCTCCTTCATGCTGAATGAGCTGTCACAGGAGTACGTGGTGGCAGCGCGCGCCAAGGGCCTGTCCGAGACGCGCATCATCTGGCGCCACGCCCTGCGCAACGCCATGGTGCCGCTGGTCACGGTGATCGCCCTGTCCTACGCCGGCCTGCTCGAGGGCTCGGTTTTGACCGAAACCGTGTTCGCCTGGCCCGGACTGGGCCTGTACCTGACGAATTCGCTGCAGAACGCCGACATGAACGCGGTGCTGGGCGGCACCATCGTGATCGGCTCGGTGTTCATCGGCCTGAACCTGCTGTCGGACCTGCTGTACCAGTTGCTGGACCCGAGGACGCGTAAGCGATGAACCCCGCCTCGTCCTCCCCGCCACCCGAAAGCCTGCACGACTGGCTGATGTCCGAGCGCCCCGCATCCCGACGCCAGGCCTCTTTGGGTCGCGCCTATGGCGCCTGGCGCAGCTTTGCGCGCAACCGCCTGGCCCTGCTGGGGCTGGCCATCGTGCTGGCGCTGGTGCTGACCGCGATCTTTGCGGACCTGCTGGCACCGTACTCGGCCTATGTCGGCGACCTGCGCACCACACGATTGCTGGCGCCTTCATGGGCGCATTGGTTTGGCACCGACGACCAGGGCCGAGACATCCTGTCGCGCGTGCTGGTGGGTTCGCGCATCACGCTCACCGTGGTGCTGCTGGTGGCGGTGCTGGCAGCGCCCATAGGCTTGCTGGTGGGCACCGTGGCGGGCTATGCCGGCGGCTGGGTGGACGCGGTGCTGATGCGCATCACCGACATCTTTCTGGCTTTTCCACGACTCATCCTGGCGCTGGCCCTGGTCGCGGCCCTGGGCCCGGGAATAGAGAACGCGGCCCTGGCCATTGCCCTGACCTCCTGGCCGCCGTATGCGCGCATCGCCCGCGCCGAGACGCTGACGATCAAGCACAGCGACTTCATCGCCGCCGTGCAACTGCTCGGCGCCTCGCCCTGGCGCATCGTGCTGCGCCACATCATGCCGCTGTGCCTCTCGTCGGTGATCGTGCGCGTCACGCTGGACATGGCCGGCATCATCCTCACCGCCGCCGGTCTGGGCTTCCTGGGCCTGGGCGCGCAGCCGCCCATGCCGGAGTGGGGCGCACTCATCGCCAACGGTCGCCTGTATGTGCTCGACCAATGGTGGGTCGCGGCCGCGCCCGGTGCAGCGATCTTCGTCGTGAGCCTGGCCTTCAACCTGCTCGGCGACGGTCTGCGCGATGCGCTGGATCCGAAAGGCGTTCAATGACGCCCCCCGTGCTGCTGGTTGAGGACCTGCGCGTGTCCTTCCCGAACCGTGACGGCGGGCGCAACGAGGTGGTGCGCGGGGTTTCGTTCACCCTGGGGCGCGAGCGTCTGGGCATCGTGGGTGAATCGGGCTCGGGCAAGTCGCAGACCGGGCGCGCCATCCTGGGGCTGACAGCGCCGGGTGGCCTGGTCAGCGCCAAGCGGCTCGAATTCCACGGCACGGACCTGCTCAACTGCTCACCACAGCAGCGCCGCGAGTTGCGCGGCGGGCGCATCGCCATGGTGCTGCAGGACCCCAAGTACTCGCTCAACCCGGTGATGTCCATCGGCAAGCAGGTGATGGAAACGCTGCGTGCCCACGCCCGGATCAGCCGCAGCGAAGCACGCTTGCGCGCCCTGGCGGCGCTGGCTGCGGTGCAGATCGAAGACCCTGAGCGCGTCTTCAAGCTGTATCCGCACGAGGTCTCGGGCGGCATGGGCCAGCGCGCCATGATCGCCATGATGCTGATCGCCAATCCCGAGTTGCTGATTGCCGACGAGCCGACTTCAGCCCTGGACGTCACAGTTCAGTTGGAGGTGCTGGCGCTGCTCGACCAACTGGTCAAGGAGCGCGGCATGGGACTGATCTTCATCTCGCACGACCTGCGCCTTGTGGCGAGCTTTTGCGACCGCGTGCTGGTGATGTACGCGGGCAAGATCGTGGAAGAGATCCGGGCCGCAGACCTTGCCACTGCCCAGCACCCCTACACCCGGGGGCTGCTGTCCTGCCTGCCCCACCTGGGCCAGGACCGCCACCCCTTGCCGGTGCTGGAGCGGCGTGCGGAGTGGGCGCTGTGACGAAGGCGCAGCCGAACACCAGCCTGGGCCTGGAGGTGCAGGGTCTGCGCGTGCAGTACGACGACTTCGTGGCGCTGGCCGACATCCGCTTTTGCGTGCAGCCCGGTGAAAGCTTCGGCATCGTGGGTGAGTCGGGCTCGGGTAAGTCCACGGTGTTGCGCGCCATCTGCGGCCTCGCGCCGCTGCGCGCGGGAAAAGTCAGACTGCTGACTACGGGCCCTCACCCCGGCCCTCTCCCGGCGGGAGAGGGAGTTGCAGCCCGTACGACCGAGCTGCCGCTGCCCGGCAGCAAGTCTTTTCGAAGCCTGGTGCAGATGGTGTTTCAGGACCCCTATGGCTCGCTGCACCCGCGCCAGACGGTGGACCGCATTCTGGCCGAACCGCTGGCGATCCACGGCATCCAGGGCGCCGAGCGGCGCATCGCTGCGGCACTGGACGAGGTGGGACTGGGCAGCGGCTTTCGCTTTCGCTACCCGCACCAGCTCTCGGGCGGTCAGCGCCAGCGCGTGGCGATCGCCCGGGCGCTGATCCTGGAGCCGCAAATCCTGCTGCTCGACGAGCCGACCTCGGCGCTCGATGCGTCGGTGCAGGCCGAGGTGCTGAACCTGTTGGAAGCCCTGCGCGCATGCCGTCGCCTGAGCTTCATCCTGGTGAGCCATGACCTGGCGGTGGTCACTCACTTGTGCGAACGCGTGCTGGTGATGCAGCGCGGAAAAACCGTCGAACTGCTCGCCGCCAGCGACCTGGCGCAGCAGCGCGTGACACAGGACTACACGCGCCGCTTGATGCAGGCCTGCGCCGGGTTCAAGCGCACACCGGGTTGATCTACACTGCGGCTATTTCTAAAGACCGCGCCCGCAGCGCCACACCATGAAAGCCATAGACGACCTGTTTGCCGACGAGCTTGCCAGCGCCAAGGCACAGGACACGGGCATCACCAGCCTGAAGATCAGCAACGCCCGACTCACGCCGGCGCAGCAGCGTTTCAACCAGCTGCTGGAGCGCATCGGCAAGCTGACCGAGCAGCTGGAACAAACCCGCAGCGCCGCCGACGCGCACCGACCTACCCACAGCGCCACATTGGCGGCGCTGCAGTTGCGACAGCGCGAGCTGATGCGACGCATGGCGCTGGCACTGGACGAACGCCTGCAGCGCAAGAGCATGACCGCCGGACAAAAGCGCAGCGCCACGGAGATCCTGTGCGGCCTGTGCGAAACGCTGGCCGCACAGGGTGACGCCGCCATGCAGGCGCTGCACGACCGCCACAGCCGGCATAGCCTGAAGGCCAAAAAGGAGGATGAGGCCGCGGAAATGCAGAGCATGGTGGAAGACTTGCTGGGGCACCCGATGGAAGGTGCAGATCAGGGACTGAGCCCCGAGGAAATGCTGCGCGCCGCCATGCGGCAGCTCGACGATAAAGCCGCAGCCAAAAAAGAAAAACAGCAGGCACGCCGCGCCAAGCGCCCCAAGTCGGCACGCCAGCAGCAGGCCGAGCAAAGCGAGCTGGACGCGCACAGCGCCTTGCGCACGGTGTTTCGCCAACTCGCCAGCGCCCTGCACCCGGACCGCGAGACCGACCCCGAAGAACGCCGGCGCAAGACCGAACTCATGAGCCAGGCCAACGCCGCCTATGACCGCCGCGACCTCACGGCGCTGCTCCATCTGCAGTTGCAAATCGAGCAGGCGGATCCCGAATCCATAGGACGCATGGCCGACGACAAGGTGAAGGCGCTGTCGCAACTGCTGCAACAACAGCTCAGCGCCCTGCAGCAGGAACTGCAGGACCTCAAGATGCAGCTGTGCCACGAGTTTGAGCTGCCCGGCCACTTGGCCATCGTCCCGGCCAAGCTGAAATTCCACCTGAACCAGACCCGGCTTGAGCTGGAGGAGCAACTTCGCCATATGGAGCACGACCTGACGCGGGTGCAGGACGATACCGACTTCAAGCGCTGGCTCAAGGAGCAAAAACAGTTGTCGCAGAACGAGGACTTCATCGATGACCTGGATGTTCTTCTGGCCGGCTTTGTCAGGCGGCGCTGATCAAGGCTTGAATACCACCACAGTATGACAAGCGTCAAACGGTCCGCCCCTTGATTCGTGTTGTTTTTGGCAATCATGCCGGAAATCGGTTATGGTGCGTAAATTATGACTTTGCCAACAATATGTCGGCCCGAAATCAACCCACCGGACCGGCACTTGCCCGGCGCCTGATCCTGCTGGCGCTGTTGCTGTGCGCCCTTGCGCTGCAACTCTACGGCTGGGCGGCCGACGTGGCTGGCAGCCTGGCGCAAAGATATGAAATGCCCGCCGCGTTTGCCGGCCTGCTGGCGCTGCTCGGCGCACTGAGCGCGAGCGCGCTCCTGTGGCGGAAAAACCGCAGCCTGCAGCGAATCACCTCGAAATACCGTGAGACCGCATTGAGCCTGCGCGTTGCCGCCACGGCCTTTGAAGGCCAACAAGGCCTGCTGGTGGCAGACGCCAAGGCCCGCGTATTGCGCGCGAACCGGGCCTTCCTGCAGATGACCGCATACAGCGAGGACGAGATCATCGGCAAGAGCATCTCCCTGTTCCATTCCGATCTGCAGGAGCCGCGTTTTCTCGCCAAGCTGTACGCCCATCTGGCCACCTCGCACGGCTGGAGCGGGGAAATCTGGTGTCGCTGCAAAAACGGGACAAGCGTGCAATGCTGGTCCACCGTGACCGCCGTGCTGGACGATGAGGGTGACGTCGTTCGCTACGTCGGTGCGTTCACCGACGTCTCGCAGCGCAAGAAAGCCGAGGCCGAAGTTCGTCAACTGGCGTTCTACGACACCGTCACCGAATTGCCGAACCGGCGCCTGTTTCTGGACCGTTTGCGGCAAGCTTCGCTGGCTTGCACTCGCAATGACACCCGCGGCGCAGTTTTTTTCATCGACCTGGACAATTTCAAGGCGCTCAACGACACGCATGGTCACGCTGTCGGCGACGAACTGCTGCGCCAGGTGGCGCTGCGCCTGAGCCGGGTGCTGCGCGGCAGCGACACGCTGGCGCGCCTGGGTGGCGACGAGTTTGTCGTGATGCTGACCAATTTGGACCCGGACCCCATGCTGGCCAGCACCCAGGCCTCCGGCGTGGCGCAAACCATGCTGGAACGCGTGCGCCAACCCTTTCGACTGCGCGACGTCCCCACTGACGATGGCCCGGTTGACGGCGTGCTGCTGACGTATAACTGCAGCGCCAGCATCGGCATCACGCTGTTTGGCGACGTTGAGATGAGCGTCGACGAAATCATGCTGCGCGCCGACGCCGCCATGTACCAGTCCAAGCGCGGCGGGCGCGACGCCGTGAGCCACTTCGACCCGGCACTGCAACAGGCCCTGGCGCAGCGCTCCCAGCTGAGCAGCGACCTCCATCAGGCGCTGGCCCTGCGGGAGCTCAGCTTGCACTACCAGTTGCAAACCGACGCCAAGTCCCGCGCCGTTGGTGCCGAAGTGCTGATGCGCTGGACGCACCCTGGCCGTGGCGCTGTGCCTCCTGACGTTTTCATTCCGATCGCCGAGGAGAGCGGCAAGATCGTCGCCATGGGCTATTGGGTGCTGCAAAACGCCTGCGAGACCCTGGTTCGCTGGGCGCGAAACACCGAAACTGAGGCCCTGGAACTGGCCGTGAACCTGAGCCCACGCCAGTTCGTGCAAGCTGATTTTCCGGCGCAACTCGAACGCCTGTTGCGCCGCTCCGGTGCCAACCCCAGACGCCTGATGCTGGAAATCACCGAGGGGGTAATCCTGGGGCAGACCGAAGCGGCGATCCAGAAAATGCAGGCCATCTGCGATCTCGGCGTGAGCTTTTCGATCGACGACTTTGGCACCGGCTATTCGTCTCTGGCCTACCTGCAGCGCCTGCCCCTGCGCCAGCTCAAGATCGACCGCGCCTTTGTGCGCAACCTGGACGACAACTTGAACGACCAGGCGATCGTGCGCACCATCCTGTCGTTGGGCAAGAGCCTGGGCCTGCAGGTGGTGGCCGAGGTGGTTGAAACTTTGGCCCAGCAAAGCCGCCTGGCGGATGCTGGCTGCGACGTGTTGCAAGGCTATCTGCTGGGGCGGCCCATGCCGCTGGCGGACTTCGAAAAGGCGCTGGCCCGCATGCAGTCAACGTGCCACGAAACCGTGGCCTGACTCGCTCCCCACTCCACGACATCAGTCGGTCGCTGCCTGCTCCAGCCGCTGGCTGCGCCAGTAGACATCGTCGCCACCGTTCATGCGGTTGAGCACACGCGCCAACACAAACAGCAAGTCACTCAGCCGGTTCAGGTAGTGCCGCGGCGTATCTTTCAGCGCATCCTGGGCACCCAGCGCCACCACCGCGCGCTCTGCCCGCCTTGCCACCGTTCGGCACACGTGCGCCAGCGCAGCGGCGCGCGTTCCTGCCGGCAGAATGAACTCCTGCAGTCGCGGCAGCGCCGCGTTGTGCTCAGCCAGCGCCGCGTCGAGCGCGGCGACCGACTCGGTCTTGAGCAGTTCGAAACCTGGAATGGACAACTCGCCGCCCAGGTTGAACAGCTGGTGCTGGATTTCCACCAGCAGGCTGCGCACGCCAGTGGGCATGTCTTCGCACAGCAGCAGGCCGATGTGCGAATTCAACTCGTCGACCTCGCCCATGGCGTGCACGCGCAGGCTGTTCTTCGACACCCTCGTGTTGTCACCCAGGCCGGTGCTGCCGTCGTCGCCGGTGCGGGTGGCGATTTGCGTGAGTCTTTGTCCCATGGTCGGCGCTCCTGAAAGTCGGGAAACGCCTATTGTCACCGCGACGAAGAATCAGGGTGTGCGCGTGCCCAGTAGTTGTACCTCAACCCGGCGATTCGGCAGCAGACACTCTTCCAATTCCGACGTCCCCTTGAACTTGGCCTGACACTGCGCCACCGGCTGCGTGTCACCGAGGTACTCATAGGCCATCGCTTCAGCGGGCAAGCCCGCATCGATCAGCAACTGGCGCACGGTCTGAGCACGTTGGCGCGAGAGCTGCAGGTTGTAGTCTTTTTGCCCCGTGCTGTTGAGCCGGTCTGCGTGGCCCAGGAGGCGGATGCTGGCGACCTTCACTTCGCCGGTCCTGAGCTGGTTCAACATGGCGTTCAGGCTGTCACGACCAGAGGCGCGGATCTGACTGGCATCGTAACGGTCAAAGTTGAACACCACGCTGGCCGACAGGGCCACCGGCACGGAAGCAGCCTTTGGCGCCAGGGGAACGGGTGGTGCAGGGGGCGGCACGGGTGCCACCACGACCGGCGGCAGGCAGCCGCTGGCTGCGGCTTCGCCCTGCGCCAGCAAGTCTTCGGCGATCTGCACATAGGGCTTGGCGTGGCGCCACTGCTGCTGGTTGTGCTCGTTGCCGGCATGCACCAGTTCCACTTCCGCGCAGGCGGCCTGGCGCTGGGCGCAGGCAAAGCCAGCGTGTCCCTGCAAGCCCAAGGCGCGCGCCCATAAGTCCGGGCGCAGGTGTGCCGCACCGTTCAACAGTGGTGTGTCCATGGGCAGGGGCGTGGCCTTGCGCTCCATCGCCACAATGAGCTTCTCCGACTCCGTCATGGCAGCTTGCGGGAAGGCGCTGCGGTCGTTGCGCGTGTACTCGTGCAGCGAAACATCCAACCAGCATTGCGCCTTGCTCAGGTGGTAGTCACGCACCCGACGCCCGCCTTCGTTGAGGGCGTGAATGCGGCCCTGCAACTGCTCGTAGGCGGCCTGATCCGCGGCAATGGCGCTGTCCGAAATCCGGTCCTGGGAAGGGTTGAGCGAGGTCTGGGCCTGTGCCGCGCACAGACCCGCCACCAACAGGCACAGCGCAAAGGTTTTCTTCATGGTGTTCAGGGAGACTTTCATGGTTTGGCTCCAGAGGTGGCACGGTCCAGACTGCGGTTCACGCCCGGGTTGTCGTGCATGAACAGGTTTTCGTCGAACTTGAAGCGCAGTCGCAGGTACACGCCCGACTGGGTGTATTCGTAGCCCGCCAGGTCGGCGTCGGCGGCAAAGCCGCTGCGGTTGTAGCCCAGCGAGAGCCACAGGTTTTGCCGCACCAGGTAGCCCAGTTCCAAGCCGTTGGCGCTCTGGCGCGCCCCGTGCTGGCCAAACTGCGTGGCCAGCATGGCGCCGATGTCCCAGTTTTCCGTCACGTCGTAGACCAGACGGCCCGAGAGCAACTGGGCGCGAAAGCTGTCCTTGGTGCCGCCTTCAAACTGGTCGTTCTGCCACTTGGCGGCCAGGCGCCCGGTGATCCACCAGGGCCGCTTGGGGTGCCAGTCGGCATGCGTGGACAGAATGGTCGCCTCGCTCTTGAGCTCGCCCAGGGTGGCGCTGCTGGCGTCGCGCTCGTTCTTGAATTCGATCTTGCCCAGGGCGTTGACGCGGTTCGTGTCGGTGTCGCGATAGGCCAGACCCAATTGCACGCGGTCCTGGAACACGTCGCCGCGCGCCGTGTAGTCGGTCTTGAGCAGGTAGTTGCGCCCCAGGAAAGTCCAGTCGCGGTCCAGCTTGCGCGCCGCCATCACCTGCCACAGCGTGGTCTTGAAGCTCTCGTCGTCCGGCGTGCCGGCGACGTCGCCGGAGCGGCGCCATTCGATCTTGGTGGATCCCTTCCACAACGGATGGGCGCTGTAGTCCAGACCGAGCGCCACGGCGCTGGTATCGGCCGCCTGGCCCGACACCACTTGGGTGCGCTCCAGCGCTGTGTTGGCGCGCCAGCCCGGCGCCAGGTCCCAACTGTTGCGCACGCCGGATGCCAGTTGCAGATCGCGCCCGGCGATGGCGTCGCGCAATCGGTATTCGCTGAACAGCTGGGTGTCGCGCAGATAGGACGAATCCACGCCAAAGACAAAGGCGTTGCCCTGGCGCTGCCCCGGCGTGATCAGCTCGCTGCCGGCCACGCCGGTCTGGCGCTCGAAGCGGCCGTACAGGCGAGTGCGTTCCGCCACGGCGTAGTCGCCACCCAGGGCGTAGCGCTCGCGCGCGTCGCCGCTGACGCTGCGCTCCACCTCGCCACCCAGCGTGAAGCGCTCGCTGGCCTTGAAGCCCAGGCCGGCGCGCAGCGTGTTGCTGTGCAGGCCGGTGCTGCTGGTGGTGGCCGTCGTGCCGCCGGCAATGCTGTTGCCCGGTTGGATCAGGGGCAGGCCTGTGGCCGGATCCAGCAATTGATTGCCGAAGCCGACAGCGCCGCCGGCCGAGCCGCTGCCCACGCTGCTGGAGAGACCTGCGGTGGAGGAAAACGGCGAGGTGATGGCGTTGCTGGTCGTTCCCGCGCTTTCGCGCAGCGCGCGCAGTCCCACGTCGAGCGTGAGGCCGGATGAAAGTTTGGCGGTGAGGCCCAGTTGCGCGGACGAGCTGTCGGACGCGCCCGGATTGCGGTCTTCGCTGCGCTGCACCTGGGCATAGGCTTTGAGCCCCTCGCCGAGTTTGAGTGCACCGCGCACGTTCGCCTCGCCGCGCCCGCCATTCAGCGGTGCGGCCAGGTTGCTGAACTCGGGGTCGCTGCGCCCCACAAAGGCGCGCACTTCGGCGCTTTCGCTCTCGTGCGCCAGCTCCACGCGCCAGGCGTTGCCGCTGACCTCGCCGACTCGATGGATCAGCCCTACCTGGGTGTTGGCGTTGACGCTGTTGGTGTTGTATTCGCCGGTGCTGCGCGCCACTTCGGCCACCAGCAGCGTCGTCGACCCCAACTGCCAACCGACGTTGGCGCTGACAAGCTGTGCGGGTGCGAGCGGGTTCTCGTCCTTCATCACCGAGCCGCCGACTTCGAGCTGGCTGTTCAAGCGCCACTGCCCATCCGCGCCCAGCACCCAGAACGGCGTGCCGCCCTGATCCACCTCGTAGCTCACGCGCAGCGACTGCGGATTCAGGTCGGCGTCGGTCGAGGGCAGGAAAGCGTTCAGCAGGATGCGCCCGCTGAAGGGCTCGAAGCTGTAATCGGCGAGCCGCGCCAGCGCCCGGGCGCTGAGGATGCGCGAGGGCTGGTTGCGGTCGCGCACCAGCACCTCGATTTTCTCGCTGCCTTCAAGCACGGCATTGTTGCGCAGGCCGTAGGGGCCGCTGCCCTGGCTGGAAAACTCCTCCACTACCTGGCGCAGCGTGTCGCGAAAGGCAAAGACGTTGCCGTTGACGGCACCTTCCTCGCGGTGGTAGCGCACGCCCGTGGCGCTGCGATTCGTGTTGCCCAGGCTGCGCTGCTGCAGGCTGGCCACTGCGCCGCCACCGCGCTGCTGACTGAATCCGTCGCCGGTGGCGAAGTCGCCCCAGAGCAGGTAGTTTTTTTGCTGGTCGATGCGCACATAAAGCCGGCTGTCGGACTTGGCTTCCATGCCCTTGATCGAGGCGTCGCCATACACCGGGTAGAACTCTTCAGGGCTGATGTCGCGCAGGGCGCGGGCCCGGGTTTCCTTGTCCGAATCGTAGGCCGCGGTGAGCAGGTATTCGCCCTTGACCGTGCCTTTCAGAAAGAGCGCGGCGCGCGCGCCAATGTTCGCCTGGCCATTGTTGAACTCGCGGCTCCAGGCCTTGATCTCGCGCTCGAAGCCGTCGTCAAAGCGCGTGGCCTGCAGCACACCGCTGCTCTTGCCGTGGAAGTTGATCACGCCTTCCACCAAGCCGGCAGCCACCATGTCGCGCAGTTCGGGCACAAAGCTGACCACGCCTGACGCCGTTTGCGCGCCCACGGTCACGCGCAGCAGCACGTCCTGCGGCGTCATCGGCGCCAGCAGCGAGAAACTCGCCACACCGTTCTTCACCTCGACCTGCACACCCGGTGTGGCGCGGTCGGCGTCGCGGCCGCGCGGGCCCGCTTCGTCGGTCGCGGCGCCGGGCAGCTGAATGCGCCCGCCACTGCTCTCGACCGTGGCCCACACGGTCTTGCCCAGCAGCAGACCGTCGGCGCCCAGCACCTTGAAACTCACCGCCACCGGCGTCTGCCCGTCCGCCGGAACGGCGTTGCGCGCCACGTTCACCACCAGGCGCGCCGCGACTTCGTTCACGCTGTAGTTCACGGTGCCGGGCTCGGCGGCCTTGAACACCTGGGGCTTCTGTGCCACCGGGAGATCCGGGCTGGACAAGGGGTACAGCGGCTGGGCCAGACCTGGCAGCGTCAGCGACGAGCTGCCGGTCTGCGCCAAGGTAACGGGCAGGACGGTGGCCAGGGCCAGCGCCAGGGCACTGCGGCGCAGGCTGAGGTTTGCAAGGGAGGTCATACGCCGTGCGATAAAGGTTGAAGAGCGATCAGCGGGCATGCTCGGCTCCCTGTGTGGAGACGGGCGCAGGCGCAGTCCAGCGCGGTTGCACCAGCGGCTGGTTCGCGCCGTCGGTGGCCTGCTGCGGCGCCGTCGGCGGCTTGCTCTCGAAACGCAGTGCCGGTTCGCCCGCACGCTCGGTCTCGTTGGAACGCACTTCGCCCTGGGCGCGACGCGCCTTGACCTGCTCCAACACGGTGTTGGAGCAGCTGCCTTCGATGAAGTCGGCGCGCTCCAGTTCACCGTTCTTGGCATCGATAAACAGGCTGCCGGCGTCACCCAGGTTGCGGTTGCTCGACGTCGTCAAACGCGAGCCGCGCGGCAGCGTCGTGGCGTCCACCTTGAGCACATGGCTGCGCGGCGTGAGGCCGCACTGGCTGTACTTTCCTTCGGAGTCACTGATCAGCGAAGCGCCGCTTTCCAGGAACAGGCGCACGCCCGGTATGCCCAGCTCCTCAGGGTCCTGCAGGTGATTGTTGTTGCAGTCGACGAAGATCTTGCCCAGCAGGCAGGCCGTGGTGGTGAAGACGCCGCCGGCGACCTGCACCTGGTAGCGCGCCTCGTTGCTGGCCACGGCAGCGGCGATCGGCAGCAGCGTGGACGGAGCCACGCAGCCCTCGGTCACGCGGCAGCCCCAGGCCTGGGCCCGGTTGATGCCGTCACCCTGCTGGGCTCCTACGCCCACGCGCACCCGGTAGCTCAGGCTGATGTCCTGCCCGGTCTTCAGCGTGCCCAGCTTGAAGGCCAGCACCGGACCGACACCACCCTGTGGGTTGGCGACGGCGACGTTGTTCAGGCGCACCGTCCCCGGAACCAGCGTGAAGCCGGCAGGCAGGCGGTCGCGCAGGCTGACCTGCGGGGTCGGGTCGCCGGCGGTCTGGCGCACCACGACGGTGTAGAGCACGGTGTCGCCCAACTCCACCAAGCGCTTGTCGCCGGTCTTGCTTAAGACCAGGGTGCCAGGCACGGTCGGATCGAGCGGGATGTGGTTGTTGAACACCTCCTGGTGGCTCAGTCCCAGCCTCAGAGCCAGGTAGTAGCTCGTGTCCTGCGCCCCTGTGGGCGCGGCCTTTTGCGGCTGCACGTTGTAAACGCCAGGTGCCGGTGGTGTTGCCAGCGCCGGCTTGGGCGGGATCACCGTGGACGGCCCCGTGTTATAGCCCGCGGGCTGCTGCACCACCAGGCGGAACTGGCAGGACTTGGGCGCCGTGGGGTCGCCCGACAACAGGAACTTGTAGAAACCGTCGCTGCCCGTGGTCATGACCGGATTGCCCGCCCCATCCTTGCCATAGGTCTCGTAGTTGATGATGTGCAGTTTGGGGTCGTAGCCCGGGCAGGCACCGTCCGGCACCAGGCTCACGGCGGCGCCAGGCAGCGGTGCACGCGTCTTGCTGTCGTAGACCACACCGTTGGGGTCCAGCGGCAGTGACTGTTCGGTGGCCGTGACGTTGCAGGCAGCGGAACTGGCGCCCGCAGGAGCCGATGGCAGGGTGAGCTGCAGCACCTGAAAGCCTTCCACGGTCTTGACCTGGGACCAGTAGTCGGCCCCTGTCACGCGACCCGCTTCGTTCGTCACCGCGCCGGGGAAGGCGATGCGGTTTGCCGGATCGCGGAACAGCACGCGGTACTGCGAGCCGGGCTCCATACCGCACAGTTGGTAATGGCCCTGGGCATCCGTGGTGGTGGTTCTTGTCGGCAAGCCGCCGCGCACCAGTTCGGTAAAGCTCTTGCCAGCGGCGGGCGTCGCACCGACGTCATAGACCTCTACGATCCAGCCGGGCAGGAGCTTGTCGCTGCCGTCGAGCACCAACTTGTTGCCGCCGTCGATCCATACATGGCCGTCCAGGCCGGCAGAGATCTGCACGCCCGTCGTCGTCTGGCAGGCGTTGAACTCGGGGCTCGCAGCGCAGGGCTTGGGCGAGGCCAGCTCACTCGCCTGAGGGGCCTTGTCCGGAAGTTCACCGCCACCGGACACGCTCACACTGTTGCGCAAGGTGCCCAGCGCCGCCGCGCCTTGGGCGATGGAAACGCTCAACTGGATCGTCGATGGACTCGTCTGGCCGGCGGCCAGCACCTGGGTGCTGTCGCAGCTGAGCTGCAACTTGTCCGCGGCAATCGTGCAGGTCCAGCCGCTGCCGGCGGCCGATTCCATCGACCATTTGGCGGGCTGCGTGGCAGCCGACAAGCGATCCACCACGGTGTAGCGACCCACCGTCGGAGCCGGGCCCTGGTTCATCACCTGAATCGTGTAGATCGCCAGATTGCCTTCCGTGAAGACCGACTTGCCAGCCGTCTTGGTGACCACCAAGTCCGGCGCCAGCACCAGCATTTCGCCAAAATTGTTCTCCACCGACTGCCCGCCGGCGGGCAGCGCGATAGCGCTCACGGCGCTGGGCAACACCGAAACCAAAGTGGCGCTGCCGCTGGGGACGCCGGCGATGGTGCCAACGTTGGTCACGCCGTTGTAGGTGGAAATCTGCGTTCCCGGCGCATACGGCTGCGCCAGCTGTTCGGTCACGGCATAGCCCGCCGGCCCCGCCGCCAGCAGATCGTCGAACCGGTAGTAGCCGGCGCCGTCGGTCACCAGACTGCGCTTGAGTACGCTGCCACTGTAGTCGACTCCGCTGAGCGTCACGCCCACGCCGGTGATGCCGGGTTCGGCGGCGTCGCGCAGGCCGTTGCCGTTGCTGTCCTGATAGACGTAGCCGGCAATCGACCCCAGCCATTCGCCGAAGTGGTTGTCGGCGCTGCCGCTGGCCGCCAGGTTCGTGAGGGTGATGGCGTTGCTGCCAGGGGTTCCCTTGGCGTTGCCGTTGCCGTAGCCCTGGGGTTGGGTCTCGCAGACCAGGTAGTTGCCGCCGATAGCGACGTGATTGAAGCTGTACGTGCCGTCGGCCGCGCTCGTGGTGGTCTGCAACACCGTGCCCGCGTCGCAACTCCCGCCCTGCACCAGGCGGATCACAGCGCCGGCAATGCGCGCCGTGTCGCTCGCGTCCAGTGCGTTGTTGCGGTCCCGGTCGACGTAGACCAGACCGGCGATGGTGGCGCCCTGGGTCTTGCCGAAGTTGTAGCCAGTGGCCTGCTGCCCTGCGGCGATGCGTATGGCCGAGATGCGGTCCATCACGGACACAGCGTCGCCTGCGGCAACGCTGGCATTGCCGACGCTGTCGCGCCCGTCCTGGTAAACACCCGAGGCCGCGGGAATCGCGCCCTGGTTCAGGGTGTAGCCGCCGGCACTGGCTTCGAGCAGATCGTCAAACAGGTAGTTGCCGCTGGCGTCGGTCGTCGCGCTGCGGTTCACCGCCACACCGCTCTGGTCGGTGCCCGTGAGGGTGACGGGCACATTGGCAATGCCTTTTTCTCCGGCGTCGCGCAAGCCGTTGTTCA
>CAIKVZ010000096.1 GCA_903830985.1 uncultured beta proteobacterium
GCGTATGCAGACAAGAGCTTCACCTTCAAGATGGGTACGCCTCCCGCGACCTACATGATCAAGAAGGCCATCAAGCTGGACAAGGGATCCGCCACGCCGCACAGCGCCAAGGTTGGAACCATCACCCGTGCCCAGTTGGAAGAAATCGCCAAGACCAAGATGAAAGACATGACCGCGGCCGACATGGACGCTGCAGTTCGTACCATCGCCGGTTCAGCTCGCTCCATGGGCGTGAATGTGGAAGGTGTCAAATGACCCAACTCACCAAAAAACAAAAGTCCTTTCAAGGCAAGGTTGACTCCAACAAGTTGTACCCTTTGGCTGATGCCCTGAGCCTCGTCAAGGATTGCGCCAATGCCAAGTTCGATGAATCCATCGACGTGGCAGTGCAATTGGGCATCGACGCGAAGAAGTCGGATCAGGTCGTGCGTGGCGCGGTCGTGCTGCCCAACGGCACCGGCAAGGTCAAGCGCGTCGCGGTGTTCGCCCAGGGTGCCAAGGCTGAAGAAGCCAAGGCCGCTGGCGCTGACATCGTCGGCATGGACGATCTGGCTGCCATGGTCAAGGCCGGCAATATGCCGTTTGACGTGGTGATCGCCGCACCGGACGCGATGCGCGTCGTCGGTACGCTGGGCCAGATTCTTGGCCCGCGCGGTTTGATGCCCAATCCCAAGGTCGGAACCGTGACTCCGGACGTGGCCCAGGCCGTGCGCAATGCCAAGGCCGGTCAGGTGCAGTTCCGTGTCGACAAGGCCGGTATTGTGCATTCGACCATTGGTCGGCGCTCGTTCGATTCGGACAAGCTGCAAGGCAATCTGGTGGCATTGGTGGACGCGTTGAACAAGGCCAAGCCAGCAACCAGCAAGGGTTTGTACCTGCGCAAAGTGGCCGTTTCCAGCACCATGGGCGTGGGTGTGCGTGTGGACACGCAGACCATCGTTGCCTGAGTCGGGTAGAAAAAGATTTGAACTGACCGCAAGGCCGGTTCGATGTGGTGGGCTGGAACGGTTGCGAAACCGCACCAGGCCATCCGAGACCGTTGGCGTGCAGTTCTGCACTTAATTCGTGAACAGCCAACGCAGATGGCGATCCCGCTGCATCAAGGAATTCATTCCTGCAACAGTTGGTCGCTGCAATGTGGCGTGCTCGATGGTTACGGCCGGAGAGCACATTTTGAAGGAGTAGACCTTGAGTCTAAATCGCAGTGAGAAAGAAGCGGTCATTTCCGAAGTGACCAGCCTCGCCGCAAAAGCTCAAACGCTCGTGCTGGCAGAGTACCGTGGTATCACGGTCGCTGCCATGACCAAATTGCGTGCCGAAGCGCGTGGTGCCGGTGTGACCCTGAGTGTTCTGAAGAACACCCTGGCACGCCGCGCTGTCGCAGGTACCGCTTTTGAAGTCGGCTCCGAGCAGATGACCGGTCCGTTGATCTATGGCTTTTCCGTAGATGCCGTGGCTGCCGCGAAAGTGGTGGCCGAGTTCGCGAAGACCAATGACAAGTTGGTGATTCGTGCCGGCGTTTATGGCGGCAAGATCCTCGACGTGAACGGCGTCAAGCAACTGGCAAGCATCCCTTCCAAGGAAGTGTTGTTGGCTCAGTTGGTGGGCTTGTTGCAGTCCCCGATTTCGCGTACGGCACGTGTGCTGGCTGCGTTGGCGGAGCAAAGAGGCGCTGGTGCCGTGGCCGAAGAGGCCGCACCGGAAGCAGTTCCCGCCTGAGTGCCGGAATTGCAGCTAGACCTGAGTGAAATAGTGTTGGACAGTGCAGTAATCGCTGCTTCTGTCCCCAACTGATTGAAGGAAATCAAAATGGCATTCGAAAAAGACGCATTTTTGACCGCGCTGGACAGCATGACGGTCATGGAACTCAACGACCTGGTGAAAGCCATCGAAGAGAAGTTTGGTGTGAGCGCTGCCGCCATGTCGGCTCCTGCTGCTGGCGGCGCTGCCGCTGCGGTGGTGGAAGAGAAGACGGAATTCAACGTGGTGCTGCTTGACGCTGGCGCCGCCAAGGTCTCCGTCATCAAGGCCGTGCGCGAAATCACGGGCCTGGGCCTGAAGGAAGCCAAGGACCTGGTGGATGGTGCTCCGAAGAACGTCAAGGAAGGCGTTTCCAAGGCTGACGCTGATGCCGCTCTGAAGAAGCTGCTCGACGCCGGCGCTAAAGCTGAGTTGAAGTAAATCGGTTTGGAGCGCGGCTCGCTGCGCTCCAACCTCGATTTACACGGAGCTGGTTCTCGAACCAGCTTTTGCGCTTTCAGAGTGCACCCGTAATTGCCGATGACCACGGCAATTTCGAGTGTCTTCTGATCCCGACTGCAGGAGACGCCTTGGTTCGGGCTGCGTGCAATGCGCAGCTGTCCGCCATGGTTGGTAGAGGCCAACCACCAAGAATGCTGAAACCCACGGTGCGGCCTGGCCACGTCCCACGCCGCATTGTCTGAACCCTGGTTCGGATTTCAGCTTCCCAGTTGTTGCAGACCCAGACCTCAAGTCTTAGCCCGGAGATCTCATGGCCTATACCTATACCGAACGCAAACGCATCCGCAAGAGTTTCGGCAGCCGCGAAAGCGTGCTTGAAATTCCTTACCTGCTGCAAATGCAAAAAGACGCGTACACCGCGTTCCTGCAAGCCGCAGTGGGTCCCAGGAAACGCACCAACGAAGGGCTGCAAGCGGCCTTTGAGGCGGCTTTCCCCATCGTTTCGCACAACGGTTTTGTGGAAATGAAATACGTCGAGTACAACCTGGCCAAGCCCGGTTTCGACGTGCGCGAATGCCAGACCCGCGGTTTGACCTACGCCTCGGCCGTGCGCGCCAAGGTTCAGCTCATCATTTACGACCGCGATTCGTCGACGGCGCAAAACAAGGTCATCAAGGAAGTCAAGGAGCAAGAGGTCTACATGGGCGAAGTGCCGCTTATGACCGACAAGGGCTCCTTCATCATCAACGGCACGGAGCGCGTGATCGTGTCCCAACTGCACCGTTCGCCCGGCGTGTTCTTCGAACACGACAAGGGCAAGACGCACAGCTCGGGCAAGCTGCTGTTCTCGGCGCGCATCATCCCCTACCGCGGCTCCTGGCTCGACTTCGAGTTCGACCCCAAGGACATCCTGTATTTCCGCGTCGACCGTCGGCGCAAGATGCCGGTGACGATTCTGCTCAAGGCCATCGGCCTGAACCCCGAATCGATCCTAGCGAACTTCTACGTCAACGACAACTTCCGTCTGATGGACAGCGGTGCGCAAATGGAATTCGTCGCCGAGCGTCTGCGCGGCGAAGTGGCGCGCTTTGACATCACCGACAAGTCGGGCAAGGTGGTCGTCGCCAAGGACAAGCGCATCACCGTGCGCCACACGCGCGAAATGGAACAGTCCGGCACCACGCACATCAGCGTGCCTGAAGACTTCCTGATCGGGCGCGTTGCGGCGCGCAACATCGTCGACGCCGACACCGGTGAGATCATCGCCAAGGCAAACGACGAGCTGACCGAAGTCCTGCTGAAGAAGCTGCGCGTAGCCGGCATCACCGAGCTGCAGTGCATCTACACCAACGAGCTGGATCAGGGCCCGTACATGTCGCAAACGCTGCGCATCGACGAGACCGTGGACGAGTTCGCCGCACGCGTGGCCATCTACCGCATGATGCGCCCCGGCGAGCCGCCGACAGAAGACGCAGTGCAGGCGCTGTTCCAGCGGCTGTTCTACAACCCGGACACGTACGACCTGTCGCGCGTGGGCCGCATGAAGTTCAACGCCAAGGTGGGACGCGCCGGTTCCGAAGGCCCGCTGGTCATGACCAACGAGGACATCCTCGCCGTGGTCAAGATCCTGGTGGACTTGCGCAATGGCCGCGGTGAAGTCGATGACATCGACCACCTGGGCAATCGCCGCGTGCGTTGCGTGGGCGAACTCGCCGAAAACCAGTACCGCACCGGTCTGGCGCGCATCGAGAAGGCCGTGAAGGAGCGTCTGGGTCAGGCCGAGCAAGAGCCGCTGATGCCGCACGACCTGATCAACAGCAAGCCGATCTCGGCCGCGCTGAAGGAATTTTTCGGCGCCTCGCAGCTGTCGCAGTTCATGGACCAGACCAATCCGCTGTCGGAAATCACGCACAAGCGTCGCGTCTCGGCCCTTGGCCCGGGCGGTTTGACGCGCGAGCGCGCCGGCTTCGAAGTGCGCGACGTGCACGTCACGCATTACGGCCGCGTCTGCCCGATTGAAACGCCTGAAGGCCCGAACATCGGCCTGATCAACTCGCTGGCGCTGTACGCCCGTTTGAACGAATACGGCTTCATCGAAACCCCGTACCGTCGCGTGGCCGACTGCCAGGTCTCGCGTGAAATCGACTACCTGTCGGCGATCGAAGAAGGCAAGTACGTGATCGCCCAGGCGAACGCGGAACTGGACAGCGGCGACAAGCTCACCGGCGATCTGGTGTCGGCGCGGGAAAAAGGCGAATCCATTCTGTGCGGTCCCGAGCGCGTGCAGTACATGGACGTGTCCCCGGCGCAGATCGTGTCGGTGGCCGCATCCCTGGTGCCGTTCCTTGAGCACGACGATGCAAACCGCGCGCTCATGGGCGCCAACATGCAGCGTCAGGCCGTTCCCGTGTTGCGTCCCGAGAAAGCCTTCGTCGGCACCGGCATCGAGCGCGTCTCGGCTGTCGACTCCGGCACCGTGGTGACAGCCACCCGCGGCGGTGTGGTCGACTATGTCGACGCCACCCGCATCGTGGTGCGCGTGAACGACGCGGAAGCGCAGGCCGGTGAAGTCGGTGTCGACATTTACAACCTGATCAAGTACCAGCGTTCCAACCAGAACACCAACATCCACCAGCGTCCCATCGTCAAGATCGGCGACAGGCTGGCCAAGGGTGACGTGGTGGCCGACGGCGCCTCCACCGACATGGGCGAACTGGCCTTGGGCCAGAACATGCTGGTGGCCTTCATGCCCTGGAACGGCTACAACTTCGAGGATTCGATCCTGATCAGCGAGCGCGTCGTCGCAGAAGACCGCTACACCTCGATCCACATTGAAGAGCTCGTCGCCATGGCGCGCGATACCAAGCTCGGTGCCGAAGAAATCACCCGCGACATTCCGAACCTGAGCGAGCAACAGCTCAATCGTCTGGACGAGTCGGGCATCATCTTCGTCGGCGCTGAAGTGCAGCCTGGCGACACGCTGGTGGGCAAGGTCACGCCCAAGGGCGAGACCACGCTCACGCCGGAAGAAAAGCTGCTGCGCGCCATCTTCGGCGAAAAGGCCAGCGACGTGAAGGACACCTCGCTGCGCGTCGACCAGGGCTCGCAAGGCAC
>CAIKVZ010000097.1 GCA_903830985.1 uncultured beta proteobacterium
ATCTTGCCGATGTTGCCGTCCGCGGCATGCAGTTGATCGCCATAGAGTTCCTTGATGCGTTGTAACATATCGTGATGGGGTGTGAAGTGGATGGTATTGCGGAGGAGGGATGACTTGCTCCTAACACATGAATGCTGGGGCAAAGCGGCGGGCGCGGCTATGGGGTGTAACCCTACTCTAAGCGTCGTTTCGGGTGACAGGTGAGGGAAGATACCGCCTGAAGGCGGTACTACATACCTCCCTATGCAACGTCGATTCCAGCGTAGGCAGTCACGCCTTCAGGCGGGCTCTGAGTCAAGCCTCCCGTCGCATAGCAGCACGCCTTGCGCCTCACTGGGTCAGCGATGCCGCCGTGGGAATCACCACGCCCGCCAAGTCCGACTCCGCCTTGCTGACCAGCGTGACGTGGTCGGGTGGAGCGGGTAGTTTGGCTTTGAAGTCCTTCATGAACAGGGTGATTTCGATCGGGGTGGTGATCTCGCCATCGTCCTGCTTCTCCAGATCATTGCTGAAGGTGCAGCTTTCAAACACACAATCGCGGGTCAGCAGCACGAAGCTCAGCGGAACTTTGCACTTGATGAAGCGGCAATGGTACAGGCGCAGCCAGGAGTTGTTCAGGTAATTGGCCGGCTGGTTCTTCTGGAAATGCATCGTGGGCAGGTCGATGCCGGTGAGCACGCTGTCCTGCACGCGATAGCCATACTGCTCGACGTTGATGGATGCGGCGAAGCTGCCCTTGATGAGGCAAGCCTCAAAGTAGAACTTCGCCTGCAGGTCACCTCCGTGCCAGATACCCACCTTGTCAAAGTGGCAGTGGGTGAAATCGCAGTGCTGGAAGTAATACACGCAGGCATGGTCGGCACCGAGCTGGAGTTTTTCAAACTGGACGTTAGAGGCCACGAAGTTGCAGCCTGAGAGTTCGACGCGCCCCTTGTCCGCGCCCGACCAGAAGCTGCCGGCGGGCACGACAATCAGCGGCCATTTGTGCTGCATCCGGTCGCCGATGACAATGGGCTCGCGGATCCGCTGCTTGGCTACCGGCAGGGTCATGTTCTCCAGCCAGCGGCCCTTGATCTCGAACGGCTTGGCAACCAGCGCCGGCTTATCGGCGGGAATCTTGATGGGCCCCAGCGGTTGATAGTCCGGCTTGCTGCTGGTGCGGGGATCCTCACTGAAGGGCACGGCTGCCGCGGCCGCTCCGCTCGAGTATTCCAGGATCAGCTGCTCGCCCTCTGCGCGCAGGGCCAGGGCTGCGTCCACCTTGCCCGCCTTGGTCAGCGCGGCCTCCTGCTCGCGGACCTGCTTGGTGATGCCGGCCGCCACCCTCGCTTTCACCGCCTTCATGCCATCGTCGATCACCGCGAGGGCTTTGACATATTTTTCGCGCAGCTCCACGAGTTCCTTGTCGGCGTGGGTCGTCGTCGCGCCCGATTGCTTCACCGCGTCGCGCTCCTCGCGCAGATGCACGACGCCATCCAGATTGCCGATCGCCTTGTAGGTCTTTTCCAGCCCATCGAGCGCCGCCAGATACTTCTGCGCGAGCTCGGCCTCCTTGAAG